>JABIXB010000009.1 GCA_018666805.1 Rhodospirillaceae bacterium | reverse complement strand
TGAACTGGGTGCTGGCGCACATGTGGTTCATCCTTGCAGCCAGCCAAGGAGACGTGGGCGCGGCTGAATTTCGTGACCTCATGGAGGACGATATGACTCGTGAGCAGATCGCCGAAGCAGAAAAGCTCGCTCGCGAGTGGCGGCCGAAATGACCGGCTACATAGCGTAGAAATACGGGAACGTTTCCAATCAAAAATAAATTAACTAGCTCGATTTCCCGCTGCCCCTCCACTCACTAAGCACGACACCAGCGGCGAAGACTAAAGCGGGCGGCGCGCCTTAAGGGCGGCGCTCAGCGTCCCGTCGTCGAGATAGTCGAGTTCGCCGCCGACCGGCACGCCGTGCGCCAGACGGGTGATGCTGACATCCTGGCCCTTCAGCCTGTCGGTGACGAAATGCGCCGTCGTCTGGCCGTCGACGGTGGCGCTCATGGCGAGGATGATTTCCGTCACCTCCGGCGCGCCGGCGCGCGTGATCAGACCGGCGATGTTGAGATCCTCCGGGCCGACGCCATCGAGCGCCGACAACAGACCGCCGAGGATATGATAGCGCCCCTTATAACTGTGCGTGCGCTCGAGCGCCCACAGATCGGCGACCTCCTCGACGACGCAAATCAGGCTACCGTCGCGCTCGGGATTGGCGCAGATGGCGCAGGGATCGTCGGTATCGAGATTGCCGCAGGTGGCACACGGTTTGATATTTTCCGCCGCACTTTCGAGCGCTTTCAGGAGCGGCACCATCAGCGCCTCACGGCGTTTCAACATATGCAGCGCGGCACGGCGCGCCGAGCGTGGCCCGAGGCCGGGCAGCTTGCTCAGATAATTGATCAGCCGTTCGATATCATTGCCGGCCATGCTGGACGTCCGTGGCCGAGCCTAAAACGGCAAACTCATGCCGGGCGGCAGGTTGAGGCCGCCGGTCAATTTCGACATCTCTTCCTGAACATGGGCCTCAACCTTGGCCTTGGCATCATTGAAGGCGGCGGCGACGAGATCCTCGAGCATTTCGACATCGTCCGGGTTGACCAGCGACGGGTCGATTTTGATGCTGCGCATCTCGCCCTTGCCGTTCAGGGTGACGCTCACCAGGCCGGCGCCGGAGCCGCCACTGACTTCGAGCGAACCCAGGCCTTCCTGCATCTCGGCCATCTTGGCCTGCATCTCCTGTGCCTGTTTCATCATCTGGCCCAGTTTCATATCACTTGTCTCCGTATTGCGGTCATTCCTTGTCGCCCGATTCACCATCCTCGCGCAAGCCGCTGATTTCGGCATCGGGGAAATTTTTCAATACCTGACGCACCAGCGGATCGTCGGCGGCGGCGCGTAATTTGGCTGCGGCGCGCGCTTGTGCCTGTTCCTCAAGCGTCGGCTCACCGGCCTTGTCGGAAAGCGACACCATCCAGCGCGCGCCGGTCCAGTCCTGTAATCTTTCGCCCAGCGTACCGGCCATATTACCGAACATGTTTTCGTTTTGCCGTATCTCGATATGGCCGGGCGAAAAGCGCACCAGATGCACATCGGCTACCAGCCAATGGCGCAGCTCCATTTCGCGGTGGCGTTCGGCCAGGGCAACGATATCTTCGAGACACGTCACCTCGCTGCCAAGACTCGCTTCCGGTTGCGGCGTTGGCTCGGGCGCGGGCTCGGGCGCCCGCTCCTCGGCCAGGGCCGTTTGGCCACCATTCGAATCCGGCGCCGGCCCCGATGCCGCAGGTGAATCAGGTGGCGGCGCCGCTGGCGCAGCCGGCGCCGGCTTGGCTGATGCAGGCTTGGCAGCACTGCCTTCGAGCGCGCGCACGGCATCGGCCGGGCTCGGCAGATCGGCGGCATAGGCGAGGCGCACCAAGGCCATCTCCACCGCCATCAGGGCATGCGGTGCGGCGCGCGCTTCGCCGAGGCCCTTGAGCAGCATTTGCCAGGCGCGGGTCAGTTCCGGCATCGCCAGCTTGGCTGTCATCTCCTGGCCAAGGCGGCGCTCGATCTCAGGGATACCCGGCTCTTCGGCCACGCTTGGCACCAGCTTCACCCGGGTCAGCCAGTGGGTCAGCTCAAGCATATCTTCGAGCACGGTTATCGGATCAGCGCCGGCATTATATTGCTCATTGAGGAGATCGAGCGCTGCGGCGATCTCG
The DNA here is from genome assembly GCA_018666805.1 of Rhodospirillaceae bacterium. Lineage (GTDB taxonomy): Bacteria > Pseudomonadota > Alphaproteobacteria > UBA828 > UBA828 > PTKB01. The sequence continues at coordinate 30,713 of JABIXB010000009.1, read as the reverse complement.
CCTTTCATCACCGCTTCGAACAGCTCGAACACGCGCGCCCTATCAGCAAGGCCGAGCATATCGCGCACTTCGGCCTCGCCCGCCGCCCCGGCGCCATGGGCGATCGCCTGATCCAGGAGCGAGAGGCCGTCGCGCACCGAGCCATCGGCGGCACGCGCAATCAGGCGGATCGCGGCGCTATCGATTTCCGCATTTTCCTTCTCGGCCACGGACTGAAAATGCGCCGCCAGGGTTTCCGCATCGACGCGGCGTAGATCGAAGCGCTGGCAGCGCGACAGCACGGTGACCGGCAGTTTGCGCACTTCGGTGGTGGCGAAAATGAATTTGGCGTGCGGCGGCGGCTCTTCCAGGGTTTTTAAGAGGGCGTTGAAGGCCTGTTTGGAGAGCATATGCACTTCATCGACGATATAGACCTTGTAGCGCGCGCTGGTCGGGCGGTAGCGCACGCCATCGATGAGCTCGCGCATATCGTCGACGCCGGTATGCGAGGCGGCGTCCATTTCGAGCACATCGACATGGCGGTCCTCGGCAATCGCAAGGCAATGCTCGCAGGCGCCGCAGGGATCGGCCGTCGGTCCGCTATCTTGTCCTTCGGCGCCGGTACAATTGAGCGCGCGCGCGAGGATTCTTGCCGTCGAGGTTTTGCCGACGCCACGCACGCCCGTCAGCAGGAAGGCGTGCGCCAAGCGACCGGTACGGATCGCATTGGTTACGGTGCGCACAAGCGCTTCCTGACCAATAAGGTCGGAAAAATTTATCGGCCGATATTTGCGGGCCAGAACGCGGTAAGGGCCTTCTTCGCCCATCCGGAATCCACAATTAAAGTTTTGATCGGACGCAAACCGGCGGAGTATCGCCAATCACGCGGATTAGGTGGGAGGCCGGACATGCGACCCGTCCTGCGCTCGTTACGGCTGCTTCCTTCCGGATCTGACCGGGTTGGCGAGGCGGCCGTCCGCCGCCGGTCTCCCGGGGGCACTATATCAGTAGTGCCCGCCCCCCACGCAAGCTTCTTAGAAAACAGCGCAAGCCCCTTTGGCAGTGGCGCAAGCCTCTTTGATTCAGGTGTAAGCTTCTTTGACCGAATGGGGGCGGCTATGCGAGGTTGACGCCATGCGAAAATTATCCCTGCTGCCGGGCAATATTTTCTCCGGCGTGCCGCTCGACCGTGTCGATCACCTAAGGGCCGATGATAGCTGGATAAAATCCCAGTTGGACAATCCGGCGAGCCGCTTTATCGCGGTCTGGAACCAGCAAAGCATTGTGTTTGGCGGCGCCGAGCCGCGCGCCGCGCTCAATGATCGCCTGGCGCTCGAAGGCTGGCTCGAGGATTGGGCCGAGGGCGCCGCACCGCTCGCCCTGCTAGGCGTCACGCCGGATGAGAGCGCGGTCGCCCATTTCGCCATCGATTTGTCGCATTTGCCGGAAGAAGCCGTGATATCGCGCTATGCCGGCGGTGCGCTGATGGATCTGCGCGAATCGGTGCAGCTCGTCCCGGCGCCGGAAGCGGCGATCCTCGCCTATGCGCGCGGGCTGATGTATTGGCACCGCAAGAACGGCTTTTGTGCCGCCTGCGGCCATAAGAGCATCGCGCGCAAAGCCGGGCACGAGCGCGCCTGCACCAACACCGATTGTGGCGCCGTGCATTTTCCGCGCACCGATACGGCGGTGATCGTGCTCGTGCATGACGGCGACGATGCTCTCCTCTGCCGCCAATCGCATTGGCCGGCGGGCATGCACTCCACCCTGGCCGGCTTTCTCGAGCCGGGCGAAAGCCTGGAGGAGAACGTGGCGCGCGAGATTTTCGAGGAATCGGGCGTGCATGTCAGCGACGTGCGCTACCACTCCTCGCAGCCGTGGCCGTTTCCCGCTTCGATTATGGTCGGCTTCATGGCCAAGGCGGCGAGCCGCGAGATCAAGGTCGACGAAAAAGAGCTCGAATACGCCAATTGGTACAATCGCGACTGGCTGCGCGATGTGAAACCCTCGGACGATTTCCGCATGCCGGGCGAATACTCCATCGCGCGGCGCCTCTTACGCGACTGGATCGACGGGCACTTCCCAACTTAATTACTTATTATTTTTCTTCGCTGATTCGGCGCGGAACGGATGGGCGGGATAGACGCCCATGATCGTCACTTCGCTGGTGAAGAAGCCCAATTCCTCAAGCGCCAACTGTAAGTGGTGCTCGCTCGGATGGGCTTCGACCTCGGCAAAGAATTGCGTCGCGGTGAAAGTGCCGCCGACCATGTAGCTTTCGAGCTTGGTCATGTTGACGCCATTGGTCGAGAAGCCGCCGAGCGCCTTATAGAGCGCGGCGGGCACATTGCGCACATGGAAAACGAACGAGGTAACCACCGGGCCATCGGCCGGATCGGGGTCGATTGCCTGTTTCGCCAAGACGACAAAACGCGTGGTGTTGTGCGCTTCGTCCTCGACCCCGGCTTCGATCACATCGAGGCCATAAATCTCCGCCGCCAAACCAGAGGCAATGGCGGCAACGCTGGGATCGCCGAGCTTGGCGATTTCCGCCGCCGCGCCAGCGGTATCGGCATGCACAACGGCATCCAGACTCAAACGTTGGATCACGTTACGGCATTGCGACAGGGCATGAACGTGCGAACGCACGATTTTTAGCCCCGCCGCGTGAGCGCCCTTGCAGGCGAGCAATTGGTGATGCACCGGCTGATAATGCTCAGCCACGATGCGGAGGTGTGATTCCGGCAATAGCTGATGAATGTCGGCAACCCGCCCGGCGACCGAATTTTCGATTGGGATCATGGCGAAATGGGCGCGCCCTTCCGCCACCGCGGCGAAGGCATCAGTGAAGGTTTTGCACGGCAGCGAGCGCATATCGGGATAGACCTGGTGGCAGGCCAAATCCGAATAGGCGCCCGGAGCGCCCTGAAAGGCAATCGTCTCTCTCGCCTCTGAATTACTGTCGCTCATGTCAGATTCTATCCGCCAAGAATATCCCGCGCCCGGGCCAATTCGCGCGGAGTATCGACACCGAGGGGAACAGTGTCAACGAAGGCCACATCGATACGCATGCCGGCCTCGAGCGCGCGCAACTGCTCGAGCCGCTCGCGTTCTTCCAATGGGCTCGGCGGCAGCTCGATAAAGCGCATCAGCGCGGCACGGCGAAAAGCATAGAGGCCGATATGGTGATAGAGCGGGCCATCGCCGGATGGCGCGGTGCTGCGGGTGAAATAAAGCGCCCGCCCGCCTTTTCCCGTGCCGTCGGGAGAGACCACGGCCTTGACCACATTCGGATTGTCGCGTTCGTCCGCGTCAGTGATTTCCGCCGCCAGCGTGCCGATATCGACCGCCGCATCATCCAACAAATCAAGTGCGGCGCGCGGCAGGTCAGGCGCCAGCGTCGGCAGGTCGCCCTGCACATTCACCACCGCATCGTGCGCGCCATCGGGATCGATGATCATCAGCGCCTCATGAATGCGATCGGAACCCGAGGCATGATCGGGACGGGTCAGCACCGCCTCGCCGCCCGCCGCCGTCACCGCGGCGGCGATTTCCGCCTCGCCGCAGGCCACCACAACGCGGCCCAAATCCGCTTCCTCGGCGCGGCGCATGACCTGCACGATCATCGCCTCGCCGGCAATATCGGCGAGCGGCTTGTCCGGCAGGCGCTGCGATTGCATCCGCGCCGGTATCAGAATGATCGGGTTCACCGGCTGCGCCCGGGATGACTTTAACGAAGCTGCCATAGGCTTGTTATCCTTTGTCCCGCCTTATAGGAGTTGGACAGGCTGGAGGGAAGCGGCTAAATTCGCCCAAAATACACCACACGCAAACACGCCGCCCACAATACCGAGGCATTGTCAGAGCCATGTCGCCATTTGAACTGAACAAAATCGCCGGTGCCATTCTTTTCGCGGGATTGGTCACGATGGTGTCGTGGATCATCTCCACCAATGTTTATCATATTGATGATCACCATGGCAGCATGGCCTATGCCCTGCCCGAAGCCGAGGAAGAAGACGGCGACGAGGCCGCAGCGGAAGAAGAGGAGGCAGAGGCGGTTGCCGCAGTTGCCGGAATCGAAGAAATACTGGCCGGGGCGGATGCCGCCAAAGGCAAGAAAATCTTCAAAAAATGCGGCGCCTGTCACACCGCCGAGGCGGGCGGAAAGAACAAGGTCGGCCCCAATCTCTGGAACATCATCGGCCGCGATGTGGGTGCGGCAGAAGGCTTTAAATATTCCGCTGCCATGTCCTCACAGGGTGGAAGTTGGAGTATCTCGGCGCTGAACGAGTTTCTGATCAATCCGAAGGGAACCGTGCCCGGCACCAAAATGGCGTTTGCCGGGGTTAGGAAAGAAGGCGACCGCGCCAATCTGATCCTCTTCCTGCAGGGCCTCAGCGACTAAGCAACCGCGCCACTTACACCTCCAGCAACAGATCGAGGGCGTGTTCGGTACCGCCCGGCCCGACCGTAAGGCGGAATAATCTTCCGTTCTCAGCCTGGCGTTTCATCAGGCGGACAATTTCCATCGGTTCATATTCTGGCGATACGACATTCTGAAGAGCGGCTTCAACCGCATCTTCCGCCGCAAGGGGGGCGAGCGTCGCGCCGCCCTCAACACCGCGCTTAAGCTCGACCACGACACCCACCTCCGCAACGGCGTCGTAGGGGCAAAATCCGGGCAGAGTGCGGGCCAGAATGAAGCGGATTTCATGGCCCAAATCCGCCTCAACCACCATTTCCGAGGTTAGGTTTTCAGCTCCGGGCGGATGCGCGCCGAGCGCCGGCAGGCGGAGTTTGACGCATTTCGGAAATGCCTGAACCCGCCGGCCTTCGTCCATAAGCGCAATTCTGTCATCGCCGAAAAGCGCCAGGCCGCGCCGCCAGGCAGCAAAGCCGAGCGTGCTTTTACCGCTTTGCGGCGCGCCGAAAAAAGCGACCGCGCCCTTACCCGCGAGAAAAGCCCCGGCATGAAATATCGCGCCGGGAAAATCATAGATGAAGATCTGCCCAATCGCCTCAAGGGCGGCGAACAGCAATTGCTCACGGTTGCCGGCGCTCAATTGCCAATCATGCGTGGCGATGATGAACTCGCCGCCGGTTTCCTCGATGGTGATGAGATTATCCGCTTCGCCGGCCGGCAGCACTTCCTCCGGCACTGGCTCGAGACCGAGAAAGCGGCCCAGCGTGGCAATCAAATCCGTGTCCCGGGTGCGAACATGCGCACCGTGGCTTTGCCAGGCGAAGCGGTAGGTTTTTACCGGCATAAACAGCTTTTAAGCCGCGTCCCCGTCGCGCGAAATCAGGCCGCTGGCGAGAAGATGCTCCAAGGTGCGGTTGATGTCTTTGCCAAGGATGACGCTATCGATATCGGGAAACGCTTGCCCAAAGGCTTCACCGATCTCGTCCCGGCTGAGCCCACCCTCAAGCAGATCCCAGACCGCGCGCGCCGTCGGGTTGAGGGTCAGCACCTCGCGCGTCTTGTTGTTCATGAGAACCAAATCGTTGCCGAGAGTTTCGGCGTCGAAATCGTCGCTCTGCGTGAACCGGCCCGTCATCTTTTGCTCCCCATCACTTCGCTTGATCTTATCGCTTGTGGCGGACTGATCATTCTCATCCGCGACTTCTTTGACCAGCGCCAGAATTTCCTCGCGCGAGGCGCCCAACAGGGCGCGCGGATAACTATAGCGCCAATCGCCGGGGCCGGCGCGGGCGCAATGGCTGAGAAAATCGAGCCGCGCCGCATCGACCTCCCCACTTTCCCGCTGCTCGGCGCCGAGGACGGCCAATTGCAGACCCAAGATCCGTGGATTTTCCGCCAGCAATTGCAGCGCCGGCGCCGTGTTGCCGAAGGCGCAAAGAGATTCCGCCGCCTCGACCCTAAGATCGATAGCACCGGGATGGCGCGGCGCTGCTTCCGGGTGGTTGAATACCTTGGTCCAAGCCATGGTCGCGCCCTTGCCGAAAGCCTCGGCAAAGCGCGCCTCTTCGACCCAGAGATAGAGATAGTCAAAGCCGCAGCGGCGCTCCGCCGCAACGATGGCCTGATTGCGCCTGAGTTTGGCGGCAATCGTCTGATCGTCGGCATAGCCATGATGGCGCAGCAGCGCACCACCCAGAGGTTCGGCGGTTGGGGCTTGTGGCGGCGTGACGGAATAGAGCATTTCGTGAATGGCATGATGCCAGCGCAGCGAACCATTATTGCGTTGCAGGCGGGTGGTCGGGCGCGGCGTAAGCGCCTCGGTGTCTTCAATTTGCAGCGAAAACCAGGGCGCCGTTTCCGCGCCCCAATCATGCGCCGGCCAGGAGATCAATTCTTCGTCGCTGTCGAGCCACAGCAGATAGGGATGATCGGCATATTGTTCGAGTGCGATATCAGCAAGCTGATTGCGCGCGGCGGCAAAATCATCCTGCCAATCGATATCGACGGCCGCGACGCCGCCCGGCTTATTGGCGCAAGCGCCAACCAGCACCGTGAGGTCAAAACTTTGCGCCGATTGAATGGCGGCGGCCAAGCGCGGCCCATCGCTGTCGCTCAAGATACAAACGAGCGGGGTGTCGCCGGTCGCGGTCACGGCGCCGGAACAGGAATCAGGTTTGCAGTAGCCACTGGCCCTCTCCCTGAAGCACCAGGCAGGTTAGAACGCCGGTATCATAGGCGCCGGTATCGATACCAATGCGGTTGGCGAGAAGCTCGGGCCGCATGCGCACAGAGTGACCGTGCACAATGACACGGCCGTGATCGGCTTTCGAGGCGAGAAATTCATCGCGAATCCACAACAGGTCATCGGGCGATTGATCGTCGAGCGCGACGCCGGGGCGGACGCCGGCATGGGTGAAGAAATAATCGCCCTCGACATGGCTGGTCTCGAGGTTGCGCAAAAACGCCAAGTGGCTCTCCGGCAGGACATCGCGGAATTTTTGCTGAATGGCGATCAGGCGCTCGGGGTCGTTTTGCAGCGGCGAGGCCGAGATGCCGTAGCTGATCAAGGTATTGGCGCCACCATAATAGAGCCAAGACGAAGCATCAGATGTGTCGCTGAGGAAACGCAGCAGAAATTCCTCATGATTGCCGGAGAGATAAATCGTCTCGAAACCGTCGATTGGGCCTTCTGACAAAAGATCGAGTAGTTCGCGGCTCTGACTTCCACGGTCGACATAATCGCCAAGGAAAATCAGCTTGTAGCGCGCCGCCGGATTAGCAGCACGATCCTCGGAAATTTTGCCGCTTAGCTTTTTCAGGAGATCGAGCCGGCCATGCACGTCGCCAATGGCATAGACACGCATATCCTCCGCCACGCGCGGCGCGGCGGCGTTTTCCCGGCCGCGTTTGCGGCGCTTTTCGAACAATCCAAACATCACCTAAAATCTAGCGCACCGGCGCGCCCGTGCAAGCCGGACCTAGGCGTCGCGATCCGTATCCGCCGCCTCGTCAAGCACACGGAAATGCTCCCCCTCGGCCTTGCCGCCCTTATTCTCAAGATGGCTGACCAGGGCTGCGACCACACCGCGCGAGAATTGATGATCGACATCGCCCTGTAAAATATCGACCGCCTTGATGAAATCCATGCCTTCGCGGTAAGAGCGCGGGCTGATCAGGCCGACAAAGGTATTGGCGACGGCGCAGATTTGCGCTGATTTGAGAATATCGTCGCCGGCAAGACCGTTGGGCACGCCCGAGCCATCGACGAATTCCAGCATCTGGCCGAGGGTCTCCGCCACCGGCCCGCCAAAATCGATGCCTTCGAGCAGATCGGCGCTGGTCAGGGTGGAATTGCGAATCAGCATGCGCTCTTCGGTGGTCAATTTGCGATCGGCGGTGAGCAATTCCTGCGGCACCAGAATCTTGCCCAAATTCATCAGCGAGGCGGCAATTTCGGCCGTCTCGACCAGATTTTCCTCAAGGTCCATATCGATGGCGATGGCGCGCGCCACTTCCGCCGTGCGGGTCGAATGATGGGCCGAGTAAGGATCGCGCCGATCGACCACCGTCACCAGCGTGTTGACCAGCTCGCGCATGGTCCGCTCGCGCTTCTCGCGTTCCCTTATTGCCTCGGTGATATCCTCCGAGACCAGAAGAACGCCAGGCGGCATGCCGAGCGTTTCGCTTAACGGGATATGCTCCGACTGGATGACATGGAAAGTGTCTATGTCCTCGGGGTCCACCTCGCGGTGGACATCGGTGATCGTTTCCCCCTCCGCCATGGCTTCGCGGTTAAGCTTCTCAACGACTTTAGCCCGCACCGGGCCGACCATCGCCGCCAGGGTCTTGCCGCGCACTTCATGGGTCTGGATGCCGGCATGGTCCGCCACCTTCTTGTTGCCAAAGCGGTAGGTCGAGCTTTCATCGATAATGGCGATCTCGTTGGGCTGGCTGTCGGTAACGAGACGGAGGAAATTCTGCTGCCTCTCAAAACGCAGCGCGAGATCTTTCAGATTGGCCACCATATCAGTGGCGCGCGCCGAGGAAGCCATGTACCAAACGGCCAACAGCGCCGTGCCGACGACGGCAATCACCAGGATGAAAGTGATGATGATGGCGTCGCGCCTGGAATCCGATTCCGCCATCGCCTCATCGCGGTCGATCTTGTAAAGCAGCGTCCACGGCGCCAGCGAAACGGCGCGCGAGGTAATCAGCACTTCGCGGTCGCCGCGGTAATCCTGCTTGAGGCCGAAGCCGCCCGGCTTTTCGATCGCATAGGCCGAGGCGAGGTCGGTGGTATCGAGCGCCAGGCTGCGCTTCAACGGCGCCGTGCCATCGGCCTGCGGCGAGAGATATTCGACCGTCGAGGGGGTCTCGCGCACGAGCAGCGCCTCGGCGCTTGCCTCGGTCGTGCCGGGCTGAATGAGGCGGTCATAAAGCTCTTCCTCGACCAGCTTGATGCCGATCACATGGCCGATCTGCGCCGCCGGATCGCCCTCTCTTTGCAGCATGAAGATCGGCGCAATAAAGGCGATGCTGGGATGGCCAGCGGCGCCGGCATAAATATCGCGCATGCCGCGCTCGCCCTGCGGCGTCTCGCGCAACAAAGCGCGCAGTTTTTCATCGCCCGGCGGCATTTCCGGCGTGGCGACGAGGATTTGCCCATTGGCATCGGCCAAAGCCAGGCCGGCGAGGCCGATGCGCTCGACATTGGCGTTCACCTCGGGGCCGAGCACTGGGCCGATAAACCCGGTGCGATCAGCGGTGGCGACGAGAAGATTGCGCAAGTAAGTGCGCTGCGCCGGCTCGTCCGTCACATCCTCAATATCGCCTTCGGCGAGGCTAAGTTCGGTCATTTAGAGCTTAAGCGCGGTGTTGTCAGCCAGGCCCTGCAGGCCGGCATATTGTGTTTCCAGCCATTCATTGACCGCCTCCAGGCGGCTTTCCGCGACGATGCCGAGACGCACCTGCCAGTCGCGCAAATCGCGCTCATATTGCGCATCGGCAAAGCGGAAGACGAATATCACGCCAACCGCAATGGCGATCCCGAGCACCACAACGCCCGCCAAAAGGCGCACATTCGCCGCCAGCCGGCGGTTCTCGGTTTTGCTTTCAAACAGATCGATTTCTGACATGTCCTACCCTCGGCAAGCTGATATCTGCGCTTTGCACGCATTATGGTTAAGAACTATAGCTTACGGAAAGTAATATTGCTCTCCAACAATTGACTTCGCCACCTGTAATATAGGCACGCATCGCGCTATAATGTCCGCCTATTTAACGGACGTTCTAAGGATGCTTGTGAACATTCCGGGTATCAAACTTTTGGCCGGCCGCTTTTTGGCGGTGCTGATCGCGGCGACGGTGGTGGTTGCCGTCTCGGGCGCGATGAGCGATGTCGAGGCCGCCAGCAAGGCCGGCAAGCTCTTTGGCACCAAGGAAATTCGCAACAAAAACCTCAAACCGTTCCCCAAATGGACCGGCATGTTGAAGCGCTATTTCAAGGCCGGCGCGCTTGGCGAAGGCGATTGCACCAGCGCCACCTTCAACACCTGCCACTTGGCCGAATGGCAAGCCTTTCTCAATTCCCTCGAAGGCAAGAAAACCGTCAAGAAGGTCAAGGCGATCAACAATTATCTGAATGGCGTGAAATACATCACCGACATTCGCAATTGGGGCGTCGATGATTACTGGGCGACGCCGAGCCAGTTTAAATCGCAAAATGGCGATTGCGAGGATTACGCCATCGCCAAATATATGTCGCTGCGCGCGATTGGCTTTCCTCTCGATAAGATGCGCATCGTCGTCGTGCAGGACGAAAATCTCGGCGTCGCGCACGGCATCCTCGCGGTCTATATCAAAAACAAGCCCTACATTCTCGACAATCAGATCAAACAGATTCTGCCGAGCAAGAAGATCCACCACTATAAGCCGTTCTTTTCGCTCAACGAGAAATCTTGGTGGCTGCATCGGGGATAGGGCGAATCGTGTCTGATGGGGACGCGCGCAATGCGCTTGGCTCCGATGCGCTGACCGGCCTGCCCGGCGCTTTCCTGCAAACATTTATTGGCGAATTATTTTCGACACCCGAACGCGCCGCCCTTGCCACACAACTGATCGGCGCACCGCTCGCCTTGGCCTGCCTTGATGCGCTCGGCCAGGATAAGGCGACGTACGGCTCCGGCGGGCGCGATGAACTATTGCGCCGCGCGCAAATCAGCGCCGTTGCGTCGCGCCACGCGCGACGCGGCATGCTCGAGCTGGTGGCGGCGCTCGAAGACAAGCAGATTCCCTGTCTCGCCATCAAGGGGCTCGCCACCGCCTATGCATATTATGACGCGCCCTATCTTCGCCTCCTGCCCGATGCCGATATCCTGGTACGGCAATCCGACCTGCCCGCGCTTTGCGCCCATTTGAAAGCCGAGGATTATGTCAGCGTGGTCGACCCCGCATCGGACCGCCCGTGGGGCGCGCTGACAAGAGCCAGTTTCGCGCCGGTGACACCGCGCGAAAGCGGCGATTTCTACGTCGATTTCCACCGCCTGGTAATCGACTATCCGGCCAGCCGTGGCGTGCCGACACCAGAGCTGTTCGCCAGCGCCCGGCGCGTCGATACCGAGAACGGCACGCTCAGCGTGCCCAGTGCCGAGCACAGCTTCCTCATTCTAGCGCTCCATGCGTTCCGGGATTTTTACGAGCCGCGCGGCCTCAAGGCGTTGTTCGATGCGGCTTTTTTGCTCGCGCGGCAGCCGCCTGACTGGTCCTTGGTCGAGGCGATGGCGCGGCGCGGGCGCAGCGTCCGGCGCACCATTTTTTACCGCGACCTCTTGGCCGAATTCGGCATTGCGGGCGCCGAGGGGCTGTTCGCCGGGCGCAGCCTCGGCGCCCCGAGTCACACTCTTGTGCAAACCATCGCCGCCAACATGCGCTCGTTGGCGTTGCCGCGCCTGCCGGACGGCCTTAAACTGAGGCTTGAAATGCGCCTCTATGATTCGCCCCTACACTTGGTGCTGCGTAACGGCGAACGGCTGGCCGGCCTGGTGATCCGGCGCACGCATGATCTACCCGGCCTGCCGATAGAAAAAGCGGAAGCTTGAGCTTGGATACGAAACCCACTACCGCCCCGCCCGGCACCACGCCGTCCAAGGCGGATCATCACTTTGTCCGCAAATTTGCCGAATCCATGCCGGCCAATATTGCCGAGAGCTTCAGCGATGAGCAGCTCCGCGTCATCATCCGCGCCTACGGCGTTAAGACCTGGGGCCGCCACGCCATTGATCTGCGCTTTACCTTACCGGTTTTGGCACGGACCTATTATTTCGTCTTTCTCACCGGCATCGACAAACGGCCACGCAGCCGCAACCGCGCCGAGCGCCATTCCCATCCGTTTGCCACGGTCGGCAACTTTCTGTTCCTAACGCTGGTCCTGCTGTTGCTGGTGAGTTTCGTCTTCGGCGCCCTCTACGTGCTCAAATCGGCCTTTGGCCTGAATGTCGCGCCCGGCTTTTCGCTCGGCGTCTGGGACAGCATCCAATCCGAAGTGGGCGGCATGTGATGGCAGCAAAAGTGGCTAACATTCACCCGGTGATTCTGTGCGGCGGTTCCGGCACACGGCTTTGGCCGTTGTCGCGTGCCGAATATCCCAAGCAATTGCTGCGCCTGATCGGCGACAACACCATGGTGCAGGATACGGCCAAGCGGTTCTCCGGCCCGGGTTTCGCGGCGCCGCTCTTTCTTTGCAATGAAGCGCACCGCTTTATCCTGGCCGAGCAGATGCGCCAAATCGATATCGAACCGGCGCGCATCGTGCTCGAGCCGGTCGGGCGCAATACCGCGCCGGCGGCGGCAATCGCCGCACTGATGCTGACGGCGCAGGACAGCGATGCGCTGATGCTGATCTCGCCGGCCGATCATGTCATCACCGACCCCGGCGGCCTCGCCGCCGCCATTCACCAAGCGGCGGCGCTTGCGGCCGACGGCTCGCTCGTCACCTTCGGCATCACGCCGGACGCGCCGGAAACCGGCTATGGTTATATTCTTGAAGGCGATGCCATTGCCGGCGGGCCTTGCCACAAGGTCACCCGCTTCGTCGAAAAGCCCGACGCGGCGCGGGCGCAGGAATATTTGGCGGCGGGCGGATATCTCTGGAACAGTGGCATGTTTCTGTTTTCCGCCGCGCACTATCTCAGCGAATTGGAGCGGCTGCAGCCGGACATGGTAAGCGCCTGCCGCGCCGCGCTCGGCCGGGCGAGCGCCGAGCAGGATTTCCTCCGCCTCGACGAGGCCCCGTTCGCCGCCATGACCGGCGATTCGATCGATTATGCGGTGATGGAGGATTGCGAGCAGGCGGCGGTGATGCCGATCAATGTCGGCTGGAGCGATGTCGGCTCGTGGCGCGCACTGTGGCAAGTGGCGGCGCGCGGTGACGGCGATAATTTAATCGAAGGCGACGTCATCGCGCTCGACTGCAAATCATCCTATATCCGCAGCGACGGTCCGCTGATCGCCGCACTTGGCCTTGAGGATATCGCCGTGGTGGCAACCAAGGATGCCATCCTGATCGCGCCCAAGGATAAGGCCGAGGCGGTCAAGGATGTGGTTGCTATTCTATCAGCACAAGACCGCGGCGAGGCCGTGTCACACACCCGCGTGGTGCGGCCGTGGGGCGCGTTCGAGGGTCTCCGTCACGGGCCAGGCTTTCAGGTCAAGCTGCTCACAGTCAATCCCGGCGCCGGTATTTCGCTGCAATATCATAACAAACGCGCCGAGCATTGGGTGGTGGTGGCGGGTCGCGCCCGGGTCACGCGCGATGCGGAGACGCTCGAGCTCAATGCCAATCAATCGACCTTCATCGCCACCGGCGTGCACCACCGGCTCGAAAATCCGGGCAGCGAGCCGCTCCATGTGGTCGAGGTGCAAAGCGGCGATTATCTCGGCGAAGACGATATCGTCCGCATTGAGGACCGCTACGGGCGCAGCTGAAAACAATCAGGCACGGACGATCATCACCGAGTGCTGGAAGCGCCGCACCACCTTATAGGCGGTATCGCCGAGCAGGAAATCAGCGAAGCCGGGACGGCGCGCCGCCATGGCGATCAGATCCGCATCGATGCGCTCCGCCACTTCCAAGATCTGCTCATGCACCGTGCCCTGGGCAATGATGTGCTCGAGCGCCACCCCCGGGCCGACATGCTCGGTGGTGATTTTCTTGAGCTCCGCCAGCGCCGCGCTCAAGGCGTCGCCCTCTGCCCCCTCGGGGAAATATTGGCCGACAATGGTCATTCCGTAATCCGGCAATACCGTCATCACATGCAGGGTGCCGCCCGAACTGTGGCAGATGTCACGCACCGCCGGCAGGACTTTTTCCCACGATGATTTCTCGTTCAAATCGAGCGGTAACAAAACTGACTTATACATATCGCATTCCAAATTTGTGCAAATAAAGATATCTCATTTTTACGCCGGACGGTTGCGCCCGGGCAGGTGCCAACTGCCGGCGCGCAAGCGCTGCACGGTGTACAAAAGGGCGCAGGCGACGATCGCCAATCCCTGTAACAGTTCGCGCGGAATATCGAGCGGCTCGGCGGCGACCGAGGGGCGGAACAACAGCACGCAGAACGCCAGCAGCAGAAGCCGCTCGACGATACTGCAACGCTCGGCGAAAAAGCCCTGGATCGCGGCAGCGAAGGAAAACATCGCCAGCAGCGAGACGACGAAAATCCAGATCAGGCGCAATGGATTATCGATCCAGACAACCGTGCCGTCTGCTGCGACGCCGTCGATCATCAGCAGTTCGGTATTGAACAGGAAGATGAAGGGCAGGATCGCGGTTCTGAGATCATAGGTGAAGCCCTGAATGCCGGTTTTGATCGGATCGGTGCGCCCGATCGCCGCCGCGGCATATGCTGCCAAACCCACGGGCGGCGTATCATCTGCGAGGATACCGAAATAAAACACAAACAGATGGGCCGCGATAACCGGAATCAGCAGGCCGGCATCGCTGCCGAGAGTGACGATCACCGGCGCCGTCAGCGTTGCCATGACGATATAATTCGCCGTCGTCGGCAGGCCCATGCCGAGGATCATGCTGGTGATCGCGGTCAGGATCAGCATGAGATAGATATTGCCGCCCGAGACGGTGTCGATCAGGGTAACGAAGCGCCCGACCAGACCGGTGCTGATCACCACACCGACGATAATCCCGGCGCTCGCCGTCGCCACGCCAACCGCGATCATGTTGCGCGCGCCGCCGATCATACCGAGGAAAATATCCTTGATGCCATCGGCAAAGGCGGTTCTGAGCGCAAGGCCAAGCGTCTCGCCATGCTGGGCCGTCAGGCCGGCGCGCTGCCAGGCGAGCCAGGCAATAATCGGGCGCTGCACGACAATGATCACGGCAAGCGCCTCAATGGCAAGGAGCGCCGAGGTAATGGCCGAGCGGCGCAGCACGACGAGATAAACCACCAGCACGATAATCGGCACGAGATAATGCAGACCACCCAGGAACGTCTTCAACAGGCGCGGCAGTTCGGAGCGCGGGATGATCTTGATGTCGAGCTTGCGCGCCTCGAGATGGACGACATAGAAGAGCGCGATATAGGAAATCAGCGCCGGAATCAGCGCCGCGCGCACCACGTCGAGATAGGGGATGCCGATAATCTCGGCCATGATGAAAGCCGCCGCGCCCATGATCGGCGGCATCAGCTGGCCATTGGTCGAGGCCGCCACTTCGATGGCGGCGGCCTTGTGCGCCGGCAGGCCGACCTTCTTCATCAGCGGAATGGTGAAGGTGCCGGTGGTCACCGTATTGGCGATCGACGAGCCCGACACCATACCCGTGAGGCCAGAGGCAACCACCGCCGCCTTGGCCGGCCCGCCGCGCATCCAGCCGAGCCCGGCGAAGGCAACATCGATAAAATATTTACCCGCCCCGGCGCGATCCAGGAGGGCGCCAAAGAGCACAAACAAGAAGACGAAATCGGTTGAAACGGCGAGCGGCACGCCGAAGATGCCGGTGGTCGAGAGATATTGATCGTTGATGACATAGTCGAGCGGAATACCGCGGTGGCGCAGAATTTCCGGCAGGTAAGGGCCGAGAAAACTGTAAGCGAGAAAGATGATGCCGAGGATCGGCAGAGCCAAACCGAGCGCGCGGCGCGCCGCTTCAAGGAGTAGGATTATCATCACCACGCCGATCCAGACGTCGGCCTGGCTCGGCAGGCCCTGGCGCATGATGATGCCTTCGTAATCCCACCAGATATAAAGCGCAGCGGCGGCCGCGATAACGCCAAGCGCCACATCAAAGAGCGGAATATAGCCTCGCAGCGAGCGCTTGCGCCGGCGGCGCGGTAACAGGCGGCGCCAGAGCTTCACCCAGAAAGGCGGGCGCGCTTCGTTGAAGGCGGGATAGGCGAGAAAGACCAATAATATAGCGAAAGCGAGATGCCAGGCGCGCGCGATGGTCGCGTCGATCGGCTGATAGGCGATATAGAGCTGATAGCCCGACCAAGCGATGCAAAGCAGCATGATGGTGAGGCGCGAGAGCCAAAACTCCGGATTGCGCGGCCCGCTTTCAACCTGCGCAACGATCTCCTGCGCACGCGTTTCGCCGCTATCCTCCGTCTCAGGCCCGGGCTCAGCCATGTTCGATTCGTCCCTGGTGGATAGAAAATGAGGGGACGGCTAACTGCCGCCCCCTCTTAAATTGCCAATCGCTGTGGCAAAACTTAGCGTAATTAATGGCCGCTTATTTCCAGCCCTGCTCTTTGTAATATTTCATCGCGCCGTCATGTAATGGCGCGGTGAGGCCCTTGAGCATGGATTTCGGCGTCAGCACGCGGAACGCCGCATGCGTTGCCTTGAGCTCGTCAAGATTGTCGAACACCGTTTTGACGGCGTCATAGACCATCTCGTCCGAAGCACTGGCGCTGGTTACCACGGTTGCCGTCACGGCATAGGTTTCGACATCCACATCGACGCCCTTATAGGTGCCGGCCGGAATCGTCGTCATAACGTAATAGGGCCGCTCGTCGACAAAGCCATAGATCGCCGCATCATTGATCGGAATGATCTTGATCTGGGTCGAATTGGCCGGCTCTTCGATCGCCGCCGACGGGTTGCCGACCGTATAGAAGAAAGCGTCGATCTTCTTGTCGATCAGAGCGCGGCTGGCTTCCTGCTGTTGCAGGCCCTGCGCCTTGATATCATTGTCCTTGTCGATGCCATAGAGGCGCAGCACATCTTCGGCATTGCCGCGCTGGCCCGAACCGGGATTGCCTATATTGACGGCATGGCCCTTGAGATCCGCAACACTATTGATGCCGGTATCGGCGCGGGTCACGAGCAGCACCGTTTCCGGATGCATGCTGAAAACGCTCCTCAGATCCTCCATCGGCTTGCCTTGCCAATCGCCCTTGCCCCGGAAAGCCTCGAAATTGCGATCCGACTGGGCGACGCCGAAATCGAGCAGGGTGCGCTTAACCGCGCGGATGTTGAAGACCGAGCCCAGCGCCGGGCGGCCAACACAATTATATTTGTCGCTGCTGTGCTTGTTGAGCAAATTGCACACATTCAGCGCGACCTGATAATAGACGCCGGTGACCGAGCCACCGCCGATTAGGATATCCTGTCCCGCCTTGGCTGGGGCACCCGCGAATGATGCCGCCATCACAACCGCAGCGCCCAGGGCCAATACCGCTCTTCGACCGATCATGAACCTATCTCCTCTGTTCGTTGGTCTTTTGTAAAACTATTTCCCAGCCACGAGCGGGCGCAATTCAGCTTGCGCGTTACATCGCTCATGCAGCAGAAACAGAACCGTAGCGGCGCGACGGGTCGAATGCAACCGGCCCCTCACAGGCCTCTCGGCGCGAAGCGACGGAAATCACGGCCAAATATTCACCGGCCGGGATATACTAAGCACCTCGAAGCCAGCAGATTGATATCGGGAGCAGCGAAAACATTGAGCCCTGAAGCGCACGATAGAAACACCGATCCGAACAATCACCAGGGCATCGATAATTTGATGCCGCAGGAAATGGCGCTGAAAGCGGAGCGCGTCGGCGAGGCCAAGGCCGGGCTCGACGCCATCCGGCTTTTCGCCCTTGCTGTCCTGGCCGGCGCCTTCATCGCCTTTGGCGCCATGTTCGCCACCGTCACCGTCGCCGGGGCGGCGGATTTTCTACCCTTTGGCGTCGCCCGTCTGCTGAGCGGCCTTACCTTTTCCCTTGGTCTCATTCTGGTGGTGATCGGCGGCGCCGAGCTCTTTACCGGCAACGCCCTGATTGTCATGGCCTGGGCAGCGCGGCGCGTGACGACGCTGGCTCTCCTGCGCAACTGGCTGATTGTGCTGATCGGCAATCTCGTCGGCGCGGTGGCAACGGCAGGGCTGATCTTTGCCGCCGGGCAATATGGCTTTGGCGGCGGCCAGGTCGGCGCGGCGGCGCTGGCAGCGGCTGAAGCAAAGGCTGAGCTCGGCTTTGGCGAAGCGCTGGCGCTCGGCATTTTATGTAATGTTCTGGTCTGTTTGGCGGTATGGCTCAGCTTTTCCGCGCGCACGGTGGCCGGCAAGGTGGCAGCGGTCGTGCCGCCGGTCGCGGCGTTTGTCGCCGGCGGCTTCGAGCATTCGATCGCCAATATGTATTTCCTGCCGCTTGGCCTGATGATCAAGGCCGGCGCCGGCGACGGCTTCTGGGCCGATATCGCCGCCCAGCCGGCAAATTATGACGCGCTCACCGTCTCAGGCATGATTCTCAACCTGGTGCCGGTGATAATCGGCAATATCATCGGCGGCGGCGTATTGGTTGGCGCGGTCTATTGGTTCGTCTATCTCCGCCACAGAAAAATCACTTGAGAAACGCCGCGTAAATTATTGTTTTAGTGTTATTATTAAATAATTAGCTTACTAATTACCTTGAATTCATCGCTGCCCGCAACTTCAAGCCATTCGAACAATACCATCTCGCTGGTGACACATTGGGCGCCGAGCTGGGCCATGCGCGCGATGCCGGCCTGACGATTATGCTCGGCGCGCGATCCGACCGCGTCATTGACCAGAAACACGGGCGCATCTTCGGCCAGCAAATCGGCTACCGTCTGCATCACGCAAATATGCGCCTCGGTGCCGCAAACCACCATCTGGTCGCGCCCTTCGGCGCGCAATGTAGCCAATTTTCTGGCAAAATTAGCGCTGCGCATGGCACTAAATGTTAGCTTGCTAATTGTTTTTGATTCATTGGGCAATTTCTCCGCCACGGACTCGATTGTCGGCCCCAAACCCTTGGGATATTGCTCCGAAACGATCACCGGCACACCCATTTGGCGCGCCCCTTCGATCAGGATTTCCGCCCGCGCTACCACTTCGGCGCCCTTGTCGATGGCCGGATTGAGCTTTTGCTGCAAATCGATGATAACCAGAATGGAGCGCTTGGCTTCGAGCAACATATTTATCTGCCTTAAAATTGGATGATGCGCCCAACCTGACCAAATCATGGCCCCGGCGCAAGGTTGGTGCGATAAGGTGGTGCAGATAACTCAGCAAATAACGCCATGTCGCAAGTAACTCCGTGCCGCAATAAGGAAGCTCAGCCAACATGCATAAACCTGCCAATAATGATTTCCCGATTTTGCATCAACTGCGCGAGCGCTGGAGCCCGCGCGCCTTCTCCAGCCGCCCCGTGCCGCCGGAATCCGTGCGCTCCCTGTTGGAGGCCGCGCGCTGGGCGCCATCCGCCTACAATACCCAGCCCTGGCGCTTCATTATTGCCGTGCGTGAGCAGAGCGAAGCGGAATTCGAATCCGCCCTTGCCTGCATCAATGAGTATAACCGCGGCTGGGCCACGGCGGCGCCAATACTGCTTTTTGCCGTGGCTGAGACCCACTTTGAGAATCGCTCCGTAAACCGCCATGCCTTCCATGATAGCGGCCAGGCGATTGCCGGCCTCACCGTCCAGGCCACCGCACTTGGCCTCTATGTCCACCAGATGGCAGGTATATTGATAGATGAAATCCGCCAAACCTATAGCCTGCCGGCGGGCTTTGAGCCGGTTTGCGGCGCCGCCATCGGCTACCTGGGCGAAGCCGACAACCTGGCCGATGATTTGAAGCAAAAGGAGCTGGCACCACGCGCCCGCCGCCCGCTTTCAGAGACCGTGTTCAGCGCATCCTGGGGGCAATCGGCGGCGCTTTAGCGCCAAGCGCGCCATCTCACCGCTAAAAAACCGAAAGACCGAGCAAATGGGGCAAAAATAGTTTTAACAAACGCCTATTCACTGTCATATTTTGCCGCCCCTAATATCCTTGGCTTGCGAATCCTCAAGAAGCAAATTCCCATATGAGTTTGAGTGTTGCGATCATAGGTTCAGGCCCGGCCGCCTTTTATACCGCCGACGCCCTGGTGAAATCGGACAGCGACTGCCGCGTCGATATCATTGAGCGCCTGCCCTGCCCTTATGGCCTGATCCGCTTCGGCGTGGCGCCGGATCACGAAAAGACGAAAAATGTCATGCGCGCCTTCGCCAAAACAGCGGCGCATGAAGACGTCAATTTTTACGGCAATGTCGAGATCGGCAAGGATATCGGCCTGCCTGAATTGCGCGACATGTATGACGCGGTGGTGCTCGCCGTCGGTGCCGGCAGCGACCGCGCGGTCGGCATTCCGGGCGAAGATAAAAAGGGCGTGTTCGGCTCCGCCACCTTCGTCAATTGGTATAACGGCCATCCCGATTTCCGCGATCTCAATCCTGACCTCGACGTGAAAGGCGTGGTCGTGCTCGGCAACGGCAATGTGGCGATCGATGTCGCCCGGGTGCTGGTCAAAACGCCGGGGGAGATGGCGGCAACCGATTTACCCGATTATGCCGCCGACCCCATTCAGGCGTCGCCTTTGAGCGATGTTTATATGGTTGGCCGGCGCGGCCCCAACGAAGCCAAATACACCAATGTCGAGCTGCGCGAGATGGGCCATCTCGAAAACTGCGTGCCGCAGATCGAGGCGGCGCAACTGCCCGATTCAGTTGACGGCGAGATGTCCGACCGCGACCGCCGCTTGAGGGAAAAAAACCTCGCCACGGTGCGCGAGTTTGTCGGCCGCACGGCGGACGAAAAGCCAAAACGGGTGCATTTCGTCTATTACGCCCAGCCGGTCGAGATCCTCGGCGGCGATAATGTCGAGGCGGTGCGTTTCGAGCGCACGGAAGTGCGGGACGGGCGCGCCGTCGGCCTCGGCGAATATTTCGAAATCTCATGCGGCCTGGTCGTCGCCGCCATCGGCTATACCTCAAAGCCGGTCGCTGATACGCCGTTCGACGAACGCGGCGGCATCGTTACCAATGACGACGGCCGGGTGGCGGACGGCCTTTATGCGGTGGGGTGGATCAAGCGTGGCCCGAGCGGTGTGATCGGCAGCAACAAACCGGACGGTAAACTGGCGGCCGAGCAAATTCTCGCCGACCTTGGCCCGGGCGGCGGCAAAAGCGGGCGTTCCGGCCTTGAGGCGATGTTGAGCGAACGCAGCGTGCGCGCGGTCGATTTTACCGGATGGCAGCAAATCGAAGCGGCCGAAATCGCCAATGCGCGCGAAGGCGCGCCGCGCAAGAAATTCGTCACGGTTGCCGAGATGCTGGCGGTGCTCGGCTAAGACAAGCTGTGTTATTTATTAATCAGTCTGGTTCACTCTAAAATCACTCGGAATTGACGCTTTAGACTGTGGACGAATCCCACGATTAGGCATATGTACTGACTGAGTGGAGGGGTGGCGAAAACACCCCGGCAAATATTTTATTCTATCTATGGAGAGTTGCGTGAGCTCGGATGGAAATACGGCCTTGAAGATGGCGGAAAACAGCCGCGAAGAAGTCGATTCAGTCGTGGTGCGCTTCGCCGGCGATTCGGGCGACGGCATTCAATTAACCGGTGGCCGCTTCGCCGAAACGACGGCCATCGCCGGCCAGGACCTCGAAACCTTTCCGGATTTTCCGGCTGAAATCCGCGCCCCGATCGGCACACCCTACGGCGTCTCGGCATTTCAGATAAATTTCGGCTCGGGCGTCATCATGACGGCGGGCGATGCGCCCGATGCGCTCGTCGCGCTCAACCCGGCGGCGCTAATCGTCAATATCGAGGAAATCAAGCCGGGTGGCCTGGTAATCGTCGATTCAGGCTCGTTCAGCGAAAAAAATGTCCAGAAGGCCGGCTACGACAAAAACCCGCTCGAAGACGGCAGCTTGGAAAAATACCGCGTTTTCCCAATCGATATTTCGCGTCTGACATTGGAAGCGGTGAGCGATACGGAAGTCAACAAACGCGATGGCCTGCGTTGCAAGAATATGTGGACGCTCGGCCTGATCAGCTGGATGTATGACCGCGACCTCGGGCCCACCATCGCCTACCTCGAAGGCAAATTCGCCAAAAAACTGCCGGAAGTGGCGAAAGCCAATGTCGCCGCCCTCAAGGCCGGCCACGCCTTCGGCGAGACGGCGGAAATGCCGGACGATGTGCGCGGCTTCACCATCAAGCCGGCGGATTTTGCTCCCGGCGTCTACCGTACCGTGACCGGCACCGAGGCAACCTCATGGGGCCTTGTCGCTGGTGCCCAACTGGCCGGTCTCAAAATCGCCTTATGCTCCTATCCGATCACCCCGGCCTCGGGCATCCTGCATGTACTTTCCCGCCTCAAGGCCTATGACGTGACGACCTTCCAGGCCGAGGATGAAATTGCCGCCGTTTGCGCCGCCATTGGCGCATCTTACGGTGGCGCGCTCGGCGTGACCTCAAGCTCAGGCCCCGGCATTGCGCTCAAGACCGAAGCGATCGGCCTCGCCATCGCCTCCGAATTGCCACTGATTGTGGTCAATACCCAGCGCGCCGGACCGTCGACCGGCATGCCGACAAAAACCGAGCAGTCCGACCTTTATCTTGCCGCCTATGGCCGCAATGCCGATGCGCCGCTGATCGTCCTCGCCGCCCATTCCTCGGCCGATTCATTTGATGTCGCCATCGAGGCGGTGCGCCTTGCGACCAAATATATGACGCCGGTGATGTTGCTGAGCGACACCTATATCGCCAACGCCGCCGAGCCCTGGCTGGTGCCGGACGCCGATCAGTTCGAACCGTTCAAGGTCGAATTCCGCACCGAGGCCGAGGGCTTCCAACCCTATATGCGCAACAGCGCAACCCTGGCCCGGCCCTGGGTCAAGCCCGGCACGCCGGGTCTTGAGCATCGCATTGGCGGGCTGGAGCGCGATTCGGACAGCGGCAATGTTTCCAACGATCCTGAAAACCACCAACTGATGACCAATACCCGCTTCAACAAAATCGCCGGTATCGTCGACGATATCCCGTTGCAGGAAATTGAATCCGGCGGCGACAGCGGGCAGATCGTGGTGGTCGGCTGGGGCTCGACCTATGGGCCGATCAGCCGCGCCGTTGGCCATCTCCGCGACGAAGGCAAGGCGGTCAGCCACATCCATCTGCGCTACATCAATCCACTGGCGAAAAACCTCGGCGATCTGCTGGCCCGCTTCGACAAGGTGCTGGTGCCGGAAATGAATATGGGCCAGCTCTCGACCATCCTGCGCGACCGCTATTTGCTGCCGATCGAGAGCCTTTGCAAAGTGACCGGCAAGCCGTTCCGCATTATTGAAGTTGAAGACGGCATTCGCGCCGCTCTGGAGAAATAGGATGAACGATATTATCGCGGCGGCGGACCTCACGCCGAAGGATTTCATCTCCGATCAAGAAGTGCGCTGGTGCCCGGGTTGCGGCGACTACGCCATTGTTAAGTCGGTGAGGAAGGCGCTCGCCGAGATCGGCACGCCGACCGAGAATGTGGTGTTCGTCTCGGGCATCGGCTGCGCCGCGCGCTTTCCCTATTACATGGCGACCTATGGCTTCCACACCATTCACGGCCGCGCACCGGCTTTCGCCACCGGCGTGAAACTCGCCAATCCGGAACTCGACGTCTGGGTTGTCGGCGGCGACGGAGACATGCTGTCGATCGGCGGCAATCACACCCTGCATGCGCTCAGGCGCAATATCGATCTCAATATTCTGCTCTTCAACAATGAGATTTACGGCCTGACCAAGGGGCAATATTCGCCGACCTCGCGCGAGGGCACACTCTCGCCATCAACGCCGATGGGCTCGATCGATCACCCGGTTTCGGCCACTTCATTCGCGCTCGGCGCCGGTGCGCGCTTCGTCGCCCGCTCGGTCGATACCGATCAAAAGCATATGCCGCAAGTGCTGAAGCGCGCGCACGCCCACAAGGGCGCCTCCTTCGTCGAAATTTTCCAGAACTGCATCGTCTATAATGACGGCGCGTTCGACAATTTCGCGGTCAAGAAAACCGCGCCCGACACCCAGCTCCATGTCGAACACGGCCAGCCACTGATTTTCGGCGCCGAGCGCAATAAGGGCATTCGCGTCAATCACGATATTCTCGCCCTCGAAGTGGTCACCGTCGGCGAAAACGGCGTCACCATCGATGACGTGCAGATGCACGACCAGACCAACCGCACCCTGGCCGGCTGGCTGGCGCGCATGGAAGCACCGGAATTCCCGGTCGCCATCGGCGTGCTCTATTGCGACCCGACGGAAAGCTACGAGAGCGGCGTCGCACGGCAAATCGAGGAAGCCAAGCAAAAATCCCCGTCACAGGACCTCAACAGCCTGCTCAAGAGCGGCCACACCTGGACGGTCGAGCCGACCTAATTAGGTAGATCCCTCAGGCGCCGGGCGGTCGCATCCGCTCCCTTGGCTACCTCGCGCATGCTCGGGCGCGCAGTCGCGCTTTGAAGTAGCAACAATGGCGACAAATAATCTTGATAATTATTCAGGCTTGCGGGCTGTAGCGACGATCGCCTGTAGCGGCGAACGAACAGGATTATCGCCGTAGGTTGCGCGTATTTTTTCGGCTAGGGTGACGACCACTTCATCCGCCGAGGCGGTGCCGCGCTCCTCGATTTCAAGCATTGTTGGATTGCCCTGCACCATCCCCTTGGCGAGGCCCGCGGCGGACGGGTGGCTGCCGCCATGCGGTACGGCTTCAATGGCGACATCACCGAAGCCGGCATCTTCGAGATGAGCGCGGATCACAGCATGATCGTTCCAGCCAAAAGGTATCGACAAAAATAGCGGTGGGTCGGATTCGAAAAAGCTGCAAATCGTCTCAAACGCCAAGCCAACAACCGGATTGCGCTCGAGCGAATCCCACACATTAAGGGCGAGCGTTCCGCCCGGCTTGAGGACGCGGAAAAATTCGGAAAACCCGAGCGGTTTGTCGGGCAGAAACATGACGCCGAACTGGCAGAACAGGGCGTCGAACTGGCCGTCGCCGAAGGGTAGCGCCTGAGCATCCGCCTGGCTGAACGTCACCCCGGCGAGATGGCTGCGATTTGCCTCGGCATGTTCGAGCATCGGCGGGTTGAGGTCGGTGGCCGTGATCGAAATACCGGCTTCGAGCACATTGCGCGCATATTCGGTCGAGATGCCGGTGCCGCAGGCAATTTCCAGCACGCGCCCACCGGCCGGCGCTTTCAGGCGGGCGGCCAAATCCTCGGCATAATACTCAAACAGGAACGGCCCCAGTTCACGGTCATAGGTTTCCGGGATCGAGCCAACAAAGCGCGCCATTTTCGTCTCGTTCATTGTGCTACCCTTACCAACAGTTTGCCGAAAGTTTCGCCGTCGAAAAAACGCAGGAAAGCGCCTGGCGCGTTCTCCAGCCCCTCGACCACATCTTCTTTGTATTTGAGCCGCCCCTCGGCCAGCCAACCGGCGAGGCGTTTGCGGCCATCGTCATAGCGCGCTGCGTAGGAAAAGATATTGAAGCCGCCGACTTGCGCCTCGGTGAAGAGGATATTCTGCAAATTGCTCAGCGTGGTTTGCGGTGATTTCAGATTGTATTGCGAAACACCGCCGCAAACGACAACGCGCGCGCGCGCCGCCAAGCGCGGATAGACCGCTTCGCTGACAGCACCACCGACATTCTCGAAATAAACATTGATACCGTCCGGGCAGGCGCGGTCCAGCGCCGCACCGATATCACCGGTTTTGTAATTGATCGCCGCATTGAAGCCGAGCTCGTCTGTGAGGTAAGCGTTCTTCGTTTCCGAGCCGGCAATACCGACCGCGCGGCAACCGGCGATTTTCGCCACCTGGCCAACGATCGCGCCGACCGCGCCCGACGCAGCCGAGACCACCACCGTATCGCCGGGCTCCGGCCTGCCGACATCGATCAGGCCGAGATAGGCGGTCAGGCCCGGCATGCCGAGCACGCCAAGCGCCGTCGACAGCGGCCCGAGCGTGGGGTCGACTTTTCGCGCCTCACCGCCGCCAAGCACGGCGTAATCCTGCCAGCCGCTATAGGCCTCGACATAATCACCCTCGGCAAAGCCGCCATGGCGGCTTTCCATCACTTGGCCGATCGCGCCGCCGACCACCACATCGCCGAGCGGCACGGCGGGATAATATTGTTCGTTGTTGCCAATCCTGAGGCGCATATAGGGATCGAGCGAAAGCCAAATGGTGCGCACCAGAATTTGACCGGCGCGCGGCTCCGGCAGGGCTGCCTCGCGCAGGGTGAAATCCGTTTCCTTGGGGTTGCCGTCGGGCCGCGCCGCCAAAACGATCTGCCTGTTCACATCCGTTGCCATCACGCTCTACTCCGAAAATTTCAAGGAAACGCGGCCGAGCGCGCCGAAATCCGCCAGCACGTCATCGCCGGGCGCAATCGCCGCCGGCACGATGCAGGTACCGGTGGTGATAATCTCACCAGCCAAGAGCGGCGCACCGTGCAGTATGCGGTCATTGGCGAGCCAGGCGAGCGCGATGCGCGGATCGCCGAGCACATTGGCGCCGATGCCTTCCGCCACCACCGTGCCATTGATGGTGAGAGCAGCGCTGTGCGCGGCAAGGTCGATCTCGCGCCAGCTCTCCGGCACCGCCGGCCCGAGGACAAAAAATTCGGTACAGGCATTATCGGCGATCAGCTGCGGCGCGCCGACGATGGTGAAATCCTCGAAGCGCGAATCCGGTATTTCCAGCCCGAGATGGAGCGCCGCCGTTGCCGCGACGACATCCTCTGGCGTGTAGTCGCGCCCGCGTGCCGGTAAATCGCTTGCCAGGCGAAAGACGAATTCCGCCTCGACCACCGCCATGTGCAAATGCGCCGCCGGCAATTCGGCGCCATCATCGTGCAGCTTGCCATCGAGCAAGCGCCCGGCGAGCGGCCCATCGACGCCGATATGCTTTTGCCCGGCAATGCTGGTGGCGGCGATTTTCCACCCCACCGGCTGCCAACCACTCAGTTCGGCGAGCGCGGCCTGGGCCTGATAGCCCTCGGACAATGATTGCGGGCGGCAGGCTTCCGGCAGGCCGTCAATGCGGCTCCGGCCCTGCCAATTTTGCCAGATTAGCGCTGCTGCTTCCCTTGCTTGTGCATCTCCCATAAAGCACTCTTAGCGCACCAACAGGCGGCGGACAAGCCGCGCCAACCACGCTGCGGAGAAGCCCATGCAATTTGTTATTTTCGCCACCGACCGCGCCGATCATCTCAACGTCCGGCTCGAGGCGCGCGACGCGCACCGCGCCTATCTGCGCGACGCCGCAGCCCATCCGGATGTCAGCGTCATTCACGGCGGCCCGACCCTGGCGGCAGACGGCGAGACCATGAACGGCACGATGTTGATCGTCGAGGCGCCCGCTCTCGGCGCGGCGGAAGCCTTCGCGGCGGGCGACCCGTACCGCCAGGCCGATCTCTTCAGCGACGTGCAAATCCGCCCGTGGTCCTGGGTCCTGGGCCGGCCCGAAGAGGGCGGATGAGCATGCTTGAACTCCGGCCGATCTGCGAGAATTGCGCCACTGGCCTGCCGCCAGCCTCATCGGAGGCAAGAATTTGCTCCTATGAATGCACCTTTTGCCGCAGTTGCGTCGAGACGGTGCTGGAGAATGTCTGCCCCAATTGCGGCGGCGGCTTCGTACCGCGCCCGGTGCGCCCAGCCGAAGAATGGCGGGCCGGCGTCAGCCTCAGCGCCCAGCCTGCAAGCACAGAAAAGAAGCATCACCCGGTCAAGCCGGACGATCAGCGCACCCTGGTCGCCCGCGTCGGCGACATTCCGCCCGCAGCGCGATGAAAGCCTCTAGAAGCGCTGATCGGTGGCCAGACTTTTACGATCATCGTCGATGATTTGCGGCAACGGCTCGTCGAGGACGGCCTTGATGTCGAGTATGTAAGGATTGCGCAACGTGCGCGGCGCCCGGCTTGGATCGGCGGGAAGTTCCAGCACCCGGCAGCCGATTCGATGCACGATCTTGCGGAACGCCTCGACACGCTTCCAGCCGTTATCATAGGCCGTATCCAGATCGGCGCCATGCCAGCGCAGCCACATCGCCGCCGCCGCCGCCACATGCACCGTGCCGTAGGAGGTGCCGTCGCCGCCGCCATCGGTGGAGATACGGTCAAGCGCGCCATTCTCTTTTGCCACCGCCCGGTCGATGCAGGCCGAGGGCGCCCAGATGTCGACATATTGATCGTCGCCGGCGATAAACTGCGTGCCGCCGAGTTGCACCTCGTCATACATTTCAAGTTCGATATTGCTAAGCGCCGCGCCTTCGCTCGGCCTTTTCATGCCCTTCGGCTGCACGCCGCCGACGCCGATGGTTCGGAAATAGCGCCCCGGATAGGTTACCTGATCGGTCGCCTGGCCGGCCGCAGCGCAGATGATAATGCCCTTGTCATAAGCCTTGTCGACGGCTTCGCCCATAGCACGCGAAGCGGTCAGCCCGCCCAGACTCATATTAATTACCGGGCAATTCTGGGTGTTTGCCGCATTGATCGCCTGCGCCACGCGTGTCTTGGCGCCATCCCAAACGAGAACGGTGGTTCGCAGCGCACGATACGGCACCAACGGCAATCCCGGCGCCACACCCAGCTTGCGCCCGGCCAGCACGCTGCCGGTGCGTAACCCATGCGCCGGAAAGTGCGGCGGCAGCATGGCCCGGTAATCCATCGTATCCTCCGGATTGTCATCATCCCCGTCGAGAAAATCCCGCCCCTGCTGCCACAATATGGTGGAATTGGATTTTCTGTTTGCCGCGTTTGCCGTGCCAGCCGTCCATGCACCGAACACCGCGTGCGGCACATAGCCGGTGTCGATGTGGCCGACCTTGACCGTGCCCCAGGAGAAATTTTCACCGCCATGGCGGGCGCGCAATTGCGTCATCGCCTGGCGCGCCCGCACCAGGCGCACGTTCCACGGCGCCGGCTGGGAACCGCGCGCCGTGAAAGCCTGGGTCTTGCCAAGGCCGGGTCTGATCTCGGCAATGGCGGTCGCGTTGCCGAAACGTATTTTCTGGCCGCTGTAGGAATGAGGATTGTTTTCAACCTTGGTTGGTATCGTACCGCCCGCCCGGGTCGAAAAAAACACGCTGGCGGGATCGAAATGAAATTTCCAATTTCCGTTATATCCGGCGCGCCGGACGATCACCTTGCCATTGACGTTGTTTGCCCCGCCTTCTATGGCACTCCGCGCCGCGTCGATCTCGTCCATCGTGTCGATCATGACGGTAAATGGCGGTACGCCGCCGCCGAAAGACACTCGAAAATAGCACTTGCAGCGAATTTCGGTCATGGCATCCCCTTCCGGTAGAAGCGTCCGTATTGCCGTCTGCTAACAATATTTAGAATATACCGGTGAGATACGAAATCCAGCCCGCATCTGTTGGCAGCTGTTAATCCACCGCTTGCATTCCGCCGGCGAGTTGACGCGCAACCAAGCCGGCGTAGAGACCGCCCTTGGCAACCAGCGCCGCATGATCACCGCTTTCCGCCACGCGGCCGTCATCCATGACGACGATGTGATCGGCGTCGCGCACGGTGGAGAGACGGTGGGCGATAACGATGGTGGTGCGCGCCGCCATCAGCTCATCAAGCGCGCGCCGCACCGCCTGCTCATTGAGCGCATCGAGATGCGATGTCGCCTCGTCAAGAATCAGCACCGGCGCGTCCTTGAGGAAGGCACGCGCGATGGCGATGCGCTGGCGCTGGCCGCCGGAAAGCCGCGCGCCGCGTTCGCCGACGCGCGTCTCAAGGCCGTCCGGCAGGGCGGCGGTGAAATCATCGAGCGCCGCACGGCGCACCGCCGCCGCCACATCCGCATCGCTCGCCTCGGGCCGGGCGATCAGGATATTGGCCCGGATGGTATCGTTAAAAAGATAAGTATCCTGCGCCACCAGGGCAATATGCTGGCGCAGATCATCAAGCCGCCAGTGCTTGAGGTCATGGCCATCAAAGCGCACAACGCCGGCGTCGGGATCCCAAAAGCGCATCAGCAGATGGGCGAGCGTCGTTTTGCCGGCGCCCGACGGGCCAACCAGGGCGAGCGTCTGGCCCGCCGCCACCGAGACATTGATGTCCTCAAGCGCCGCCACCTTGATGCCGGGATAGGAGAAGCGGACATTCTCCAGCTTGAGCGCCGCGCCGCCGCCGGCAGGTGATTGTTCCGCCACGCCTGGCCCGTCTCGACTTGTTACGCCGGGTCCGTCCCGGACCGCGACCGGCTCGCTGTGCACAGCATGGAGGCGGCGCGTGCCGCCGAGTGTATCGGCGAGCTGGCGGCCGATATTGGCGATCTCCGAGATCGGCAGGAAGGCGGCCATGGCGAGGAGGGCCAAGAGCGGCAACATGGTGCGCTCAAGATCACCGGCGGAAACCAGCGCTGCGCCGGTGATCACCACGGCGAGGCCACCGAGGCCGGTCGCCGTTTCGACCAGCGCCGTCTGAATGGTCAGGTCGCGGAAAAACGGCAGGCGCAGCGCGTGGTGACGGCGCACCAGATCAATGAACTGCCTGCCGCGCCGCGCTTCCTGGCGAAAAGCGAGAATTTCGGCCAGGCCCTGCAGGGTATCGACCGAATGAGCATTGAGCTCGCCCTGCGCCTCGCGCGCGCGCGACGCCAGCGCATCGACCCGCTTGCGCATGAGGAAGGGCGAGAGCGCGATCAACGCGAGGAACGGCGCCAGCGCCACGGCCATCGGCCAACCGTAGAACAGTACGGCGGCCAACACGGCCGCCGGCACCAACAATGCGACAAAGGCCGGCGCCACCGTGTGGGCGAAGAAATATTCGACATTCTCGATATCTTGCGTCGCCATGGCGACAAGATCGCCGCTCCGCCGGCGTAATAAATAAGCTGGCGCGAGTGCGTCCAACTTGGCAAAAAGAGCAATGCGCATTTCGGTCAGCAGGCGGAAGGCCATGTCATGCGCGACCCACGATTCGAGCCAATGCAAGATGCCGGCAAAGGGTGCC
>JABIXB010000055.1 GCA_018666805.1 Rhodospirillaceae bacterium | reverse complement strand
GGTTTCATCTTCACCACCGCGCTGCCGCCGGCAATCGCCGCCGGCGCGCTCGCCAGTGTGCGCCACCTGAAAGAAAGCAGCGCCGAACGCACGCGTCACCAGGACCGCGCCGCACGCTGCAAAACCGAACTTAAGAAAGCCGGCCTGCCGGTGATGGATAGCGAAAGCCATATCGTCCCCGTCCTGGTCGGCGATCCGGTGCGCTGCAAGGAGGCGAGCGATCTGCTGCTCGCCGAATACGGCATCTACATCCAGCCGATCAACTACCCGACCGTGCCGAAAGGCACCGAGCGCCTGCGTATCACGCCGAGCCCGTTGCATGACGACGCGATGATGGACCGGCTGGTGCAATCTCTCGCCGAGGTGTGGCGCCGGCTCGGGCTCGATTTCGTCAGTTAGGCGACTACCGGCCGTTTCAGCCTAAATAACAATGCGTAAAGTCGACCCTGGGGGTCGACTTTTTGCGTTTGGCGCGCCTACCATTGAAAAATCCATAATCGATGGAGGCGAATTTGCCGATTGGCGCGCTGACAATTGGGGCGCTGGCCCTGCTTCTATCCGTTTCGATGGCGTCGGCGGAGAACCTGCCGGTCGAAAATATTCGCCTGCCGGCGGGCTTCAAGATCGAAGTCTTTGCCGACGATGTGCCCGGCGCGCGTTCTCTGGCGCAAGCGCCGGGCGGCACCATCTTTGTCGGCACGCGGAGCGGCGACAGCGTGCGCGCGGTGTTGGATCATGACGGCGACCACCGCGCCGATGAAATCGTCACCATCGCGCGCGGGCTCAACCGGCCGAACGGCGTCGCGATGCGTGCCGGCGCGCTTTACGTCGCCGAGATCGGCCGGGTGTTGCGCTTTGACAATATCGAGGCGCGCCTGCACAACCCGCCGCAGCCGGCCATCATCACGAATGATTTGCCCAAGCGCCGCCACCATGGCTGGAAGTTCATCCGCTTCGGCCCGGACGGCAAGCTCTACGTTCCGATCGGCGCGCCGTGCAATATTTGCGCTGCGCCCAAACCGTTCTCAACCATCCTGCGCATGAACCCGGATGGCTCGGAGGTTGAAACCTATGCCGAAGGCGTGCGCAATTCCGTCGGCTTCGACTGGCACCCGGAAACGGCTGAACTCTGGTTCAGCGACAATGGCCGCGACATGTTGGGCGATGATTTGCCGCCGGACGAGCTCAATCACGCGCCGCGTGCCGGCATGCATTTCGGCTATCCATATTGCCATGGCGGCGATATACCGGATCCCGAATTCGGTGAAGTTGCCGATTGTTCGCGCTTTTCGCCGCCGGCCGTCAGGCTCGGCCCGCACGTCGCCGCACTCGGCTTGCGCTTCTATACCGGCGCCATGTTTCCGCCCCAGTACCGGGGCCAGATTTTCATCGCCGAACACGGCTCGTGGAATCGCTCGAAGAAGAGCGGATACCGCATTAGCCTGGTCAGGCTAGAGAATGGCAAGCCGGTCAGCTATGAGCCCTTCGCCGAGGGCTGGCTCGACGGCGAGCAGGTTTGGGGCCGGCCGGTCGATCTGATGATAATGCCGGACGGCGCGCTGCTCGTTTCCGACGACCATGCCGGCGCCATCTATCGTATCAGCTACGCCCCCTGAAGGGAGCGCGACCTGCTGCACCATTTGTGCTAGCTTTGCCCTCATCCAAAGGGAGACACCCGCAAAAAATAACCTCGATTGAAAGGAGCGCGAACAATGACAATGGACGCAGCCAGCAATATCAATCTTGAACAAATGGACGTCGACGCCACGATCCACGCCTTCACCTCTCTGCCGGATCACGCCGAAACCGGCCCGCACATCATGACCTCCGCCGACGGCATCTACCTGACCGACAGCAAGGGCGATACCTATATAGACTCGATGGCGGCGCTGTTTTGCGTCAATGCGGGCTACGGACGCAGCGAGATTGCCGATGCGATCAGCGAACAGGCGCACAAATTCGCCTATTTCCACACCTTCGCCGGCAACGCGCATGAGCAGCAGATCAAGCTCGGCGACCGGCTACTCAATATCCTGCCCCGGCATATGAGCAAGGTGTTGTTCGCCAGCTCCGGCTCGGAAGCCAATGACGCCAACGTCAAACTGGCGTGGATGTATCAGCATATCCGGGGCAAACCCAACAAACGGAAAATCATCGCGCGTGACATGGGCTACCACGGCGTCACCACAGTCGCGGCGAGCATGTCGGGGCTGCCGCTCATGCATCAGCCGTTTGGCCTTCCCCTGCCCGGCTTCCTGCACACCGACAAAGGCCATTATTACTGGGAGGGCCGCCCCGGTGAATCGGAACGCGACTTTTCCAAACGCATGGCCGCCAATCTCGACGCGCTGATCGAGGCGGAAGGGCCGGATACCGTCTGCGCCTTCATCTCGGAACCGGTGATGGGCGCGGCGGCCTGCGTGGCGCCGGCCGAGGGTTATTTCGAGGAAATCCAGAAGGTGCTGAAGAAGCACGATGTGCTGTTTATCGCTGACGAGGTGATTACCGGCTTCGGCCGCCTCGGCACCTGGTTCGCCTGCGAAAAATACGATCTCAAGCCCGACATGATGACCTTGTCGAAAGGCATCACCAGTGCCTACGTGCCGCTCTCGGCGTCGGTGATTTCCGATAAGATGTGGCAGGTTTTTGCCGACGATCCCGAGAATATGCTGTTCACGCACGGCCATACGGCGAGCGGCCATCCGATCGCCTGCGCCGCGGCGAACGCCAATCTCGACCTGATGGAGGGCGAGGGGTTAATCGAAAACGCGGCCCGGGTTGGCGCTTATTTCAAGGAGCAATTGATCGATCGACTCGCCGATCACCCGCTGATGGGTGAAATTCGCGGCGATGGATTGTTGCTCGCGACCGAGTTGGTGGCGAATAAACAGACCAAGCAGGAACTCGACATCGAATGGGACTGTTCGCACCGCCTGTTCGACCTCTGCCTCGAGGAAAAACTGATCTCGCGCGGCTTCTTCGGCCACAACTCCTCGTCCTTCTCGCCGCCCCTGTGTGTCACCAATGATGAGATCGACGAAATCATCACTCGCTTCTCGCGTGGTCTCGACAAGCTTACCGACGAGCTGGTGCGCGACGGCCGCTGGAAACCCACCGGGTAGGGAGAACAGCCGAACGGTCCGGCCCACGACAACGGCAACAATAATAAGGGGACACACGTCATGAGCCGCGATCCAAATCATGACATCCTGTTCGAGCCGATCACGATTGGCCCGAAACGGATGCGCAACCGCTTTTGGCAAACCACCCACTGCATGGGCGCGGGCTCGGAGCGGCCCGGGACGCAAGCGCATTTCCGCGCCATGAAGGCCGAGGGCGGCTGGGGCACGGTGTGTACGGAATATTGTTCGGTCCATCCGGAATCGGACGAATATCCCTGGACCTCGGCCCGCCTGTGGGACGAGGGCGACGTGGTCAATCTCGGCTATATGTGCGATCTCGCGCACCAGCATGATTCGCTCGCCGGCGTGCAGCTTTGGTATAGCGGCATCCATGCCATCAACATGGAATCGCGCGAAGTGCCGAGGGGGGCGACGCAATTGGCCTCCAACGTTTGGGCGTCGCGCACCGTCTATGGCTATGAGATGGACGAGGACGATATCAAGGCGGTGATCAACATGTATGTCGAGGCGGCCAAGCGGGCCGAGGCGGCGGGCTTCGACGTTCTCGAAGTCTCCGGCGGCGACACCACGCTGCCCGTTCAGTTCCTCGAGCGGCGCTACAACAAACGCACCGACAAATATGGCGGCAGCTTCGAGAACCGCGCGCGTTTTTACATCGAGCTGATGCATGCCCTGAAAAAGGCATGCGGCGACACCTCCGCCATCACCACGCGCTTTGAGGTCGATACATTAATGGGCGCCGAAGGTATTCAGGCAACCGATGAAGGCATCCGCTTTGTCGAATTGCTGAATAAGGAAGGCATCTGCGATCTGTGGTCGGTCAAGATCGGCGATTATGAGGAATGGGGCGAGGATGCCGGCACCTCGCGCTTCCGCAAATCGGGCTGGATGACACCGTTCGTCAAACAGGTGAAGGGCGTCGTCGGCGATACGCCGGTGGTGGTCAATGGCCGCTTCACCAGCCCCGACGATATGGTTGCCCTGATCAAGGGCGGGGTGGCCGATATTATCGGCGCCGCGCGGCCCTCGATCGCCGACCCGTTCCTGCCGACCAAGATCGACGAAGGCCGGCTCGACGATATCCGCGAATGCATCGGCTGCAATATGTGCGTCTCCAAATTTGTTCAAATTGGCGTGCTGAATTGCACCCAGAACGCCACCGCGATGGAGGAATACCGCCGCGGCTGGCATCCCGAGAAGTTCGACAAAACGGAAAATCCGTGCTCGGTGCTCGTCGTCGGCGGCGGCCCGGCGGGCATGGAGTGCGCCCGCGTGCTGGGCGAGCGCGGCTATGATGTGCATTTGCGCGAGGCCGAGGATGCGCTCGGCGGCCATTGGAAAAATGTCGTGCGCATGCCGCGCCTTGAGGAATGGGCGCGGGTGATCACCTACCGCGAAGCGCAATTGGCGAAACTCAACAATGTCGAGGTCCATCTCGGCGTCGGTGAGATGAGCGCCGATGATGTGCTTGGCTATGGCGCCGATAAGGTGGTGATTGCCACCGGCGCCCAGTGGCTCGGCGATGGCCTGTCGCCGATGGGCCACAGCGCCATCCCGGGCGCCGATACGTCCCTGGCGCACTGCCTGACACCGATGCAGGTGATGAATGGCAAGCAAGTGCCGGGCGAGAATGTGATCGTCCTCGATGCCGACGGCCATTTTACCGCCCTTGCGCTGGCTGAAATGATGGCCGACCAGGGCAAGGCGGTAACCTATGTGACCTGCCTGCCAGAGGTCGCGGAATACAGCACCTTCACGCTCGAAATCTTCAACAACAAGCGCATGATGCAGGAAAAGAATATCGCCCATCACCGTGACACCTGGGTAGAACGCATCGAAGAGGGCAAAATCACGCTCTATAATATCTACCGCCAGGGGCCGGATCTGCACGACCCGGTAACCGGCCAATCGCCGCGCAATCAATCCACCGAGACAATGGAATTGCCGTGCGATGCGGTGATTCTGGTGACCGCGCGCGCATCCAACGATGCGCTCTACAACGAGCTTAGAGCGCGGCGCGGCGAATGGGCGGCTGAGGAGATTGAGGCTATCTACCGCATCGGCGATTGCCATGCGCCGCGCCAGGCGCTGAACGCGATTTTCGACGGCCACCGTCTGGCGCGCGAATTCGATTCAGCGCACCCGCAATATCCCCTGCCGTGGATTCGTGAACGCCAGGTCTGGCAGGCGGAAACCTATCCCAAGCTCGGCGATGCGCGCGTTGCGGTGGAGCCGCGCTAGCCGGCCTTGACGACCATCGAAGCGCCGGTGTCGCCGGCGGCACAGCCGGTGAAGAGGCCGTAGGTCAGGGACGAGCCGTAATTGTTCATTTCCTCGGCCGGATAGTTCATCTGGTGGGCGAATTAGATGTCGTTGACGGCGAACGGATTGTGCGTTTTCACCAGCGATATATCGGCCATCGTCAGGCTCGTCTGAAGCCTACGGTGCTTCAGGTAGTGACATCTGCACCAGCTTGACCCAATAGCTGACGCCGAACGGGATGGCGTCGTCGTTGAAATCGTAATTGGGGTTGTGCACATGGCAGGTGCCTTCGCCGGCGCCGTTGCCCATCAATATGTAGCAGCCCGGGCGGCCCTTCAACATGAAGGCGAAATCCTCCGCTCCCATGATCGGCTGCATATCGCCATCGACCGCCGCGTCGCCGGAAACAGCCGTGGCGGCAGCGACAGCGCGTGCTTTTTCCTCCGCCGTATTGACCAGCACCGGATAGCCGCGCTGATACTCGAATTCGCTCGTCGCGCCATTCGCAGCCGAAATACCATGCGCCAAAGCGCTCATGCGTTCGTCGAACTGATCGCGCACAGCGTCGTTGAGCGTATAGACCGTGCCGCGCACGTAAGCCTGATCCGGCGTGACGTGCACGCCCTGCTTGTCATTGATCGGATCGCCGGCCTGGAACTGGGTGATGCTGAGAACGACCGGCTCCGCCGGATTAACGCCCCGCGCCTTGAAGCCGTGAAAGGCTTCGATAATGCGCCCGGCGATGACGATTGGATCAGGCGAGGTATATTGCGTTGCCGGATGATTGTGCTCGCTCAACACCTTGAGCTCGAAGGTATCGATCGAGGCCAGCATCGGCCCGGTGCGCACGGCGAACTGGCCGAGCGGGACGCCGGGAAAATTATGCATGCCATAAACAGCCGAGACCGGAAACTTATCGAACAGGCCGTCCTGCACCATGCGGTTGCCGCCGCACTCCTCATTGCCGGTTTCCTCGGCCGGTTGAAAAATAAAATGCACCGCGCCGTCAAAGCCCGGATTTTCAGAGAGATAACGCGCAGCACCCAACAACATGGTGGTGTGGCCGTCATGGCCGCAGGCATGCATCTTGCCGTCATTGGTCGAGCGGTAGGAAAAATCATTGGCTTCGTGGATAAAGAGCGCATCCATATCGGCCCTGAGGCCAATCGCATTGTTCGATGTTCCCGCCTTCAACGTGCCGACCACACCGGTGCCGCCGAGGCCGCGATGCACATCGAGGCCAAAGGAGCCGAGGCGCTCGGCGACGAGGTCCGACGTGCGTGTCTCGTCGAATGCCGTCTCGGGATGGGCGTGAATATCGTGGCGTATCGCCACCAAATCATCCCGCATACTACCGAGGTCCAATAATTCTGACATTCCTTCGCTCCCCTATGCGCACCCTGCCTGGGGCGGTGCGAATTAATATTTAAGAAAATCACTGCCTTCTAGAAATCCTGGCGCGGTTCCAATACGCCTTCCGGATCGGCATGGATGATCACTTCGGCGTTGGCAAAAGCGGCGAGGATATCCAATTCCACCGCATCGGAGATTTCATGCGCCGCATCCAGGCTGAGGCTGCCATCCATCGAAATATGCAATTGAATAAAACTGTTCAGCCCGGCCGAGCGGGTTTTCAGATCGTGGCAATCGATCACCGCCGGGTGACTGAGGGCAATTTCCTT
>JABIXB010000054.1 GCA_018666805.1 Rhodospirillaceae bacterium | reverse complement strand
TCATGCGCGGCGTGACGCGCGGCGTGTTGCGCAAAAATACCGCGGCGCGGCGCATGTCCCGCCTCAACAAGCGCATCAAAGCAATCGCCTAGACCACACCCGGCCCGAACGGAATCACTGCGCGATAAAGTGTAGCGATCCATTCCGCCGCCGCGCCTACTCGACAGCGATAAATTAGAGCAAATTTGCTCCCGGCGTGGCTCCCGCAGCGATTAAAAATTGCGCCGAATTTTCCCGCGCGAAATTTTTGTTAAGCCTGTGACATTTTTTCCGCACTTGTACCGTACGGTCCAAAACGGCTGTTTTTTTTGCCGAAAATGCGGCTTGTCCTGAGAGTCCAATTGCTTAGCTTTCGCGGCTCAGTCTGAAGCTCAAATCGGTGCGGAAAAAAAATTTGAAAATATTTTGACGTTCCTATTAAGGACCTGTTGCCAGCGCTCCGGCGCGCCATTACTGTAACGAACCTGCTGGAACAAGCTGGCGGGAAAGCGAAATTAAAAAGATTTTCTTTGCGACGCACGATCAAAAACCACGTGTCGCAAACAGGGGGATTTGGCCAGTTTCCAACTGATATGAGCAGAATTGCCAACAGTATAATTGCGCCAAACGAAATGGTG
The DNA here is from genome assembly GCA_018666805.1 of Rhodospirillaceae bacterium. GTDB lineage: Bacteria > Pseudomonadota > Alphaproteobacteria > UBA828 > UBA828 > PTKB01. Next base: position 51,604 of record JABIXB010000054.1, on the reverse strand, counting down.
GGAATGGGTCTGGAAAATGTGCGACGCCTAGCCAAGGGTCGGCTTGCGCCAGGGTCTTCGTATGCCGGCAACGTCACGCCGGACGAGGCGTGGGACATCCTGGCCGCGGATGCGAAGGCGGTGCTGGTCGATGTGCGCACGGACGCCGAATGGAATTTCGTCGGCATCGCCGATTTGCGTGCGCTCGATAAAAAACCGATCTTCATTTCATGGCAGAACTATCCCGGCATGGCGAAGAATGAGGAATTCTTGGCCGATTTATCCGATGCCGGCGTGACACCCGACGCGCCAGTTCTTTTCCTTTGCCGCAGCGGCGCGCGTTCGGCATCCGCCGCCCAGCATTGCACGGCGGCAGGCTTCAACGAATGTTTCAACATCCTTGAAGGTTTCGAGGGCGACGCCGACGGTAGCAAACATCGCGGCCAAATTTCCGGCTGGAAAAAACACGCCCTGCCGTGGGTACAGGGCTGAACCATGGCCGATACTTCTCAATCCGCACATCCCCTGCATGAGGAGCAATGGTCCGCCATTCGCGCCCATCTGCAGGAGGAATTGGGCGATGCAGCCTTTCGCAGCTGGCTCAAGCCGCTCTCGCTGCGCCGCATAGAAGACGGCGAAGCCCAAGTGGCGGCGCCGACGCGCTTTCTGCGTGACTGGGTGAGTGCGCGCTACGCCGCACGGATTGCCGAGCTGTGGAACCAAATGAACCCTGATGTCCATTCGGTGACGATCGACGTTATCGTTATTGGCGGCATCGCGCCGCCGGCGAGCGCTCCTGATGAAACCGCCGGACCATCCACTGGCAGCACCGTCGCACCCTCCAGTGAGACGCCGTCACGTGGCTCCTACCTTCGCTTACGTGCGGTCGAGGAAAAAATTGACGACCTCTCTTCGCCGCTTAATCCGCGCTTCAGCTTCAACGAATTTGTTGTCGGCAAACCCAATGAATTCGCCCATGCAGCGGCGCGCCGCGTCGCCGAGGCAGACAAGACGGTGCCGTTTAATCCGCTTTATCTGTATGGCGGCGTCGGCCTCGGCAAAACCCACCTGATGCACGCCATCGCGCGCCACATCCGCGAGCGCGACCCGACCCGCCGCGTGCTTTATCTCTCGGCCGAAAAATTCATGTATCACTTCGTCCGAGCACTTCGCTACAAAGACACCATGGCCTTTAAGGAGCAGTTCCGCTCGGCCGATGTGTTGATGATCGATGATGTGCAATTTATTTGCGGCAAGGACAGCACACAGGAAGAATTCTTCCATACATTCAATGTGTTGATCGACCATAACCGGCAAGTTGTCATTTCCGGCGACCGTTCGCCTTCCGACCTCGATGAGATGGAGGAGCGCCTGCGCTCGCGCCTCGGCTGGGGGCTGGTCGCCGATATTCACGCCACCACCTATGAACTCAGGCTCGGCATTCTGCACGCCAAGATGGAGACATCCGGCATGATCGAAGTGCCGCGCGACGTGTTGGAGTTCCTGGCGCGCAGGATCAGTAGCAATATCCGCGAGCTTGAAATGGCGCTCAACCGGGTGACCGCCCATGCGACCCTGGTCGGACGGCAAATCGATCTGGAAATGGCGAAAGAAGTGCTGCGCGATGTGCTGCGCGCCAGTGAGCGGCGCATCACGATTGAGGAAATTCAGCGCCGCGTGGCTGAGCATTACAATATCAAACTGTTGGAAATGTCGTCCGAGCGGCGCGCCCGAGCCGTTGCCCGGCCGCGCCAGGTGGCGATGTTCCTCAGCAAACAGCTGACCTCCCGCTCGCTGCCCGAAATCGGCCGCAAGTTTGGCGGGCGCGACCATACGACGGTGATGCACGCCGTGCGCCGTATCGAAGAACTGCGCCAAAGCGATGCGGCAATTGCCGAAGACGTCGAACTGCTCAAGCGCACATTAGAAAGCTGAACGAGAGCGCCTAAATCGCGCTCGAATTTGGCCACGCGCGGCCTGAAATGGCGCATTTTCAGCGTTCCTTTTTAGTGCCGATTCTGGCCACAATCTGATATATTTTGACATCATTTAAGGGTTGCGATTCGCGGCGCCGGGAAGGACCTTCGGGTGGTGCCGTTTCGGGACTCGTTTTTGTCATTCTCAATTAGATAACTGTAATTGTATTGCCATGAAATTGACCATCGATAGGGGCGCGCTGCTGAAGTCGCTGAGCCATGTTCAGAGCGTCGTCGAGAGACGTAATACCATTCCAATTCTCTCCAATGTCCGGCTCGATGCGGGCGATGACGAAAAGCTGCATCTAACGGCGACGGACATGGATCTGGCGGTTATTGAGGCGGCCGGCGCCAATGTGGCGCAAGCCGGTGCCACGACCACATCGGCCCATATGCTCTATGATATTGTGCGCAAATTAGCCGAGGGCTCCGAGGTCGAACTGTCTCTGATCGAAGATGGCGGCAAGCTCGAAATCCGCTCCGGGCGCTCGCGCTTCAAATTGGCCTGCCTGCCGGTCGAGGATTTTCCCGTCATGGCCGAGGGCGAGCTGGCGCATCACTTTTCGCTCTCCGCCGCCGACCTCCGGCGCTTGATCGACAAGACCGGATTCGCCATCTCGACCGAGGAAACGCGATATTATTTGAACGGCATTTACCTGCACGCGACAAGCGACGAAGGCCCGGCCTGCTTGCGCGCCGTGGCAACCGACGGTCACCGCCTGGCGCGGGTCGATACCGCATTGCCGGCAGGGGCTGCGGATATTCCCGGCATTATCGTGCCGCGCAAAACCGTCGGCGAGGTGCGCAAACTGATCGAGGAGAGCGAGGGCGAGGTCATGATCGGGCTCTCGGATAGCAAAATTCGCTTTGCCCTCGACGGCGCCATTCTAACGTCCAAATTGATCGACGGCTCGTTTCCCGATTATGAGCGGGTCATCCCGGCGGGAAACGACAAGATCATGACCGTCGACAATAAATCCTTCGTCCAGGCGGTGGATCGGGTTTCGACAATCTCGACCGAGAAATCGCGCGCCATCAAGGTCACACTCGAAGATTCCGTCATGACCCTTTCGGCCACCAGCCCGGATGCCGGCGCCGCCTCGGAGGAACTCGAGGCCCAGTACAATCTGGAAAAAATCGAAATCGGCTTCAATTCCCGCTATGTGCTCGACATGGCCAAGCAGATCAAAGGCGAGACCATCGAATTTCGTTTTGCCGATTCGGCCTCGCCGACCCTGGTGCGCGATTCGGAGGACGAAAACGCTGTCTATGTCATCATGCCAATGCGCGTTTAACCAATGCGCGTGATTAGGTGAGCGCCGCACTGTCCTATTCTGACCCGGCTTATCCTGGCCCTGGTTCGGCGCCGCGCCTTGCTCTTAACCGCATCACACTGAGCAATTTTCGCTGCTACCAGACGCTGCGCCTTGATCCGGGCGCGGGGCTTGTGGTCCTCACCGGCGCAAACGGCGCGGGTAAGACGAATCTTTTGGAGGCGCTCTCGCTGCTCAGCCCGGGACGCGGCCTGCGCGGCGCGCGGCTGGCCGAAATCTCACGCCATCCGGACAACAACAGCCAAACATCAGCGCCCGAGTGGGCTGTCGCGGCTGAATTCGCCACCCCACATGGCGCGCTCTCGATCGGCGTCGGTTGGGCCGAAGCGGACGGTGAACGGCGCGCCGTGCGCATCAATGGCGCAGCCGCAAGCGGCCAGACGGCGCTCTCGGAGCATATCTCGATGGTTTGGCTGACCCCGGCCATGGACCGACTGTTCGTCGAGGCGCCGGCCGGCCGGCGCCGCTTTTTGGACCGCCTGGTATTTGCTTTCGACCCCGCCCATGCGGGACGGCTGCAGGCCTATGACAAGGCACGGCGCGAGCGCGCCCGGCTCCTGCGCGAGGGCCGCGCGGACGAATCCTGGCTTGGCGCGCTTGAGCGCAACATGGCCGAGCGTGCGGTTGCCATCGCCGCGGCGCGGCTCGATCTGATTGAGCGTTTGAAGCGGGCCATCGCCGAGGAAAGCGGATCCTTCCCGCGCCCGGAGATCGCGGTACGCGGCGTCATTGAGGATTGGATCGAACAACGCCCCGCACTTGAGGTTGAAGAGAACTACCGCGCTGCCCTTGAGCGGGCCCGCCCGGAAGATGGTGACAGTGGCAGCTGCGAAGGCGTCCATCGCAGCGACCTTATGGCCAAGCTCGGCGTAAATGGTCCGGATGCCGAGCAGGCCTCGACCGGCGAGCAGAAAGCGATCCTCATTTCTCTGATCCTCGCCCATGGCCGCCTGCTCGCCCGCCTGAAAGGCCGAGTGCCGGTGCTGTTACTCGATGAAATCACTGCCCATCTCGATTCCGCACGGCGCCAAGCGCTGTTCGAGGCGATTGAGGATCTCGGCGCCCAGGCGTGGCTGACCGGCACGGATGAGGCTCTGTTCACGCCCATTCGCCAGAGCGCCCAATTCTATTCGGTCGCAAACGGCCGAATACTTAAGCAGGAAACCCATGGCTGACCCGATCGCCGATACTAGCGCGCAAGATTACGGCGCTGATTCAATCAAGATTTTGCGCGGCCTCGATGCGGTGCGCAAACGCCCCGGCATGTATATCGGCGATACCGATGATGGCTCGGGCCTGCACCGCATGATCTATGAGACGGTCGACAATGCGGTCGACGAGGCCCTGGCCGGCCATTGCGATCAGGTCGACGTCACGCTCAATGCCAATGGCTCGGCGACGGTGCGCGACAATGGCCGCGGCGTGCCGACCGATATCCATGAGGAAGAAGGTGTCTCCGCCGCCGAGGTCATCATGACCAAATTGCATGCCGGCGGAAAATTCGACCAGAACACCTATAAAGTCTCGGGCGGTCTGCACGGCGTCGGCGTGTCCGTTGTCAACGCACTCTCGGAATGGCTCGAGCTTCGCGTGTGGCGCGGCGGTTCGGAATATTTCATGCGCTTTATCGCCGGCGACGCCGAAGCACCGCTCGAAGTCACCGGCGAATCCGGTGGGCGCACCGGCACCGAAGTGACCTTCCTGCCTTCCAACAACACCTTCAGCCGCACCGAATTCGATTTCGAAACTTTGGAACACCGCCTGCGCGAGCTCGCCTTTCTCAACGCCAACGTCAAAATAACCCTGACCGACGAACGGGCGGCCGAAACCAAAACATCCGAACTGCACTATGCCGGCGGCATCGTTGCCTATGTCGATTATCTCGACCGTGCCAAGCAATCGCTGGTCGGCGATACCATCACCTTCCAGGACGAGAAGGACGATATTGTCTGTCAGGTGGCGATGCAGTGGAACGACAGCTACCACGAGACGGTGCTGTGCTTCACCAACAATATCCGCCAGGCGGACGGCGGCACCCATCTCGCCGGCTTTCGCGGCGCGCTGACCCGTTGCGTCAACGCCTACGCCGCTCAAAGCGGCCTGGCCAAGCGCGAAAAGGTATCGATTTCCGGCGACGATGCGCGCGAGGGACTCACCTGCGTCCTCTCGGTCAAGGTACCCGATCCTAAATTCTCTTCGCAAACCAAGGAGAAGCTGGTTTCCTCCGAGGTGCGCCCGGTGGTCGAAAGCGTGATCGGAGACAGGCTCGGGCAATGGTTCGAGGAACATCCGAACGAAGCCAAGACCATTATCGGCAAAGTCGTCGAAGCAGCGGCAGCGCGCGAGGCGGCACGCAAGGCGCGCGACCTGACGCGGCGCAAGGGCGTGCTCAGCGTCTCCAGCCTGCCCGGCAAGCTCGCCGATTGCCAGGAGCGCGACCCGAAGAAATGCGAGCTCTTCCTGGTCGAGGGCGATTCCGCCGGCGGCTCAGCCAAACAGGGCCGCGACCGGCGCAACCAGGCGATCCTGCCGCTGCGCGGAAAAATTCTCAATGTCGAGCGTGCGCGCCTCGCGAAGATGCTGAACTCAGCCGAGATTGGCACCATCATCACGGCGCTCGGCACCGGCATCGGCGTCGACGATTTCGATATTACCAAGCTGCGCTACGACAAGATCATCATCATGACCGATGCCGATGTCGATGGCTCGCACATCCGTACCCTGTTGCTCACCTTCTTCTTCCGCAACATGCCGGAGCTTATTCAAGACCCGACCCACGGCGGCGCTTACGGCCACCTCTATATTGCCCAGCCGCCGCTCTACCGGGTCAAGCGCGGCGCCAGCGAACGCTACCTAAAGGACGACAGCGAACTGGAAAACCATCTCCTCGAATCCGGCCTTGAAGATGCCGTGCTGGAACTGCATGGCGGAGAAACCCGGGGCGGCGCGGATCTCGCAAAAATTCTTGACGACGCCCGCGCGACCGACATTCTGGTCAAGGCACTGACGCGGCGTATCGACCAACGTATCGTCGAGCAGGCCGCCATCGCCGGCGTTCTCAATCCGGATATCCTCAACGACCCGGTGCAGGCCGAAGCCGCGGCGACCTATATCGCAAAGCGCCTCGACAATCTTTCCTCGGAGCTTGAGCGCGGTTGGACCGGCGAAGCGGTAGATCTGCCTGAGGGGCGCGCGTTCAGATTCAGCCGCACGCTCCGCAGCGTCACCGAAAACCACCATATTGATTCGATTTCGATCACCACGCCCGAAGCCAAGAAATTGGACAGTTTCGCCGCTAACCTACAGGAAATTTACAGCCACCCGGCAATTCTGCGGCGCAAGGATTCGGAGCGCGAAATCACCTCGCCGACGATGTTGCTGGAGGCGGTTTACGCGGCCGGACGCAAAGGGCTCTCTATTCAACGTTACAAAGGCCTCGGTGAGATGAATCCGGACCAGCTGTGGGAAACCACGCTCGATCCCGACGCCCGTACGCTGCGCCGCGTCGAGATCAAGGACGCGCTCGAGGCCGATGAAATTTTCTCGACCCTGATGGGCGAAGTGGTCGAGCCACGCCGCGAATTCATCCAGAATAATGCCCTCAAGGTCGTCAATCTGGACGTCTAAGGTCAGCCGCGCCAACCATGGCCAAACCCAAAAAACCGCCGCGCAAGAAAGCACAGCCGAAAGGCGGCACCAAAAAGCCGAAAGGCGAAAAAGGCGCTAAAGAAAAGAGCAAGGGCGGCAGCAAAAAGCCGACCAGCGACGCCAAAGCAGCACCGCAAAAGCCGCAACAAAAAAGCAAACAACGGCGCAAATCACCGTGGCGCGAAATCAGGCTGGTCCTGATCGTGCTGATCTGGCTGTCCGTGCCGGCCGCCGGCTTTATTGCCTATGTCGCCCATGACCTGCCCGGCAGCGACAGCCTTGCGGGTCCGAAAAGCGCGCCATCCGTGACGCTTCAAGCCAGCAACGGCGCAACCCTCGCCACCTTCGGCAGCCATTGGGGCGAGTTCGTCACGGTGGCGGAGATGTCGCCGCTGCTGCCGCAAGCGGTGATCGCGATTGAAGACCGGCGCTTCTATAAGCATGGCGGCATGGATGTGATGGGCGTGATCCGCGCTATATGGCGCAACATCACCGCCGGACGCCTCAGCCAGGGCGGCAGCACCATCACCCAGCAATTGGCCAAGATCGCCTTTCTCACGCCGGCCAAAACGCTCAAGCGCAAAGTTCAGGAACTGTTTCTCGCTTTTCGCCTAGAGCGCGAATTTAGCAAAGACGAGATCCTCACCCTCTATCTCAACCGCGTCTATCTCGGCGCCGGCAGCTATGGCGTCGATGCGGCAGCGCGGCGCTATTTCGCCAAACCCGCAAGTAAGGTCGGCCTCGCCGAAGCCGCACTCCTGGCAGGTCTCCTGAAAGCGCCCTCGCGCCTCTCGCCGGCGCGCGACCTCGCCGCGGCGCACGCCCGAGCCGCACTGGTGCTCAACGGCATGGCCGAGGCCGGGTTTATCGCCGCCGAGGACGCCGCGCGTGCAATAAAGGCGCCGGCGCGCCTCGCCAAACAGCAAGCCGGCGCTGGCGGCGGGGCCGGTTATTTCAATGACTGGGTGAGAGCGCAACTGCCCGCCTATGCCGGGCGTGATGCGCCGGCCCTAACCGTGCGTACAACTCTCGATGCGCGCCTGCAGCGCGCCGCCGAGGCGGCATTGGCAACAGGGCTCAAGAACATCTCGGCGCGGGCCGCCGGCCAGGGCGCGCTGGTGGCGCTCTCGCCGGACGGTGCGGTGCTCGCCATGGTCGGTGGCAAGGATTACGGTGCCAGCCAATTCAACCGCGCCAGCCAGGCGCTGCGCCAACCAGGCTCGGCTTTTAAAACCATCGTCTATCTCGCCGGCTTCGAGGCCGGGCTAAAGCCGGATGATATTTTCGACGATGCGCCGATCGAAATTGCCGGCTGGGCGCCGCGTAATTATAGCGCCACCTACCAGGGGCCCGTGACATTGCGTAAGGCTTTCGCCGGGTCGATCAACAGCGTCGCCGTGCGCGTCGGCCAACATGTGGGCATCGACAATGTCGCCAAACTGGCGCGCCGTCTCGGCATCAGCAACGATCTACCGCCCGACGCCAGCCTCAGCCTCGGCAGTGGCGAGCTCTCGCTGATCGAGCTGACGGCTGCCTATGCGGCACTCGCCGGCGACGGTGCCCGAGCCCTGCCGCACGGCATTCGAGAGGTGCGCAACCGGGGCGGCGATATTGTCTATGGTCGGAGCGGCTCCGGCGCCGGGCGCGTCGTCTCGCCCGAGGCCGCCAGCGCCATGCGCGAGCTGCTCGCCGCCGTGGTGACGGAGGGCACAGGACGGAACGCCGCACTGCCGGAAGGGCTCGGCCCGGCATATGGTAAGACTGGTACCAGCCAAAATTTCCGCGACGCCTGGTTCGTCGGCTTTGCCGGCGATATGGTGGTCGGCGTCTGGCTCGGCAATGACAATGGCAAGCCGATGAACAGAGTCACCGGCGGCGGCGCGCCCGCAACCATCTGGCGCGACTTCATGACCCGCGCGCTGTCGCCCTAGTTAAGTATATTGCAAACGGCACCACCTTCTGGAGCACACGCACAGGCATACAAGGGCCTAATATCAGGCAGCAGGGTCGCGTACGTCCCACAGGCGCTTGGTGGTGTGCTGCTCATAGCCACGCCCGCCCGGGTAGCTCACCAGTTCGAGCTGCGCGCCCCAGGGGGTGAGAAAATAGCACCAATATTCACCCGCTTCGGCGCCGACATTGAGCGACGGCCCGCCCATAATCGTCACACCATGGCCGCGCAAATATTCCACCGCGGCAAAAATATCATCGACGTAAAAACACATATGATGGCCGGCATTATCTGAGTTTTTGGCCTGCTCCTGGCTTTTATCGGGCGCTTCATATTCAAACAGCTCGATATTGGCGCCATGGCCGCAGCGGATCATGCGCATGTTGGTAATCTCGGCGCGGGCGTGTACGTTCAGATGCTGCGTCATCCAATCGCCTTCTTCCACCTTGAAGGTGCCGAGTTTGTAGAGCTCTTCGCAGCCGAGCACATCGCAAAAGAAATCCACCGCCGCGTCCACATCTGGCACCGTCATGCCGTAATGATCCATACCGCGCATGCCCGGCATGCCGGGGCCACGCTTGTTCGTCATATAGGTACTACTGCCTTCGCTGGTCATTATTTTTCTCCTTTTTTATCCCGGCTGTCGGTCAGGCAGCGGGGTCACGTGTATCCCAGAGACGTACCTTCGTATGTTGCTCATAGCCGCGCCCGTTCGGATAGCTCACCAGTTCGAATTGGGCGCCCCAGGGGCTAAGAAAATAACACCAATATTCGCCCGCCTCGGCACCGGTGTTGAGCGACGGCTCGCCGAGTACCTTAACACCGTGGCGCTTCAAATGTTCAACCGCTGCGAACATGTCATCCACATAGATGCAGAGATGGTGGCCGCCATTATCGGAGTTGCGCGGCAGTTCCTCGCGTTTGTCCGGCGACGCATATTCGAACAGCTCAATATTCGAGCCGTGGCCAAAGCGGATCATACGCATATTGGTGATCTCGGCGCGCGGATGGGTGTTGACATGCTCCGTCATCCAATCGCCCTCCTCCACCTTGAAGGTGCCGAGCTGGTATAATTCCTGACAGCCGAGCACGTCGCAAAAGAAATCCACCGCCTGTTCCATATCCGGCACGGTCAAGCCGAAATGATCCAGGCCACGCATGCCGGGCAGGCCGGGGCCACGTTTTTTCGTCGCATAGGTACTGCTGCCTTCGCTCATTATCCTGCTCCCTTTATTTTCACGCTCTTTGGCTCGTTAAACCTTCTGAAGAACGTCGAAGCCCTCGAAATTGGGCGGGCCGAGATACATGCCTTCTTTCGGTTTGGCGCCTTGATGCGCCTTGCGGAAAGCCTCCGACTGGGTCCAGGCCTCGAAAGCCTCCCTGGAAGCCCAAACGGAATGAGAGGAGTAGAGCCGGTGGTCTTCGCGCTCGGGGCCTTTGAGTAAATGAAACTCGACAAAGCCCGGCACGCCCTTCAGGTGTGAATCGCGGCTCAGCCACAACTCCTCAAAGTCGCCCTCGCGGCCCGGCGCTACTCTGAAACGGTTCATGGCAATAAACATCTATCCCTCACTCCTTTGATCAATTTATGGGCGCTTGGCCCAATCCTGGCTGTCCATCCAAATCGTCACCGGCCCGTCATTGATCAGGCTCACCGCCATATCGGCGCCGAATTCACCTGTCTCAACGGTAATGCCTTGTTCGCCCAGAAGCGCGCAGAAACGCTGATAGAGCTCGCGCCCGAGTTCCGGCGCGGCGGCACGTGAAAAGCCGGGCCGGTTGCCGCGGCTGAGATCGGCGGCGAGGGTGAACTGGCTGACCACCAGGGCGCTGCCGCCCGCGTCCAATATCGAGCGGTTCATGCGGTCATCTTGATCGCGGAAGATACGCAGTTTGGCGATTTTGCCGGCCAGCAGTTCTGCTTCCGCCTCGCCGTCACCTTCGACGGCACAGATGAGAATGAGCGCGCCGGCATTGATCTCCCCACTGACACGCTCGCCAACCGTCACCCGCGCTTCGCTCACGCGCTGCACCAGCGCCCTCATGCCGGGTTGTCCTCAAACCAGCGCTTCTCTGCCAGCACCACCGAGGTTTCGATCTGGCGCTCCGGGATGGTCCAGTAGGTGCGCAAGAGGCGTTCTTTTTCCGCCATGCTTGTCTGTTGAAAGCCGTGTTTCTCGTAAAAGCGAATCGCCCATTCGGCGGCGGCCCAGGTACCGATCAGGAGCGGCCCTCGGGCCAAGCGGCTACATTTGCCAAGCAATTCGGCGCCAATACCGCGCCCCTGGGCTTCCGGATCGACATAGGCATGGCGGATCAGAGTCACGTCTTTCACCTCCTGCACCCCCATCACGCCCTTGAGCGCACCGTCTTCCTCAAAAATCTGAAATTTGACTCCGGCGGCGACCTCATGGGCAAGCTCATGGCCCGGCATATAGGGCTCTTTCCAGCGGTCCGGTGGAATGATGCCGCGATAGGCCTCGGCGGCGGCGTTGATAATCGATAAAATCGCCTGATAATCGCTCTCAGCCGAGGCGCGTATCATGACTGCCGCCTTGTGCCCGGGCTATCCGCCGTAGAAGACGTTGTCGCCCAGTTCCTTCATCTCGAGGATCGCCTCATCGGGGCGGCCATCGGGAGTCTTGTGAACCACGGCGTTGACGACCTCGCCGACGACGATGTGGTGATCGCCAAGCTCGACGATTTCCACCAGCTTGCACTCGACCGCGGCCTGTGCGCTCTCGATGATCGGTGCGCCGGTCTCACCGGCAACGAACGGCTCGCCGCTCAGCTTGTGGCCGTCGACCTCGGCCGGGCGGAAAAAGGCAAAAGCCATAGCCTGCTGCCCCTTGCCGAGCATATTGAGGGCGAAATGGCCGGATTTCTTGATCACGTCATAGGTCACCGAATCGGTCTTGACGCCGATGGCGACAAGCGGCGGGCTAAAGGCGGTCTGAGTAACCCAATTGACGGTCGCCGCACCGATCTCGCCGTCATCCGCCCGCGTGGTGAGCACATAAATTCCGTAAGGAATCATGCGCAGCGCCGTTTTTCTTGTTGCTTCGTCCATTTTCCGTCTCCCTGCTAGGCAAATTGATGTGCACATATACCGCAGCCTTGACTGCAAGCTCAACGCGCAAGATTGACATCGCCAGACGGGCTCTGTTCCAACGCCGCTTTGCGGCCTATATTCCCGTGCAGAAAAATATCAAAAGGCAAATTTCACATGCGCGATTTGACGGGAAAAGTGGTTTGGGCGATCGGCTCGGGAACGGGCATCGGCGCCTCCGGTGCCGAGTTATTGGCCGCCGACGGGGCGCGGGTGATCCTCTCCGGCCGGCGCCGGGAACCACTCGAGGAAATGGTGACGCGCATCGAAGAGGCCGGCGGTGAAGCTTATGCGGAGTCACTCGATATCGCCGACGGCGAAGCTGTGGCGGCGCTCGGCGCGGCGCTTATCGAGCGCTTCGGCAGGCTCGACATCATGCTCAACAGCGCCGCCATCAACGTGCCGAACCGCGAATGGGCGAATTACGAGGCAGCGAGTTGGGACAAACTCATAGATATCGACGTTAAGGGCGCGCTCTATTGCATGGCGGCGGTGCTGCCGCAGATGCGGCGTCAGCGCGATGGCCTGATCATCAATATCTCCTCCTGGGCCGGACGCTATGATTCGGCCATTGGCGGGGTTGCCTATACGGCGGCCAAGCGCGCCATGATGGCGCTTACCACCAACGTCAATCTCGAGGACGGCCGCAACGGCATCCGTGCTTGCGCCATCTGCCCGGCCGAAGTGGCGACACCACTGATCGATAAACGCGCCGAGCCGGTGCCCGAGGCGGTCAAGGCGCGCATGCTGAAGCCAATCGATCTCGGCGAGACGATCCTCTTCGTCGCTCGCATGCCGGCCAGCGTCTGCGTCAACGAAATCCTCATCAGCCCGACCTGGAACCGCGCCTATGTCGGCAATGATGAACCGGAAGAGCTCTTAAGCTGAGCGAATTTCGGAAATAAAGCTATCCATTTCACGGCGCAGCGTTTCCGCCTGTACAGAAAGTTCGGCTGCCGCACCATTCATCTGATCCGCCGCCGCACCAGCCTCGTTTACGGTATCCCGCACCTCGCCGATATTGGACGTCACGGACTGGGTTTCGATCGCCGCATTCTGAACGCCGCTTGAGATTTCACCGGTGGCGGCGCGCTGTTCCTCGACCGCCGCGGCGATGGTGGTGGCGATTTCGTGAATTTGATGAACCGTTTTACCAACCCCGTCGATCGCCGTTACCGCCTCGCCGGTGGCGTTTTGAACGGCATTGATTTGGCTGGAAATATCTTCCGTTGCGCGGGCGGTCTGGCTGGCAAGGTTTTTAACTTCATTGGCCACCACGGCAAAGCCTCTGCCGGCCTCGCCGGCGCGCGCCGCTTCGATAGTGGCATTGAGGGCGAGTAAATTGGTCTGTTCGGCAATGTCGCTGATAAGTCTTACCACTTCGCCGATCGATTGCCCGGCTTCGGCCAAGCCGTGAACGGTTTCGTTGGTTCGTGTAATTTGATCCACGGCTTCGCGGGAAATAGTACTTGAACTCTCCACCTGACGGGAAATCTCACCAATTGAAGCTGTGTCCGAATTTCAACATTGCCTCAACTCTGCTAATAATTTTGCTGGCCGCTTATTTTTTTACGACAAACGTCAATGGATGCGATGAATTACCGAGCAGTAAACAAGGCTATGAGTTTCGGATTGGCTAACTACGGAATACTACGTACTTACTTTTACGGTTGCGATCCGTGCCACTATTGAGCATTGGCAATAAATGGTTTTCCTGACTGACATTGGCGCTGCGGCGCTACGCTGCCTGCCACCGGAGACAGCACACGATTTGGCGCTTGGATTATTGCGGTGGAATTTGATTTCTGCGGCGGGGAGCACGCCACCACCTTCTCTGCACAGTAAACTGTGGGGGCTAAACTTTATTTCGCCGCTTGGTCTCGCGGCGGGATTCGATAAGGATGGTGTGGCGCTGCGGGGGCTTTACCGCCTCGGCTTTGGCTTCATTGAGGCCGGCACGGTGACGCCGCGCCCACAAACCGGCAATCCGCGCCCGCGCCTGTTTCGCCTCACCGCCGACGGCGCCCTGATCAACCGCATGGGCTTCAATGGAAGTGGTCTTGACGTATTTACAGATAATGTAAGGCGCGCCCGCAAACGCGGGCTCGCCGGACCGCTCGGCATCAATATCGGCGCCAACCGCGACAGCGACAATCGTGCTGAGGATTACGTCACCTGCCTTAAGCGCCTGGCGCCGCTCGCCGATTACATCACCCTCAACCTGTCCTCGCCCAACACGCCAGGCCTGCGCTCGTTACAGGAGGGCGAGGCCTTGCGCCGCCTGCTCGAGCGCATGGCCGAGACCGTGGCCGGATTGGAAAAGCCGGTGCCGCTGCTGCTCAAGCTCGCGCCCGAGCTTGAGGGTGCCGCGTTGCAGGAGAGCGTGCGCGCTGCGCTTGAATTCAGCCTGGCCGGGCTGATTCTTTGCAACACCACGACAGCGCGCCCGGAGTCCTTGCGCTCAGCCGCAAGGGGCGAACAGGGCGGCCTCAGCGGCGCGCCGCTGTGCGCGCCGGCCCTAAAGATGATGCGCGAAGTCTATGGCCTGAGCGAAGGCCGTTTACCGCTGATCGGCGTTGGCGGCATCGCCTCGGCCGATGACGCCTATACCCGCATCCGTGCCGGCGCCTCGCTGGTGCAAATCTATACCGGGTTTATCTATCAGGGTCCGCGCCTGATCGACGACATCACGTCCGGTCTTGCCAAGCGCTTGAAAGCAGACGGGTTCGAACATATCCAACAGGCCGTCGGCACAGAGACATGAAGCTGCACCTGACCGCGCTACCCGGGATATTCTGTGTGGTCCGCCAGGATAAGGACGCGGCGCTGCCGGATTGGTTCTCGCTCAAATCACCGCTCGCCTGCGCCTGCCGCACGGCGGATGAGTTATCGCTCTTATCGCCGCAACAGGATGTGCCGGCAGCGGTGCCGGGTGAGCGGAATTTGCGCGCTTTTAAAGTGGCCGGCCCGCTCGAATTCACCCAGACCGGTATTCTCGCCGCCATCGCGGCACCGCTCGCCGAGGTGGAAATTCCAATATTTTCGATATCCACCTTCGAGACGGATTATGTCCTCGTTCCCGCCGCCCGCTTCGAACAGGCGGCGCGGGTTCTGTCAGTGGAATTCAGCGTCTCAACCTAGAGCAAATCACCATCGCAGGTGATTCTACCTGCTCGGGTTTTGCTCTAGGCGGCGTCGATCTCCTGGCGGATTCGCGCCGCCGCCTCAGCCGGATCCGTGGCGCTGGTGATCGGGCGGCCGATCACCAGGGCACTGGCGCCGGCGCGCACCGCCTCGCCCGGCGTCATAACGCGTTTCTGATCTCCGCTCGCGCTGCCGCCGGGGCGGATGCCGGGTACGACGATATCGAAGCCTTCGCCGCAGGCGGCGCGGATCGCGGTGATCTCGCGTGGGCTTGAGACGATGCCGTCGATCTCCGCCGCGCGCGCCAGCTCGGCCAGACGCACCACTTGCTCACTGGATGTGCCGGCGACGCCTTGCTGAGCCAAATCGCTCTCGTCGAGGCTGGTCAATACGGTGACGGCCAAGAGGCGGGGCGGCGCCAATGACAGGCGCGCCGCCTCCTCATGCGCCGCGTGCCGAGCTGCGCGCATCATCTCCGCCCCGCCGCCGGCATGGAGGGTTAGATAATAGGGTGCCAGCGGCGCCAGGCTGCGGATTGCACCGGCCACGGTGTTGGGGATATCGTGCAGCTTCACATCAAGGAAAATCGGCACGCCCAATCCGGCGATGTCGCGGACGCCCGCCGGCCCCTGGGCCGAGAAAAACTCGAGGCCGAGCTTGAGCCCATCCACCGCGCCGGAAATGGATTGCGCAAGGCTACGCACCTTCCCCAGGTCGGCGCTGTCGAGCGCACAGAAAATTCTTGTGTGTTTGCCGGTTGCTTCTATCATCAAGCTAGATTATTCGGTGTTGGCATGAGCAACAACGCTTCTCATATCACGGCCCGCGCGCTGCTGGATGCTGGTGCCTTTTTGATCCGCCCGAATGATCCCTTTCGGCTCACCTCCGGGCTGCTTGCACCTTTCTATATCAATTGCCGGCTGATTCTCGGCCATGAGCAAGCGCGCAAACAGATCGCCGATGCGCTGGCCGATGATGTCGGCAAACGCGGCGCGGAAATTGTCGCCGGCGGCGTTACCGCCGGCGTGCCCTTTGCCACCATGGTAGCCGACCGGCTCGGCCTGCCGCTCTGCTATATCCGCCCGCAGCCGAAGAGCCACGGCACCGGCGGGCAGATCGAAGGTGGCGACGTGGCCGGGCGCAAGGTGGTGCTGGTCGAGGATTTGATTACCACAGCGACCAGTATTGTCCTCTTTACCAATGCCTTGCGTGTGGCGAACGCCACCATCGATCATGTCTCGGTGGTCTTTGCCCGCATGACGGACGCCGCCCAGCCGGCGCTTGATGATCTAAATCTCAGTTTGAACGTGCTGTGCGATCTGGAGACCCTGCTCGACATGGCCCAGGAAGAGGGCGTGGCATCGGTGGCGGAGATCGCCGAAGTGCGCGCCTTTCTCCAAGACCCGGAAGCCTGGTCGGCGGCGCGTTAATCGGCCACCACGCCCTTTACGATTTCTCTGCCAGGGTCTTGGCTCCATTCCGCCATGGAACCGTCATAAAGCCGCGCCGCATCATTGCCGAGCAGCGCATAGGCGACAAACCAGCCGAGCGCGGCCATATGGCCGGTATTGCAAAAACAGGTGAGCGGCTCCCCCGCCGTCACATGCGCCTCAGAAAACAGCTCAGCCAACACAGCCGGGGTTTTAAAGACGCCATCATTGGTGAGGCCGGTAAGCGGCAAATTCCGCGCCCCGGCAATGGTGCCCTTCTCGCGCATAAAACGCGGGCCGCGGGCGCCGGTGAACTGGCTTTCGGGGCGAAGATCCAACAATGCACCGCCGGCTTGCTGGGCGCTTATCACATCTGCCTTGCTCGCAACCAACGCCGGGCGGTACGACGCGGTAAACATCGCCTTCTCATGGTTTACCGCGCCGCCTTCCAGAGGTGCGCCCGCAAGCGCCCGATAAGCCGTCATGCCGCCATCGAGGATCGACACCGCGTCATGGCCGAGCAACTTAAAAGTCCAAAAGACGCGCGCGGCGCTAGCCATCTCGACGGCGCTGAGGCCGCGCGCCACGATCACAACATGCTTGGTGTTTGAAATACCGAGCTGGCCGAGAAGCCGCTCCAGATCGGCCACAGGCGGCAGCATGCCGGGCGTGCCATCCTGGCCGGTGACGCGCCAGCCGGCGTTGAAATAATCGCTGTAGACAGCACCCGGAATATGCCCGGCCTCGAAATCGGCCGCTCCGCCGCCGCGTATATCGAGAAAACGGATATTCTCCGCACCGATGCGAGACACCGACCAGGCGGCATCGACCAATGGCTTGGCTGTGGCTGTTGTTGCTGTGACCGGCGGGGCAAAGCAGACCAGCAGCAGACCCACAACCCAACCATAAGCA
This sequence comes from Rhodospirillaceae bacterium, assembly GCA_018666805.1. Lineage (GTDB taxonomy): Bacteria > Pseudomonadota > Alphaproteobacteria > UBA828 > UBA828 > PTKB01. The sequence goes on along the minus strand of JABIXB010000054.1, from coordinate 34,121 downwards.
AAAACTTTGTACGTACGCATGCGCATGGCCCGGCCTATCCTGATATCCTTGAGTGCTGCGATTGTAGCGCAGCGCCAACAACAGGAGAATAAAATGCCGCGCCGTACCATTGCCAGAACCTTCGTATCCGCAACCGCCCTGGCGGTTGGCTTGGGCATCGCAGCGCCCTCGCCAGCACCGGCGCGTGAGAGTTTTGCCGGCAAACGGTTTACCCCCGCCATCATCGGCCTGCAAATCGCCCAGGATGAGGGCGAGCCAGCGCTGGCGCCGCAGGCGGACGATGCCGCCGCCGCTGCCGTCGAAGAAGCGCCGGTTGACGGCGGCGAACCGGCTTTGGCGCCACAGAAAGAAAAAATCAATCCAAGCAATGAGATCAAAAAGGCCGTCGAATCCGCCACCGGCTCGCTCGGCGAGGACAAGGGAGAGGGCGCCAATCCGTCCGATGAAATCAAAGCGGCGGTCGATTCCGCCACCAGCAAAGTGAAGGGTAACGATTCCGGCGAGGACGAGGACGAGGAAGAAGAAAAGGACAAAGACGAAGTAGACGAGAAAGACGACGATGACGACGACGAGAAGGACGACGACGACGACGACGGCGAGAAAAAGGATAAAAAGAAAAAGAAAAAAGACAAAAAAAAGAATAAGGGAAAAAATAAGAAAAAAGGTAAGAAGGACAAATAGCGCCGTCGCGGCCACATCGTCTCCGGCACAAAAAAAACGGCCCGCAAGGGGCCGGGAAGGAGGAGGGATGGTGGCCGTTGGCGGACCACCGCGTGAAGCCGGGCTTTGGACCCATGGCTTCCGGACCTGTTGCCCGTCGCGGCGCGGACAGGGGGGTGTCGCACCGCCTTCACTTATTCTCGGGTTATGCCCGCTTGTTTTATTACTCCAATTGTCTGGTTAAGGGATGAGGAGCGCGCCCAAGGAATCTGCAGGCGCGCTCCGCTATTCCGTTCTCAGGCCGCTTCCGAAGATTGCTCAGCCGTGGTGAACTGGCCGGCCTCGGTTGAATCGGCCATCGCCGTGGTCGAGGACTGGCCGCCGGTGATGGCCAGGCTAACGGCATCGAAATAGCTCGTGCCGGCCTCGCGCTGATGGCGCGTCGCGGTATAGCCAGTGCTCTCTGAATCGAACTCGGCCTGCTGCAGCTCCGAATAGGCCGCCATGCCGCGCTTGCCGTAGTCGCGTGCCAGTTCGAACATGCCGTGATTGAGGCTGTGGAAACCGGCCAGCGTCACGAATTGGAATTTATAACCCATGGCGCCGAGCTCGCGCTGGAAGCGGGCGATATCGGCCTCATCGAGATTGGCGCGCCAGTTGAACGAGGGCGAGCAATTGTAGGACAGCAGCTTGTTGGGGAATTCCCGGTGAATCGCCTCGGCAAAGGTCTTGGCCTGCTCGAGATTGGGGCGTGAGGTTTCCATCCAGAGGAGATCGGAATGCGGTGCATAGGCAAGGCTGCGCGCGATGCAGCGCGCCATGCCCTCGTCATCACGGAGACGGTGGAAGCCTTCTGCCGTGCGCTCGCCGGTGATGAAGGGACGGTCGCGCTCATCGACATCGCTGGTCAGCAACTGTGCGCTGTCGGCATCGGTGCGGCACACCACCAGGGTCGGCACACCGCTGACATCGGCGGCGAGACGGGCCGCGCTTAGATTGCGGATGTGCGCTGCCGTTGGGATCAGCACCTTGCCGCCCATATGGCCGCATTTCTTTTCAGACGCCAATTGATCCTCGAAATGCACCCCGCCGACGCCGGCTTCGACATAGCCCTTCATGATCTCGAAGGCATTGAGCGGGCCACCGAAACCGGCCTCGGCATCGGCGACGATCGGCGCAAACCAATCGATATCGCCGCCCTCCCCATTGAGCCGTTCCATGTGCTGGACCTGGTCGGCGCGTTGCAGCGCCTTGTTGATGCGCCGCGCCAAAGCCGGGCCGCTATCGGCCGGATAGAGGCTTTGGTCGGGATAGGTCTGGCCGGCGCCATTGGCGTCCGCCGCGACCTGCCAGCCGGAGAGATAAATCGCTTTCAGCCCGGCGCGCACCATCTGCACCGCCTGGCCACCGGTCATGGCGCCGAGCGCCGCAACATGGTCTTCAGTATTGACCAATTCCCACAAACGATTGGCCGCATGCTCGGCCAGCGAATGCCTGATTTCGATCGAGCCTCTAAGACGCGATACTTCGTCGACGCTGTAATTGCGCTCAATGCCGTCGAAGCGGCCTTTGGGCGCGCTCGGGATCAGGGAATCGAATGTGGGATTGCTCATTTTCTTGTCTCCTGGGTTCAGCCGGCTCTTGCTTCGCCTTCGTCGAGAAGGCCGTAAGCCGGCAGTGTCAAAAATTCTTCGAATGTTTCAGACGTGGAAAGATCAGCGAACAGCGCGATGGCTTCGTCGAAGCGCCCGCCACTGAATCGTTCTTCACCGAGCTCCTGTTGCAGCCCGTCGGTTTCTTCGCTCAAAAGCTGGTCAAAGAGGGCGCGATCGATCACCCGGCCATCGTCGAGCTGAGCGCCATGCTTCAGCCATTGCCACACCTGGGCCCGGCTAATCTCGGCAGTCGCCGCATCTTCCATCAGATTGTAAAGCGGCACGCAGCCCTGCCCGCGCAGCCAGGATTCGATATATTGAATGCCGACGCTGATATTGCCCCTGAGGCCCGCTTCGGTGATTTTGCCGGTCGGGACCTCCAGGAGATCGCCTTCGGTTACCACCAGATTGCCATGCGTGCGGCTCACCTGATTGGCATCGGGCATCAGGCGGTCGAACACGTCCATCGCCACCGGCACTTGGCCGGGATGGGCAACCCAGGTGCCGTCATGGCCGTCGCCAGCCTCGCGTTCCTTGTCGCCGCGCACTTTGGCGGTGGCGGCGTCATTGGCCTCCGCATCGCCCTTGATCGGAATCTGCGCCGCCATGCCGCCCATCGCATGGGCGCCGCGGCGGTGGCAGGTTTGGATCAAGAGGCGGCTATAGGCGCGCATCAGCGGCTGGGTCATGCCGACATCGCCGCGATCCGGCAGCACCATATCGGCGCGGTTACGGAACTTCTTGATGACGCTGAAGATGTAATCCCAGCGGCCGCAATTGAGGCCGACAATATGCTCGCGCAGCTCATAGAGGATTTCATCCATCTCGAAAGCAGCGGTAATGGTCTCGATCAGAACCGTGACCTTGATCGTGCCGGTCGGCAGGCCAAGCGCCTGCTGGGCATGGAGGAATACCTCGTTCCAGAGACGCGCCTCCAAATGGTTCTCCATCTTCGGCAAATAGAAATAGGGGCCGGTGCCACGGTCGAGTAGCTCCTGGGCATTGTGAAAGAAATAGAGGCCGAAATCGACCAGCGCCGCCGAGGCGGGCTTGCCATCGACCAGAATATGGCCTTCTTCCAAATGCCAGCCGCGCGGCCGTACGATCAGCGTCGCGATCTTATCGCCGAGGGCGTAATCCTTGCCGGACTTTGGGTCGGTAAAAGCTATCTCGCGCCGCGCCGCATCGCGCATATTGATCTGGCCACTGATCATCAGCTCCCAGGTCGGTGCGGCGGAATCCTCGAAATCAGCCATGAACATGCGCGCGCCGCAATTGAGTGCGTTGATGACCATCTTGCGGTCGACCGGGCCAGTGATCTCGACGCGGCGGTCCTGTAGATCGGCCGGCGTACCGGCGATTTTCCAATCACCGGCGCGGACGTCTTTGGTTTCAGGCAAAAATTTTGGATTCTCGCCAGCGTCGATACGCTTTTGCAATTCGGCCCGGACTTCGATCAGGCGTTTGCGCTCGGCGCCGAAGCGGCGCTCGAGCGAGGCGACAAAATGCAGCGCCTCGGCTGTGAGGATCTCCTCAAAGCCCGGCGCCATCTCGCCCGTGATCTCTATGCCTGCGTTAAGTTCCATCTCGTTCCCGTTCATTTCTTCGCTCTGCGGCATCGTTGAATTCCTTCCCTATGCCGCGCTGCAAACACGGCGAACATTCTGTTGTTGCAGCGCAATTGTCTATAACTTGTTGATATTAAAAAGGTATTTATGTGCTAATTAGTATGTTATCAAAAGTAAATTTGTAAATCTTGTAAATATTTCTGCGCTGCGGAATAATACTGCTGCGGACGAATGGGCAAGCCTGAGGAGAAGGCAATGGCGGAGCGCAAAGTGATGGTTGGGCCGCGTGTGCGGCGGATGCGTTTGGAACGTGGCCTCACGCAAAAGCAAATGGCCGAAGAGCTAGGCATATCAACTAGTTACTTGAATTTGATTGAACGCAATCAGCGCCCGGTAACGGTCCAATTACTGCTCAAACTGGGGCAATCCTACGATATCGACCTGCAGCGCTTTGCCGTCGATGACGAGGCCCGCGTCGCGGCGCTGCTGAAGGAGGTTTTCGGTGACCCGCTGTTCGCACGCAGCGGCGTGACGCATCAGGATATCCAGGATATGGCGGCGGCCAGCCCGGTCGGCGGCGAAGCCGTCTTCGCGCTGTTCCGCTCTTACCGCGAGCTCGTCGACAATGCGCTCAATCTGGCCGAGGGCCTGAGCGACACGGACAAGCCCGGCGAAGTGGCGTCGCTCCGTCTCGCCAGCGAGGAAGTGCAGGATTTCATCCAGGCGCGCGGCAATTACTTTCCCGACCTGGAAGACGCCGCCGAACAATTATGGCGTGACGCCAAACTCGACAAGGAAGCGCTTTACGAATCCTTGCGTGCCCACCTTATGGCGGCACACAGCATCAAAGTGCGCGTTCTGCCGTTCGACGTGATGGAAGACACGCTGCGCCGCTATGACCGCCACGGCCGGCGGGTAATGTTGTCGGAAATTCTCTCGCCTGAGGCCCGCACCTATCAGCTTGCCTATCAGATCGCGCTCCTCGACCGCTCGGAACTGCTTAACGAGATGGTCGATAGCGCCGGGCTGGATGGTGCCGAGACCAGGCGTCTCCTTCGCATCGGTCTGGCCAACTATGTGGCCGGCGCAGTGATGATGCCCTACGGGCGCTTCCACGAGGCGGTAAAAGCGTTGCGCTACGACATCGACCTCCTGGCGCAGCGCTTCGGCGCCGGTTACGAGCAGGTCTGCAACCGTCTGACCAGCCTGCAGCGCCCCGGCGACAAGGGGGTGCCGCTTTTTCTCGTGCGCATGGATTGCGCCGGCAATGTCTCGCGCCGGCTCAGTGCCAACGGCTTTCATTTTGCCCGCTTCGGCGGCCTCTGCCCGCGCTGGGGCGTGCACCGCGCCTTTCGCACGCCGGGCGAAACGCGCACCGAGTTTGTGCAGATGCCGGACGGTGCCACCTTCTTCAGCGTCGCCCGCCTGGTCGCCCGGCCGGGCGGCGGCCACCGCGTGCCAGCGCAGCAATTCGTTGTCGCCATCGGCTGCGAGGCAAGCCATGCCGGGCAGATGATCTATGCCGACGGCAAATTACCGGCGGATGCGGAGCAGGCGCTCAAGATCGGTGTTAATTGCCGCCTCTGCGATCGTCTGGAATGTAACCGGCGCGCCTACCCGCCGCTCAACCGGCGCCTGGTGATCGATGAAAACCATCTTGGTCTCGCGCCATATTTCTTCACCTAGGTTATAACTCTTCACCTAAGCATGGCGTGCGGCTTATGATGACTTAGAGCAGAACATGGTTTATCGGAATCGCCTCGGCGATCCGACAAGCCATGTGAATCTGCTCTAACTATTTGATATCGATCGGATTCACACGATTAAATTGAACCGCGAAGCGGTTCCATTTAATCATGATTCGATCTAGCGTAAATAAGGATTAAGGGGAGCCGACAAATGAGCCAGGAACTGGTGCCGCCACAATTAATCACCAATGCGCGCATGCTCTATTTTTGCTGGGTGCCGGCCGATCCGGCCGCGTGCGCCGCCTTATTGCCGCCCGAGCTCACGCCAGCACAGAACCATGCCATCTATATCAACCAATATGTCGTCGACACCGACGCACAGACCTCACATTTTGGCGCCTATTCGCTCACCTATATGGGCCTCGACCTGGGCGGCCTGGATGTCGATGAAGAGACGCCCGGGCGCTTCTGGACGCATTATTTCAATTCCAACCCCGGCATGCGCGCCTATGCCGCCGAACGCGGCATCCCGGCCGATAGCGGAAAAACCGAACTCAACATCGCCGCCGGCGTGCTCACCGCGAACACTTATTTGGGCGACGGCACGCCGCTCTTTAGAACCAAAGCTCGATTGTCCGAGAAAATCGGCGAATCCGTGCGCGGCCATCTGCGCTACATCACGCGCAATGACGGCATATTGGAAAGTGGCCGTTACGCCTATGTCGGAAATATCGTCGAAGAATTTGAAGTGGAAAGCTTGGAATTTCTCGCCCCCGATCATCCGAGCTATGCACTGCGCCCGGCCGATCCGCTTGAAATCACGTTCGGTTTCTATTCGCCCGCCTCGTCCTTCTGCTACCCCGGTGGCGTCGAGCCTCTATAGACATTAGCGCGCGCTACACACGGTGCGGGTGCGGCGCGCACATTCGCCGGTGAGCTCGAATTCGCGCTGCTGGAATGTCCAGGCGCGCACGGCGTCGTAACTGTTGTCGGCATGTTCGACGAGGAAATCGATCGGGTCGATCAGTTCTTCGCGGCGCGTAATACCTTCGCCGGCAAACAGGGCGAGGCGTTCGGTCGAGCCAATGAACCAGGAGCGCGGATCGAGCAGGCTGTCGATACCGATACCGACCGCATCGCGCGCCGTCGTCGGGCCGAATAATGGCAACACCAGATAGATACCATCGCCGACACCATAAGTATAAAGGGTCTGCCCGAAATCAGAGCTATGCCCCTCCAAACCCAATTCCGCCGCAACATCAAACAGCCCCAGCACCCCCACGGTACTGTTGATGACAAAACGGGAAAAGGTCGTGGCCGCGCGTTGAAAGCGGAACTGCAGAAGATCATTGGCGAAGGTAATGGGTGAGGTGAGATTGTCGAAAGCGCGGCTGATGGCTTTTCGCGCCCCCTCCGGCGTGATGTAGCGATAGCCATCGGCAAGCGGCTCAAAAATAATAAAATCCAGTACGCCATTGGTATAGAAGAAGACCTTGTTGAGGCCTTCGAGCGGATCCATATCGGCATAGCCATCGACGCCGCCCTCTTTCGGCAGTATCGGCCAATCCTCTGGGCGTTGATCCGGCGGCGGAACGCCGGCAATCGCCTGCGCTCTTGGATCATGCCCGGGACGTGTGCGTGTTGCCGCCAACGTCTCCTGCCCATCCTGCGCGCGCGGCGGCGGTGCGATAGTGGGGGAGCGCAACGTGCCGGCAAATCCCGGGAACATGCCGGCCACCGTCTTGTTCAGAGTGGCGCGCGATTCCGGTGCCTGGCGGTGCGCTTCCAGCATGATCGGCTGGAACAGGTCGGGGCGCTGATTGATCGCCGCGACCACCACCGTTTCCAATTGCCGGTTGGCGCCCTGGCGCCGTTCATCGATGACATCGCTCATCGCCGCCTTGTGCTGACGGCCCTGTTCCGCCGCCGCACCGATGCGTTGCGCCATTTCCGGCGGTAAGATTTGCGCCTGCACCTCGGTGCCAAATAGCGGCGCCAGGCACAGCACGGCCAGCGTGAATAGGACGGCGAGAATTTTAGCCATCGCCGCCCTCCTGCAAGGCGAGACAGAACACATCCGGATCAACATTGCCGCCCGACGCGACCACCAGGACGGTTTTGTCTTTAATATCCAATTCTCCGTTCAGCACGGCACCTAACGCTGCGGCGCCACCCGGCTCGATCACTAATTTGAGATGGTGAAAGGCTGCGGCCATGGCGCGCAACACCGCGCCGTCATCCGCCGTCACCCCACCGCGCACCCGGGGATGATTGATGGCGAAGGTATGCTCGCCGGGCTCGGGCGAGAGCAGCGCATCGCAGAGCGAACCAACACTCATATCTTTCACCCGCTGGCGTGTGCCGGCGGAAAAGGAGCGCGCGTGGTCGTCATAGTCGCTGGGCTCGGCTGTATAGAGCGCGGCTTCCGGCATTTCAGCGCTGATCGCCAGTGCACAGCCGGCCATCAGGCCGCCGCCGCCGGCCGGTACAACGACAAAATCCGGCGCGATGCGGCGCACCCGGCACTCGGCCGCGATCTCAAGACCGACTGTGCCCTGCCCGGCTATGACATTAAAATCCTCATACGGCCGAATCAGAGTTGCGCCCTTTTCCTGCGCAATGTGCTTGGCGATTTCCTCGCGGATTTCCGTCGCCCTGTCGTAACCGACAATATCTGCGCCGTACCGCCGCGTGCCGTTGACTTTCACCGCCGGCGCATCGTTCGGCATAACGATCGTCGCCTGGATGTCATGCAGCCGGGCGGCGGCGGCGACAGCCTGGGCATGATTGCCCGATGAATAGGCAACCACGCCCAGCGCCCGCGCGCGCGGGTCGATTTGGCTGATGCAATTGAAGGCGCCGCGAAATTTGAACGAGCCGGTGCGCTGCAATGGCTCGGCCTTGATCAGCAAACGGGCGCCGGTGCGCTCATTCAGCCACGGCGATTCCAGCAGCGGCGTGCGCACCGCGGAACCGGTGAGACGCTCCGCCGCCGCGCACACATCGGCATATTTGGGCAACACCAGGTGATCGCGTTCGTCTGCCCGGCGCAAATGATCTCCACCGGTCATTCCAATTCCTGGAGCTCCATCTGGTCGCCGACCACCAATATTCTTGCTTTGACGATTATCTTTTCGCCATTGCCGTCTTCGCCGACATAGGTGAAATCGAAAGCCTGGGAAACTGACATCGGCATCAGCAACTGACCTTCCTGAATAAGAACGCCACCGGCCTCAACAAGATATTCGAGCGGCGCCGAAATGCAGCCGCCGCTGCTATAACAGACTTGGCCATGCCTGATTTTGGCGCCAACGCCGCCATGATCGTGGAATTCCCGCGTGTAGGTAAATTGTCCGTGCCGGCCCACTTCTTCAAATTTAACGTCTGAGACTTTGAGCTCGATTGTTTGCTCGGGCGCCTCTTGCGATGCCGCCACACCGGGCGATAAATGGATAATCATCGCCAAGGCCAGCCCGGCGGCAGCAAATTTTTGTAGCACTCCCGGTGTCGCCATCATGTCAACCCGTCCCTCCGCTTACGTTCGACCCGGCAAAGGTACATGGCCCGGTGCAAAGGGCCAAGTGCTGGACAACCCCTCCAGCGCCTTACAGTTCAGCAGTGCGCCGCCAAATCGGCCACGGCGATCAGCGTGCTGACCTCTGCCGCGCTGCATCGGCTGGCCAAAACCCGGGGCGTAACGCCGCGCGCCAAATCACGCTCGAGGCTATCGGCCAGCACACGCACGCCCAACTGCCAACGATAGACTTGAGCGCCTTCGAGCACGCGCTGGACGTAATTGCGGGTTTCCGGGATGGAAATCAATTCGATCCAATCGACCAGATCGACGCCCGGATCGTGTCTCGGGTCGCCATTGTCGCGCAGCCAGCGCCGCACATTTGACGGCCCGGCATTATAGGCGGCGAGCGCCAGCACATAGGAACCATCATATTTCTCGATCAGATCGGCGAGATAGGCGCTGCCCAATTTCACGTTATAGGCGGCATTTGTGAGTTTGCTCTTGGCGTAAGGCAGGCGAACGCGGCGCGACACGACGCGCGCCGTCGCCGGCATGAGCTGCATCAGGCCGCGCGCGCCAGCGTGGCTTTTCGCTTCCCTGTCGAACAAGCTCTCCTGGCGCGTGAGGGCGAGAACAAGTGCGTGTTCAAGCACACTGTTTTCATAGGCAAACGGTATATCGACGAGCGGGAATATATTGGCGTCCGAGACATAACCGTCGCGCGTTGCCTGCTTGGCCGCGCGGATGGCCAAATCATGCCGCCCCAGCATATGGGCGAAATGCGCGATGACCGCATGATCCGCCGGCCCCTTGGAAATCTCCACCAAGCGTCTGGTAAAAGCGCCGGCCAGCCTGTCCTCACCGAGGAAATTCAACAGGCGGACGACGGCAAACAATTCATGTCCGGCAATGGTCGCCGGTTTCGCATTGCTGCCTTTCCCGGCAAAGGGCAACGCGCGCGCGCCGAGCGTGCGCGCCGAGGCAAGTTGGCCGTAATAGGTGCCGGGATATTGCGCCGCCTGGGCATACCACAGCGCCGCGCCCTCGGGATCGCCCATCGCGTCGGTCGAGCGCCCGGCCCAATAGGCGGCTCGCGCGCGGCTGATCGGCATGAACACGGCATCATGGAGGCGGGTGAAATGCTTAAAGGCGCGCTCATTCTCACCGAGGAAGCGAAGCGCGATCCAACCGGCCAGCCATTCCGCCTCGGCAAAGCTCGAACTTTCGATCTGGCCATGCTCGCTGGCTAGGCGGTAAGCATCCGTGATGTCGCCCCGGTTGAGCGATTTGCGCGCCTGAAGCACGCGCTCGCGCCACCACAGTTTGGCAACGCCCAAATCCTCCGGTGCGGCGAACAAAATGTCCCGCGCGCCATCGTCGCGGCCCTTGCGCCGGCGCCAGCGCAGCCGCTCATACATCAGGCCGGCGCTCTCGACCAATTCATCCGGCACCCGCGCGATGGCGGCATCGACACCGCCGGCAAAAGAGTGCAGCGCCATGCGCGCCTGGGCCAGCGCCTGCTGCCCCTTGTCGACGTTGCGCAGCATGCGCCGGGCATCGCGCTGGCGGTTTTGCCAGACCAGCCGGTCGAGCCGCGCTTCATGATCCTCCTTGCGCAACATTTTCTTGTAGCGCCGGTAGATGATTTTCAAATCCTTGCTGGAAAAATTATCGTTCACCCAGGCATGGCGGACCAATTTTTCGGCCCGCGCCACATCGCCGGCTTTAATCAGGGCATCGGCGAAACGCAGGCGGCCATCGCGGCTGACCGGATCGCGCCAACGGAACCAGGCGGTGACGACGCTGTCTTCGACATCGTTCAACATCGCCGTCTCGGCGCTGGCTTGCAGGCCCTGCTGGCGCGGCCAATCCGGGTTGGCGGCGATGAAGGCGGAAATATCGTCGAACGAGACGTAATTGTAGGCGCGCGAATAATCCATCCAGCGCAGCACCCGGGCGCCAAGCGGATCACGGGCGCGCGCGGCGAGGCGGTGGGCGGCGGACCAGCGTCCCCGCCCGGCCTCCTTGAAGGCACTTTTATATATGATGGCGTCCGTACCGGACACCGGCGGCGGCAGCACCACGTCCGCTGCCGCCCGGCTTGAATGTGCGGCAACCGACCAAGCCATGGCGAGCGCCAAGATTACAGGTAGAAATAGTCGCACAATCGCCCTTCCTTTATCCGAGAATACCTCAAATACAGGCTGCGCGCGATCTTAGGCGCAGCCTCTACAAGGCCGCAAGCGGCTTTGCGCCAGCCTTGTTGTTTAGCTAACGGCAAATTATGCTCTCCTAAATCCTAACAAATTGAGTGCGGAGAGCGCGATGTTAGAAGGTTATTTCACCGCCCTGATCACGCCGATGCGTGACGGTGTGGTCGATGAGGAGGCGTTCCGCGCCTTTGTTGAGTGGCAAATCGCCGAAGGCGTGGCCGGGCTGGTGCCGTGCGGCACAACCGGTGAATCGCCCACCCTCAGCCACGCTGAGCATAGGCGGGTGACCGAAATATGCGTCCAAGTGGCAAACGGGCGGGTGCCGGTGATCGCCGGAACGGGCTCCAACAGCACCGCCGAGGCGATCGAACTCACGCAGCACGCCAAATCGGCCGGCGCCGACGCCGCGCTTCTGGTGATGCCTTATTATAACAAACCGACCCAAGAAGGCATGTATCAGCACTTCAAGGCGGTGCAGGATGCGGTTGCCCTGCCGCAAATCATTTATAATATCCCCGGACGTAGTGTGGTTAATATGTCGGTCGAAACCATGGCCCGGCTGGCGAAACTGCCTAATATCGCCGGCGTGAAGGACGCCACCGCCGATCTCACCCGCCCGACTTTGACGCGCAACGCCATCGGCGCAGAATTCACCCAATTGTCGGGCGAAGACGGCACGGCGATCGGCTTCTATGCCCAGGGCGGGCATGGCTGCATTTCGGTGACTTCAAACGTTGCGCCGCGCGCCTGTTCCGAGTTCTTTGCCGCTTGGAAAGCAGGGAACAGCGCGAAAGCCCTGGAACTGCACGCTGAGCTGATGCCGCTGCATGATGTGTTGTTCTGTGAATCGAGCCCCATTCCGGTCAAATATGCCGCTTATCTGCTCGGCAAATGCGGCCCGGAGATGCGCCTGCCACTGTGCGCACCGGCGGACGCCAGCAAAAAGCGCATCGAAGCGGTCCTTGCCGCGCTCGGTATGCTCAAGGAAGCGGCGGCATAAGCCGCCTTTGAGATGGCGGCAAAAGACAAAGACGACCGTAAATTCGTCGCCAAGAACCGCAAAGCCCGGCACAATTATCATATCGCCGACAGGTTCGAGGCGGGAATTGCGCTAACCGGTACGGAAGTCAAATCGCTGCGCCAAGGCCGCGCCAGCATGGGCGAAGCCTATGCGGTCGAGCGTGACGGCGAGATATTTCTGATCAACGCCCATATCGCCGAATACGACGCCGGCGGGCGCTATAACCATGCGCCGCTCAGGGCGCGTAAATTGCTGCTTAGGAAACGCGAGATCAACAAGCTGATCGGCAATTTACGCCGTGGCGGCATGACCATGGTGCCGCTCAGTCTCTATTTTAATGAGCGCGGCCGGGCCAAGATCGAGCTCGCGCTCGCCACCGGCAAACGCAAATATGACAAACGCGCCACTGAGAAGGACCGCGATTGGAAGCGCGACAAAGCACGGCTCCTACGCGCGCGCAATTAGGCTCAGCCGTTCAGCACCTCGCCAATATCCTCAAACACCCCATGGAACATAGCCTCTGTCAGGCGGCCGGTATTGGTGTTGAGACGCGAGCAGTGATAGCTGTCGATCAGGAGCAATGAATCGGAGAGCGCGAAACGGGCGCGGTGGGCAAATTTATGGGCGCTCACCTTGTGCCCGAGGGTGCGCAGGACCGCCTGATGGGCGATACCGCCAAGCGCCAGAATGACGCGCAATTTTGTCATCGCGCCGATCTCGCTGATCAGAAACGGGCGGCAGGCCAAAACCTCCGCGCCGACCGGCTTGTTTTGTGGCGGCACACAGCGCACCGCATTGGTGATTCGGCAATCCTTTATCTTCAGGCCATCATCCGCCGCGCGGTCATAGGTTCCCTCGGCAAAGCCATATTTGACCAAGGTGGGAAACAGCAGGTCGCCAGCGAAATCGCCGGTGAAAGGCCGTCCGGTGCGATTGGCGCCCTTCATACCGGGCGCCAAACCGGCGATCAGCAGGCGCGCGCCGATCGGCCCGGCGCTTTCCACTGGGGCGTTATGCCAGCTCGGCTGTGCCGCGCGGCTCGATTCGCGGTAAGCGACGAGGCGCGGGCATTTGGCGCAATCCCGCCCCGGCGCAAGTAACTCGGCCATGCTATCCAGCGTCGGCGAATTCTTCGCCGCCGTCGTCGCCGCCATCCTCAGCCACATCAGAGGAATAATCGTCATCATCGTCGGCGAAAGGTTCGTGCATCGGCGCCGGATCCGGAGCGTTATGTGCATCACCCTCACGCCATTGCGGCGCACGCGCGATTTTTCCCTGCAGATCCTGCAATTCAATGAAATTATCCGCCTGGCGGCGCAATTCATCCGCCACCATTGGCGGCTGCGAGCGCACCGTGCTGACCACGGTGACCCGCAGGCCCTTGCGCTGCACCGCCTCCACCAGGCGGCGGAAATCGCCATCGCCGGAAAACAGCACAATATGATCCAGAACCGGCGCCAATTCGATCACATCAACGGCCAGTTCGATGTCCATATTGCCTTTAATCTTGCGCCGTCCCGTGGAATCGGTGAATTCCTTGGCCGGCTTGGTCACCATGGTATAGCCGTTGTAATCGAGCCAATCGACAAGCGGGCGAATCGGCGAATATTCCTGATCCTCGATCAAGGCAGTATAGTAAAAAGCACGGATTAGGCGGCCACTTTCGCCAAAAGCATCGAGCAGTCGCTTATAGTCAATGTCGAAAGCGAGAGCACGGGCGGCGGCATAAAGATTGGACCCGTCGATGAACAGTCCAACGCGTTCCTTGGGGTAAAACATGGTCATAAAAATAAATCCAAATTTATTAAATTCGATCGCACAATTCCGAATCCTGAGTATAGAGGGCTGATACGATAATGCGCCGGCAAAACAATTTTCTTGTAAAATCAATAAGATACGAAAGACATGACACAGGATTACGGTTAATATTTAAGTCGTTCTCCCATCCAGGGCAAGTCCCGGGAAATATTGTCCGCCGATCATGATATTTATCGCTTTGGGCGCCAATCTTGAAACCGAGCGCTACGGCCCGCCGGAGCGCGGGCTGCAAGCGGCATTGCGCCGCTTGCAGGAAATGGAGGCGAATCCCGGGCGCCGCTCGAGCTGGTATCGCAGTGCGCCGGTGCCGGCGGCAAGCCAACCCTGGTTCATCAATGGCGTTGCGGAACTCGATTGCCACCTGTCGCCAGCGGCTTTGATGGCGCTCCTGCTCAGTGTCGAGGCGGAATTCGGCCGCCGCCGCAGTGTCCCCAATGCCGCCCGGGTGCTGGATCTCGATTTGATCGATTTCGGCGGTAAAATCCTCGAAAAATCGGCGGACAATGACGGCCCGGCGCTGCAATTGCCCCATCCCCGCCTCGCTGAGCGCGCCTTCGTGCTGCTGCCACTGGCCGAAATAGCACCGAATTGGCGCCATCCAATAAACCGGCGGCATATCGACGATCTCATCGCCGATTTGCCGCCGGACCAACAAATTGAACGCATCGAGGACTAGAATACCCTTGGTTTCTGCCGAAAACGGCTCATTTAACTTGCATGAGCGAAGGCGAGCAGGTAGGTTGCCGGCGCTATTTGATCCGCTTATATTTGATTTTAATGGAGTGCTCCCAGCATGGCGCGTGTAACTGTTGAAGATTGCGTCGACAAGATTCCGAATCGCTTTGAACTGGTTCTGCTCGCCGCCCGCCGGGCGCGGAATATTCATTCCGGTGCGCCGCTCACGGTCGAGCGCGACAATGATAAAAATCCGGTGGTCGCATTGCGCGAAATTGCCGATGAGACGATCGAGCTCGAAGCGCTGCAATATGAGCTTGAGCATGGCGCCGATATCGACCAGGAGTTGGACGAGCCGGAAGAGGAAAACCTGGCCGTCCTGTCGGCCGAGCAGGCCTGGGCCGGTGTGACCGGATCGAAAGGCCCGGATGACGACGCGACGGATGCCGCCGCCGTCGGCGCGGACGCCGTATTCAAGCCGGCTCTTGATTCTGCTGAGGAAGATAATAGCGAGGCGGCGCCGGGTGGTGCCGACGAGGAGGCCTGAGCGCCAATTGTCCAGGCTGAAACTCTCCGGGTAGGTTTACGCCCCGGAGGTTTCGCGGACAGGCCGAGCGCATGACATTCAGTGATTCGCCAATATGAACTGGTCGAGCGCGTAAAGGCTTACGATCCCACCGCGGATGAAGGCGCGCTCAACCGTGCCTATGTTTTCTCCCTCAAGGCGCACGGCGCGCAAATTCGCGCCAGTGGCGATCCCTACTTCTCCCACCCTCTCGAAGTCGCCGGTATCCTGACCGCGCTCAAGCTCGATTGCGATACCATTGTGACGGCGCTGCTGCACGACACGGTGGAAGATACCCTGGCCTCGCTTGACGAGATCGAGAACCATTTTGGCTCGCCGGTCGCCCGCCTGGTCGATGGCGTTACCAAACTGAGCCAGATCGAGCTGCAATCCGACCACACCAAGCAGGCCGAGAATTTCCGCAAATTCGTCCTCGCCATGTCGAAGGATATCCGCGTGCTGTTGGTCAAACTGGCCGACCGTTTGCACAACATGCGCACACTGCTGTTCATCGAGAACGCCGACAAGCGCCGGCGCATCGCGCACGAAACCATGGATATTTACGCGCCATTGGCCGAACGCATCGGCCTGCAGACGATCAAGGACGAACTCGAAGACCTCGCTTTCGCCGAGATCAATCCCGATGCCCGCAACTCGGTGTTAACGCGCCTCGATTTTCTCAGAAATGAGAGCGGCGATATTGTGCCGCGTATCTTGACCGCGCTGCGTGAAATGCTGACCGGGCACCGATTACGGGTCGATGTGGAGGGGCGGGAAAAGCGCCTTTATTCGATCTGGCGGAAGATGGAAACCAAGAATATTGCCTTCGAACAGCTCTCCGATATCGTCGCCTTCCGCGTCATCGTTGAGAGCCCGGAAGATTGTTACCGCGCGCTCGGCCATGTCCACCGATCCTACCCCATGGTGCCGGGGCGCTTTAAGGATTTCATCAGCACGCCCAAGCCAAACGGCTACCGCTCGCTCCATACCAGCGTCATGGGCCCGGAACGCCAGCGCATTGAGATTCAAATTCGCACGCGCGAAATGCACGAGGAAGCGGAGCTCGGCGTCGCTGCCCATTGGGCCTTCAAGCAGGTCGAGGCGGGCAGCGACGGCAAGCAATATCGTTGGCTGCGCGAGCTTTTGGATATTCTCGACACAGCGGCGGGGCCGGAAGAATTTCTTGAGCACACCAAGTTGGAAATGTTCCGCGATCAGGTGTTTTGCTTTACCCCGCACGGTGACCTTATCAATCTGCCGCGCGGCGCAACGACGGTGGATTTCGCCTATGCGGTGCATTCTGATGTCGGCGATACCTGCGTCGGCGCCAAGATAAACGGCCGCATGGTGCCGCTCAGAACGCGGCTGTCGAACGGCGATCAGGTCGAGATTATCCGCTCGACCGTGCCGGCCCCTTCGCCCACCTGGGAGGGCTTTCTCGCCACCGGCAAGGCGCGCGCCAGCGTGCGCCGCTTTATCCGCTCAAAGCAGCGCAAGGAATATGCCGCGCTCGGCCGCTCGATCGCCGAAAAGGCGTTTCGCGAGGAAAACGAGACGTTCGCGCTGCCGGTCATCGAGCAGGCCCTGCCGCGGCTCAAACTCAAAACGGTGGAAGAGACATTCGTTGCTCTTGGCCAGGGCAATTTGACCAGCCAGGAGCTGAGCGACGCCTGTTTTCCGACCCGCCGGCGGCCCGGCGTCGCCTCGCGCGCGCTCTCGCTGATGCGCGGCCGCTCCGGTGCCACCAAGGCCGGCGACGCCGCCATCCCGATTCGCGGCCTGATGCCCGGCATGGCGGTTCATTTGGCCGATTGCTGCAGCCCGCTGCCGGGCGACCGCATCGTCGGCATTGTCGCCACCGGAATCGGCGTTACCGTCCACACAATCGATTGCGATACGCTCGTCAGCTTCGGCGACACGCCGGAGCGCTGGCTCGATTTGTCATGGGACAAGGTCGATTCCGATTCTCCCATGCATGTCGGCCGCCTGAGTTTGATCGTCGCCAACGAGACCGGCTCGCTGGCCGAGTTGGCGACGGCGATCGCCAAATGCAAAGGCAATATCACCAATTTCAAGATCACCAGCCGTTCGGCCGATTTCTTCGAATTGCTTGTTGATGTCGAGGTTGAGGATGCCCGCCATTTGACCGATATCATGGCGACGCTGCGCGCCCTCCCTTGTGTCAGCAATGTCGACCGCGCACGCGGTTAGGGAGGCAATATGAGCAAATACCGGCCGGTGCCGCTCAAGGGTTATGTGACGCGCGACGGCGCCCAGATGCAGCGCCGCGCCGCCAATTTCTACCGCAGTATTAAAACGCGCCGCACGGTGCGCATGTTTTCCAAGCGACCGGTGCCGCAAGGCGTGATCGAAAAATGTGTCTTGAGCGCCGCCACGGCGCCGAGCGGCGCACATATGCAGCCCTGGCATTTCGTTGTCGTTAGCGCGCCAGCGGTGAAGCGCCGTATCCGTCTCGCGGCGGAAAAAGAAGAGCGCGAATTTTACCGCAAACGGGCGCCGAAAGCTTGGCTGAAGGCTTTGGCGCCGCTCGGCACCGACGCCGAGAAGCCCTATCTCGAAACCGCGCCCTATCTGATCGTCGTTTTTCAGCGCGGCTATGATGTCGATGCGGCGGGCGAGCGCATCAAGCACTACTATGTCAGCGAAAGTGTCGGCATCGCCTGCGGCATCCTGCTGACCGCGCTGCACCATGCCGGCCTCGCCACCCTCACCCACACGCCGAGCCCGATGGGATTTCTGCGCACCCTCTTGGGCCGCCCGGCGAACGAACGCGCGGCGATGATCGTCGTCGCGGGCTACCCGGCCAAAGGCGCCAAAGTGCCTAATATCGAGCGCCACCCCCTGGCCGATATCGCCACCTTCGTCGGTTAAACCGGGCGGCGCCGGCGGAAAACCGCCAAAATGGAGAATATTTGCCAAGCTGAGGCGCCTCCCGATTTTGCGCACTGCTTGCGCAATACCCTGTTTTTGCGATATCTAATAGGGTTCGAGGTTGCCAAAAATAAAATCAAAAGGCCTTCGAAAGGGAGAAGGATGGCGATTACAGTGATGCATCGCGGAGCGAGAGCCGGCTTCGGACCGGTTGCCGATGGTGGCGCCAGATGAGTGTCTTTCGCCGCCGGCGCAAACGCGCGCTGCTGATGCGCCTGCTGGAACTCGTCTGGCCGCGCATGGGCTGGCGCCGCGCCGGTAAATACTACGCCTCCCGCATCAAGCGCATGCCCGGTACGCCCTACTCCATCGCCTGCGGTTTCGCGCTCGGCGCCGCCGTGTCGTTTACGCCATTCATCGGCTTACATTTTGTTCTGGCAGGCCTCCTGGCTTGGGGATTGCGCGCCAATATCCTGGCATCGGCGATCGGCACTGCGGTCGGCAATCCCTGGACTTTCCCGGGAATCTGGTTCGGCGTGCTGTGGCTGGGCAGCAAAATCATGGGCCGGGACATGCCGGAGATGAGTTTTTCTGACCTCAGCCTGACCATGATTTTCGATCAATTTGCCACCATCGGCGTTCCGATGCTGGTCGGTGGCGTTCCGGCCGGCCTTGTCGTCTGGGTGATCTTCTATATCCCGATTCGCCGCGGCATCGCCAATTATCAGCATCACCGCCATACAATGCGCGTCAAACGCCGGCAGGTCTTGGCCGAGGAGCGGCGTGAGCGGGAAGCGGGGGTGGCCAACAGCAATGCCGAGGATCCCTTTCTAAGCGGCGTGGAAGCGGGCGATGAACTGACCATCCCGGACCCCACGCGGGGGGAAAACGAACGGCCTTCCGCAACCGTCACGCCAATCGGCCGGGCAGCCGGTGAGAGCAAGGTGTGATGAGCGAAAAACTGCGCCTCGGCGTCAATATCGATCATGTCGCGACCATTCGAAATGCGCGTGGCGGTGGCCTGCCGGACCCGGTGCGGGCGGCCAAGCTCGCGGCCAGCGCCGGCGCTGACGGCATTGTCTGCCACCTGCGCGAAGACCGCCGGCATATTTCCGACGACGATCTGAGCCGCCTGATGGCCGAGATCGATCTACCGCTTAATCTTGAAATGGCGGCGACCGATGAGATGCGCGAGATCGCGCTGCGCCACGCCCCGCCGGGAATTTGCCTGGTACCGGAAAAACGCCAGGAACTGACCACCGAGGGCGGCCTTGATGTGATCGCCGCCAAAGCCCACCTGGCGCCCTATATCGAACCCTTAAAATCGGCTGGTTGCCTGGTTAGCTTGTTCGTCGATCCGGATGCGGCGCAATTGGACGCCTCTTTAGCAGTCGGCGCGACAGCGGTTGAACTGCACACCGGAACCTATTGCGACGCCACAGCCGGCGAGGTGCAAGCCAGCGAATTGACGCGCATCCAAAATGCCGCGCGCTATGCGGCGTCGCTCGGCCTTGAGGTCCGCGCCGGGCATGGTCTCAGCTTCGATGATGTCGCACCGATTGCCGCCATCCAACAGGTGGTCGAGCTTAATATCGGCCATTTTCTCATTGGCGAAGCAATTTTCTCCGGCCTCGACAGTGCGATCCGGCGCATGCGGGCGCTGATGGACCGGGCCCGCGCCGAGGCGTTGGGTGAGAAAAGCGCCTGAGTTTGTCAGCACCGTTATTATCCCGACATGATAATTGGCCTGGGCAGCGACCTCATCGACATTCGGCGCATCGAGCGCACGTTGGAGCGATTTGGCGAGCGCTTTACCAACCGCATCTATACCGAAGGCGAGCGCGCCAAGTCGGAACGCCGGGCGGCGCGGGCCGAAAGTTATGCGCGCCGCTTTGCCGCCAAGGAAGCCTGCTCAAAGGCGCTCGGCACGGGATTTCGCAAAGGCGTGTTCTGGCGCGATATGGAAGTCGTCAACCTGCCGTCGGGAAAACCGACCATGCGACTCACCGGGGGTGCCGCAGCGCGCTTGCAATCCCTAACGCCTTCAGGCATGACGACACAGATCAACGTATCCCTAACCGACGAACCGCCGACCGCCCAGGCTATTGTGATCATCACCGCACTGCCCGCCACATCAGAGTGAGGCAAGCGCGGCACGCAACGGCCCAGGGTTCTCAGTACCGTAAGATTAATCGACAACCATAATCGGATTCCGCGAGCCCCATGGCCAAAGCGACGAGCAGTGAAAAAACGAAGAAACGGAAATCGAGCGGATTGTGGGACACAATTCGCACGGTCGCCTATGCGGTTATTGCCGCCATGGTGGTGCGCTCAGTGGCGCTCGAGCCGTTCAATATCCCGTCCGGCTCGATGATTCCGACGCTGATGGTCGGCGATTATCTGTTTGTCTCCAAATATGCCTATGGCTACAGCAAATATTCGCTGCCGTGGAATATCGACCTGTTCTCCGGGCGTATTTTCGGCTCCGATCCGGAGCGCGGCGATGTCGCTGTCTTTAAGCTGCCGCGCGACAATGAAACCGATTATATCAAGCGTATCGTCGGCCTGCCCGGCGACCGTATTCAGGTTCTGGACGGTGTCATACAGATCAATGATGTGCCGGTTGAGAAGCGGCGTGCCGAGAATTTTGTTTTTACCGATCTCTATGGTCGCAAGCGCACCATCGCCCAGTTCGAGGAAATTCTGCCTAACGGCGCGCGCCACCATACGCTTGATTCGAATCCCAACGGCAATCTCGACAACACCAAAATATTTACCGTCCCGGAAGGGCATTTCTTCGCCATGGGTGACAATCGCGACAATTCGCTCGATAGCCGCATCGACAACGCCTATTCGGGTGTCGGCTTCATCCCGGCGGAAAACCTTGTCGGGCGGGCCGAGTTTATTTTCTACTCGACCAATGGCGGCGCCGAGATTTGGGAAATCTGGAAGTGGGGCAAGGCGACACGCTTTGATCGCCTGTTTCTCTCTGTTGACTAGTGGCAGAACGGCGTAAATCCGCCCCGCCCTTTACGCCTGAGAGCGCCGAGGCGATGGCCCGGGCGCTCGCGGCGGATCTCTTTCATCGCTTCAGCGACAGCCAATTACTGGCCTGCGCCTTCGTCCATCCGAGCGCCGTCTCGGGCGCCGTACAATCCAATCAACGGCTCGAATTCCTCGGCGACCGGGTGCTCGGCCTGGCGGTAGCGGAGATGCTCTATGCGCATTATCCCGGTGAAAGCGAGGGCGCGCTGTCGCCACGTTTCACAGCACTTGTGCGGCGCGAGGCGTTGGAACGTATCGCGCGGCGCCTGCATTTCGGCGATCACTTGGTTCTAGCCAAAGGCGAAGAAGACAGCGGTGGGCGGGAAAATTCAGCCAACCTTGCGGACGCCTGCGAAGCCGTTATTGCCGCCCTCTTTCTCGATGGCGGCTATACGGCGGCGGCGAAATTTATCAACCATTATTGGGCCGAACCCATGGCCGAGGATATCAGCCCGCCGCGCGACGCCAAATCATCGCTGCAGGAATGGTGTCAGGCACATCACGGCACACTGCCGGTTTATCATATCGTCGACCGCCAGGGCCCGGCCCATGCGCCGTCTTTTGAAATTGAAGCGCGGGTTGCCAACTTTCCCGCTGCCCTTGCCAAGGGCGGCAGCAAACAGGCGGCCGAGCAAGCAGCAGCGCAAATATTGTTAGACCGGTTGGCAACAGATGATGGCAAAAATGACGGATAATAAACGCGCCGGCTTTGTCGCTATCCTCGGCGCACCCAATGTCGGTAAATCCACCCTCATTAACCGCCTGGTCGGCGCCAAGGTCTCGATCGTTTCGCCCAAGGTACAAACCACGCGGGCGCGGGTGCGCGGCATCCGCATTGTCGGCGCGGCGCAGCTCGTTCTTGTCGATACGCCAGGCATCTTTCACGACGCCAAGCGCCGTCTTGAACGCGCCATGGTGCACGCCGCCTGGAGCGGCGCCCAGGATGCCGATGCCATCCTGCTGCTGATCGACGCCGAGCGCGGCCTCGATTCGAATACCCGCAACATCCGTGACGGGTTGATTAAATCGGGGCGCAAGGCGGTGGTGGCGATCAACAAAATCGACCAGGTGGCACACGAAAAATTACTGCCGCTCGCCGCATCGCTCGATGACGGCGCCTCGACCGAGCGCATCTTCATGATCTCCGCTCTCGACGGCCATGGTGTCGAGGATTTACTCGACCATCTGGTCGGCTTGCTGCCCAAAGGGCCATGGCTCTATCCCGAGGACCAGCTGAGCGATATTTCCGACCGCTTGTTGGCGGCTGAGATCACGCGCGAGAAATTGTTTTTGCAGCTGCATCAGGAACTGCCCTATTCGCTGACCGTCGAAACGGAAAGCTGGCGCGAGCTGAAGGACGGGTCGGTTCGGATCGAGCAGATCGTTTATGTCTCGCGCAGCACCCATAAGGCGATGGTGCTGGGCAAGGGCGGCCAGCGCATTAAATCGGTTGGCCAGGACGCACGCAACGAACTGCAGGACCTGCTTGATCGCCGGGTACATCTCTTTCTGTTTGTGAAGGTGCGCGAAGGCTGGCACGACGATCCGGAGCGCTACCGCGACCTCGGGCTTGAATTTAACAGCTAGTCGGCTTCTGCTTCTTTCCGCTTCGACGACCGTTTATCGATGACTTTTGCTGCCGTGAAGACCGCGCGAACAACAAGCTCCGCTGCTTCTTCGCCGCCGCGCAGTAGCGCCAACAAGGCCTCGCCATGGACACGCAGAAGGGCAAATAAGTTCGCTTCCGGGTGGCCATCCATAGCTGCTTCGTTCATTATTTTTTGCAATGAACCGACCAGCTCGAGAATTTCCGAACGCGGATCGCCCTCTGTTTCGCGCACGATATAGCCGACCAGTTCGTTCATCTCCGCAAGCTCTTTTCGCGGCAGGCTTTCGCCCGGCTTTTGCTTAATGAAACGCTCCAGCTTGGCTGCGAAATGGTCGAACCGCAATGTGCTACGGCGCAAACGGTGTTCCCTGACGATGCGGTTTGCGCGCTCGATCTTCTCGTAATCCACCTTCGCCGAATCATCGCCGGTGGCCTTGAAACGCACCCCGTTCGGCACTTCGAACCCACCCGGATCGGACGGATCCTGTTTCCGGCCCGGATCACGCCGATCGGGGCCGACATAACGCGATGTGGCAATAAACTTCTGCCGATTCTCGACAATATGATCGACCCGGTGCGTCACCGCACCAATCGATATCGGCATCGTAATGATATCGTCAGCACCGACATCGACGAATTTGCGAATCGTTGTATCGTCCGGTTTCCAGGTAATTACGGTGATGACGAGGTAGGGGTTCTTGCCAAGCCGGCCGTGGCGAATGTCGCGAATATGTTCGCATACGCCTTCGATATGCTCCTTGGCTTCGAGCACGAGCATATCGAATTCTGTTTCGCGTACCGCACGGCGCAGCTTATCCAACGAATTAACGACATTGACGCGGCGAAAGCCGGCGCCGTGCACCGCATCGCGGATGACGCGGCGCGTGTTCTGAACCGGGCTGAACAGCACCACTTCGACATCGGCCAGATTATATCCAGGCGCATTATTCGAAGCCTCGGCGAAGGGGGACGCGCTTTGAGCGCCAGATTGACTCATAAAATCCGGTTCTAACTGAGTTCTTGCAGGTGGAAGTTGGCCCGTAGATTGGAATAATAAGATTAAGTAAATGATAATATTAACGCCGAAGTCGCACCGTGCGGCGGGTGGCAAGCCTCTCCGCATGCTATAAACGGGCATGGAATGGAGCGATTCGGGCATTGTTCTCTCGGCCCGGCGGCACGGTGAAACATCGTCTCTGGTGATGCTGTTAACCAAACAGCATGGCCGCCACGCCGGGCTGGTGCGCGGCGGCCAGGGCCGGCGCGCACGCGGCCTCTATCAGGCCGGAAACCGGGTGAGCGCCGTTTGGCGCGCCCGCCTTGAGGAGCATCTCGGCAATTACGTTTGCGAATTGGTGCACGCCGCTGCGGCCGGGCTGCTCGACGATGCGCTGCGCCTTGCCGCCCTGTCTTCGGCCTGCAGCGTGGTTGAAGCCGCCCTGCCCGAGCGTCATCCCTATACCAACATCTATGGCGAATTTCTAAGCTTGGCGGAGGATATTGAAAATGGCGCGGCATGGACCGAATCCTATGCGCGCTTCGAACTGACGCTGTTGGCCGAGCTCGGCTTCGGCCTCGATCTATCGGCCTGCGCGGTGAGCGGCGAAACCACGGATCTGATATATGTCTCGCCGCGCTCCGGGCGCGCCGTATCAGCCGAAGCGGGCACCCAGTGGCGCAAGAAATTATTGCCCCTGCCGGCGTTTCTCCTTCGGCCGGAGCCGGCGGAGCCACCACCGGCCGAAGAGCTACGCGCCGCACTCAATTTAACCGGCTGGTTTCTCTCCGGTCATGTTTTCGCCGGCGCCAAACTGCCACCGGCGCGCGAGCGCTTCCTCGAGCGATTGGCGCTTAGGGGTTAAAATCTGCTTTTTATTAATAGCTCGTGCTGTAAAATACTTAGTCCCAATTGGTTTATAAAATTCAGACTATGGATCGCCAGAAAAAATTACCCCGTTCAAAAAAAGTCCGCCGGATTGAAAAATTTCTCGAATATTGCGTTGGCAAGGACGTGCTTAACGTCGGGATGGGCGGCTATATTGATGACGCGGATCAAACCGAAGCCTGGAAGAATTCCGGCTTGGAAAATACCCTGCACTTCCGCGCAGTGAAGGTATCAAACAGAGTTACCGGCATTGATATTAATCAGCATGCCTTGGACAGCATGGCCAGGATATGCCCCGGCGAATATATCTGTGCCAATGTTATGGAACATACATTTGGCGACAAAGTCAGTGAAAAATATGATGTGATTTTGTTCGGCGAAGTGCTCGAACATCTTGATAGCTTTTCTTCCGCCCTCACCAATCTGAGGCACGCGCTTAAAGAGGATGGCATTATTGTTATTTCCACACCCAATGCATTTGCCATCGACCGCTTCTTCAAGATGTTTTTCTCATATGAAGCGGTGCATTTGGAGCACACTTGCTACTTCAGTTACCTTACCCTGAAGCGCCTCATGCAAATGAATAAGCTTGGAATTCAGGATTTTTTTTACCACCAGGAGCACCGGAAAAATTATAAGAATTTAATGCACAGAATGTCCGATACATTCCTGAATGTATGGTCGACAATTTTTCCGCAATTTTCTGAAGGCCTGATTATTACGGTTCGCCGCGCTTAATCGCCCGGCACGATCATGGTGCCGGTGCCATGCGCGGTGAAGATTTCCAGTAACAGCGAGTGCGGAATTCGGCCATCCAGAATATGCGCCGCGTCGGTCTCGTTCTGTAGCGCCTGGAGGCAGGTTTTGAGCTTGGGGATCATGCCGCCCTTGACCGCGCCGCCTTCCAAGAGCTCTCGTGTTTGCGCCACATTAAGCGAACTGATGAGCTCGCCATCCGCGTCCAGCACGCCGGCCACATCTGTCAGCATAATGAGCTTTGCCGCCGACATCGCCGAAGCGATAGCGCCCGCAGCCGTATCAGCGTTGATATTGAATGTCTCGCCATCCGGGCCGGCGCCGATCGGCGCCACGACCGGAATGATGTGCGATTTCTCGAACGATTGCAGCACACTGATATTGACCTTGGACGGCTCGCCGACAAAGCCGAGATCACCTTCCGACCCAGGCTCGGTCAGACGCCGCGCTTCGAGTAGCTTGCCGTCCTTGCCACTCAAGCCCACCGCCGTGCCGCCGGCGGCATTGATGGTGCTGACGATCTCCTTGTTGATGGTGCCGGAAAGCACCATCTCGACCACTTCGATGGCGGCTTCATCCGTCACTCTAAGACCATCGACAAAACTGCTTTCAATGCTCAAGCGCTCGAGCATCTTGGCGATTTGCGGCCCGCCGCCATGCACCACCACCGGGTTGATACCGACCTGCTTGAGGAGCACCACATCATTGGCGAACTTCTCCGCCAAACCCGCATCGCCCATCGCATGGCCACCATATTTGATGACAAATGTACGGCCAGAGAAGCGCCGCATATAGGGCAGCGCTTCAGAGATAGTCTGCGCCGCGCGCAGCCAGTGTTTGGTCTCGCTGATATTCTTTGTCGTCATGTGCCGGACCTTAGTCGTTCGAAGCGGCGCTGGCCAGCGCGCCAAGATGGGCGCGCAGCTCAGGGATTCCAGCACCGGTGCGCGCGCTGGTGGCGAGCAACAGGGGATAGGCGGCAATATGGGGTTTCAAGACGGCTTCGCTTTCCTTCAGCAAGCGGGCGAGCGCCGGCGGCTTCAGCTTATCGGCCTTTGTCAGGACCACCAGATAGGAAACCGCCGCGACATCGAGCGCCTTCATCACGGCAATATCGCTCGCCATAAATCCACGCCTCGCGTCAATCAATAGACAAGCGCGGCGGAGATTCGCGCGTCCCTTGAGAAATTCCTCGGCCAGATTCGACCACGCCTTGACCACACCTTTCGGCGCCTTGGCAAAACCATAGCCGGGCAAATCCACCAGCATCAGCTGGCCGCCGAGATCGAAAAAATTTATCTGCTGCGTGCGCCCGGGCGTGTTGGAGGTGCGCGCCAGCGCGCTCTGCCCGGTGAGCGCATTGATGACGCTCGATTTACCCACATTGGAACGCCCGGCAAAGGCGATTTCGGGGAGTGCCGTATCAGGCAATCCGGCCATATCGACGGCGCCGGTGATAAAGCGGCACGGGCGGGTGAAAAGCCTGCGCGCAGAATCTAACGCTTGGGCGTCGGTTTCTTGCCCTTGGCCCGGCGCGACGGACGCTTGTTGTCCTTTTCCCATTCGCCGCTCTCACTCTTTCCTTCTGCCGCGCTATCCGCTTGTTCCGCCTTGGCGGCGCGTCGCTGGCGGCGCGACAGTTTTTCCTCGTTCTCCGGCGCGGCTTCCGCAGCGGGGGCGTTCTTACGCTTTCCATCGCCACGTTTCTTCGCCCGCTTCTTTGCTTCTCTTTCCTGGAGCTTGCGTTTCTTCTGGCGAATTTTCTCGCGCCTGAGCTCTTCCGCCTGTTCGCGGTAGCTCCTTTTGCGCTTCGGCTGTTCGGCACTGCCGGCCCGCCGGTTGCTTGCTTTGCGGCGCGCACCGGACGTGCTGCGCTCGCCGCGTTCGCCACGTTCACCAGCAGGCCGTTTTTTCTTACGGTTCGGCTGGCGCGAGGTGCTCGGCCGCGGCAGGGTGCCGGCGGCGGCCTGCTCCTTGATCTTTTTGATCTTCGCTGCGTCGGCGGCGAGCGAAGCGCGGGTGATACCCATGCGCCGCATGATCAGCCATTGCTGGGCGATCGAGAGCACATTGTTCCAGGTCCAGTAGACCACCAGTCCGGCCGGGAAGCGGGCGAACATAAAGAGGAACAACAGCGGCAGAAACATCATGATCTTCTGCTGCATCGGCTCGATCGGCTGCGGGTTGAGCTTCATTTGCAGCAGCATCGTCGCGGCAAACACAATCGGCCAGATGCCGATCATGAGAAATTCCGGCGCCGGCCAGTCGACCAGCCCAAACACCGTGATAAAGGTCAAGCCATCGGGCGCCGAGAGATCCTGAATCCAGCCGAAGAACGGCGCGTGGCGCATTTCGATGGTGGCGAAAAGGACGCTATAGAGGGCGAAAAATACCGGAATTTGCACCAGCATCGGCAAACAGCCGGCCATCGGATTGGCCTTCTCCTTGCGGTAAAGCGCCATCATCTCGGTGTTCATCTTGGCTTTGTCGTCTTTAAAACGCTCGCGCAGCATGATCGTATCGGGCTGCAATTTGCGCATCTTGCTCATCGAGGCATAGGCCTTGTTGGCCAGCGGATAGAGCAGAATGCGCACGCAAATTGTTAAAAGCAGAATGGCAACGCCGAAATTGCCGATGTGACGGTAGAAGTAATCGATCGGATAGTAGAGCGGGCGGGCGAGGAACCAGACCAGGCCGAAATCGACCGCGCTGTCGAGGTCGCGCACCCCGAGCGTCTCTTCGTAAGCATCAAGAGTGTTGAATTCCTTGGCGCCGACAAAGAGGTGGTTCGATACCTCTTTGGTCTCGCTCGGCTGGATCACCACCGGGTTTTGCCAGCGGTAATTAACCTGATAAATATCGCGCTGATTGGGGAACAAATGTTTGAAATCGGCGGTGATCGGCTGCGCCGGATCGGGGATCAAGGCGCTTAGCCAATATTTGCCGGTAATGCCCATCCAGCCGTCATTGCTGTTGATTTCGGTGGTGCCGACATCCTGCATGTCTTCATAGGAAAATTCCTGCTTGGCGCCATTGAGAACGCCAACGCCACCATGGGCGAACATGCCCCACGGGACGAATTCCTCCGAATTGACCGCGAACATACCGGTGAGACCCGAGGCCGGCGTGTCGTAGCGGGCAATATAACCGTACGGCACCAGGGTGACCGGCATGGCGCTCTTGTTCTCGACCCGCTGTACGGTGGTGAAGAGGAAATTTTCATCGACCGATATTGTCCGGCTAAAGCCCAATCCCTGGCCATTGTCCCAATGGAGCGTTACCGGGGAGCCCGTCTTTAAGACCGTATGATCGCTCTGCCAGACGGTTTCCGAATCCGGCAGCGCAATTTCGCTCGCCGCATCCTGCGTCCAGCCCATTTCAGCGAAATAGGGATGCTCGGCATTACGCGGTGAGAAGACATGGATGTTGGGGCTATCTTCGGGCCGTTGCTCGCGATAATCCTTGAGCGTCACATCGTCGAAGCGCGCGCCTTTCAGCAGGATTGAGCCGCGCACCCGGGCGCCATCGACAATGATGCGCTGATCGGCGGCAATTGCGGTTGACCGGTCAACCGCTTCTACCGTCGCGCTATCGACCGTTACGCCATCGGCCGTGGTTTGGCTCTGGCTTGTGCTCTCGGTGCTGCTCTGGCCGGGCTGTTGGCTCTCTGCCGTCACCTCGCGCGGCGGCGCCGGCTTTGGTTCGGGCATGATCAACGGCATCAAAAATTGCCAGCCGACCAGGATCACCAGAACCGCGGCGACGACGAGAATGAGATTGAGTTTGTTTTCGCCAAACATGATCTAGCGTGTACGGCCGTTGGCTTTGGAGCAGCGATGCGCGCGGCGCGAGAATAGGGTTTCGGGGACCGGGTCATAGCCCTGGCCGCCAAACGGGTTGCAGCGCGCAATCCGCCAAAGCGCCAAAAGCGGGCCAAACAATGGGCCGTGCTGTTTCACTGCGTGCAACGCATAGTTGGAGCAGCTCGGCTCAAAGCGGCAGGACGGCGGCAACCATGGGGAAATCACCAGCTGATAGCCCCGGATAAGAAGCCAAAATATGAAACTGATCGGGTTCATAGCCAATTCGCGACTTTAGATATCCTAAATTGTATCCGACACGCTATTTCGCACCGAGGCGCGCCAAAGCCGTCTCCAAATCCTTGAGTAAATCATCGAACGCGCGATGCAAGGTCGCGGCCCTGGCAATCACCACATAATCATGCCCGGGCTTCGCGTGGGACGGCATAACACGCGCCACAGCCTCGCGCAATCGGCGCTTGGCGCGGTTTCGCTGGATCGCACCGCCGACCCGCCGGCTGGCGGTAAAACCAACCCGGAATGGCACCTCGCCGGGTTCCGTGTTTTCCGTCACCGGGCGCGCAATAGGGGAGCGAACGGCTTGCAAAACAAGCCCCGGCATGGCCGATTTGCGGCCCGAAGCCGCAGCATGGAGAAATTCGGACCGCTGCGTCAGGCGGGCGATCCTTGCGGCCACCGGCCTACACCGACAGGCGTTTGCGCCCTTTGGCACGGCGCCTGGACAGAATCCGGCGCCC
Source organism: Rhodospirillaceae bacterium (assembly GCA_018666805.1). GTDB lineage: Bacteria > Pseudomonadota > Alphaproteobacteria > UBA828 > UBA828 > PTKB01. The sequence goes on along the minus strand of JABIXB010000054.1, from coordinate 3,996 downwards.
GCCGACGGTTTTCATACGGGAACGAAAGCCGTGCCGCCGTTTACGGACTGTATTGCTTGGTTGAAATGTTCGCTTCAATGGCCTGCCTCCGACATATCTCCAGCGACATATCTCCAGCGCCGGGCCGATGCGCCGGTGTGGATGTGTGTAGCTGCTCTGGAAGAGCCCGGTCTATACGGAGTTGGTGGCGTAAAGTCAATGCCGATACGGTTTTTTAGCGCTGGCAGCATGCTCGCGCGGCAATCACATTCGCGCGCGCCAGTTAACATTGCGGTGAGGTGCCCTAGCGAACGGCTGGGATGAGCGTATGTTCAATCCACGCGACGCCGGGTTGGCGTCTTACAACCCTTTCTTTGATCACGAACGGTCTTTATCTGTGCCCACTCGGTTTAACCCTTTAAAAGGCGCCATTCCGGCGCCATGCGAGCCCGCCCCGGTGCTTTCAGAGCCAGCGCCGGCCTATGCGGAGGCGCGCGCGCGTTTCTCCGCCCGCCGTCTGGCGCCGGCGGCGATCTTGGTCGCCGGCATCGCGCTATTCTTCGCCTTCGGCCTGCACCACCATTTCAGCTTCGATACGCTGCGCCAAAACCGCGCCGAGCTGTTGGCCTTTGTGACCGATTCCTGGTTGCTTGCTGGCTTCCTATTTTTGCTTGTTTACGCCGCAACCACCGCCTTTTCGCTGCCCTGGTGTTCCCTTCTGACTTTGGCCAGCGGCTTTCTTTTTGGCCCTGTAGTGGGGACCGTGCTGGCGGTTATTGGCGCAACGGCCGGGGCCTTTTTGCTCTTTACCATCGCCAAATCCGCTCTCGGCGATCCGTTACGGGCGCGGGCGCAGCGCTCGCTAAAGTCCGGCGCGCTACAGCGCATTGAGGCGGGATTTCAGGCCAACGCGCTCAGCTATCTGCTTTTTCTCCGCCTGGCGCCGATTTTTCCCTTCTTCATCGTTAACCTGTTGCCGGCGTTCCTCGGCGTCCGTCCGCGCACCTATTTGGCCGGAACCTTTTTCGGAATCATTCCCGGCACTTTTGTTTTCTGTCTGGTTGGCTCGGGCCTCGGCAACATATTCGAGCGCGGCGAGGAATTTTCGCTGGAAAATGTTTTGAGCGCGGAAATGTTGGCCGGGCTTGTCGCCCTCGCCTTACTCTCTATGATTCCGGTTGCGTATAAATTCTGGCGCAAGCGCGCGGCCTGACGGCATCCCTGCCGCGCGACGTGGAGAGACGGTTGGCTGAAACCCTCAACTGCGATCTATGTGTGATCGGCGCCGGCGCCGGCGGCCTGACGCTCGCCGCGGGGGCCAGTCAAATGGGCGCCTCGGTGATTTTGGTCGAGCGCGCACGCATGGGCGGCGAATGCCTCTATACCGGCTGCGTGCCGTCCAAGGCGCTGCTCGCGGCAGCGGCGCGCGGCGATGATTTTGACGCCGCCTTCCACCATGTCGAGCGCACCATCGCGGAGATCGCACCGCATGATTCGCCCGAGCGATTCGAAGGATTTGGTGCGCGCGTCATTGCCGAGGATGCCCATTTCAGCGGGCGGCGCAGCCTCATTGCCGGCGCTTTCGACATCCGCGCCCGGCGCTATGTCATCGCCACCGGATCGACGCCCACCATTCCCGATATTCCCGGCATCGATACGGTTGCGGCAATGACCAACGAAACCCTGTTCGCCGCCCGCCCGGCACCCAGCCATTTGATCGTGCTCGGCGGCGGCCCAGTCGGCATCGAAATGGCCCAGGCCTTCCGCCGCCTTGGCGCCGAGGTATCGCTGGTCGAGGCGAACAATATTCTCGCCAATGACGACCCGGAGCTTGTTGCCGTCATACGCCAGCGCCTGCTCGACGAAGGCGTGGCGCTATATGAGCAAAGCAAGGCGGTGCGCGCGGCGGCATCAGGCGGAGATATTGTGCTCTCCTGCGCCAACGCGAGCGGTGAGTTTGAACTTGAGGGCTCGCATCTTTTGGTCGCCGCCGGCCGGATGCCGAATGTTGACGGCCTCGGCTTGGAAGCCGCTGGCGTAACGCTTCGCGGTGGCGCTCTAGTACTGGATAAGCGCTTGCGCACAACCAACCGGCGCATCTTCGCCATTGGCGATGTCGCCGGACCCTACCGCTTTACCCATATGGCCGCTTATCAGGCTGGCATTGTGCTGCGCAATGTTCTCTTCCGCCTGCCGGCAAAGGCTGAATATCAGGCCGTGCCCTGGGTCACATACACTGATCCGGAACTGGCCCATGTCGGCCTCGGCGAAGCCGGCGCGCACGCCGCCGGGATAAAAATAGACATCCTGCGCTTCCCCTTTGCTGAAAACGACCGCGCTGTGGCGGAAGGCAAGACAGAAGGCCTGATCAAAGTGGTGGTGACGCGGGGCGGGCGCATTCTTGGCGCTTCGATCGCCGGCGCCCATGCCGGCGAGCTTATTCATGTTTGGTCGCTGGCGGTCTCGCGCCGGCTCAAGGTCTCGGCCATGGCTAAGGCTATTACGCCTTACCCGACCCTTTCGGAAGTTAGCACCCGCGCGGCGGGCAGCTATTATGCGCCGAAGCTGTTCAGCCCAAGAACCAAACGCATTGTCCGCTTTCTGCAACGCCTGGGATAATGATGCTGAAGCGCCTATAGTGGCCGTATTCCCCAGGCAACGAACATAATCCAGTTGGCCAAACCTTCAATTTCTCTGCCACCCTTCACCCGCAGCCTTTCGGCGCGCCTGCTGGTGCTAACGGTGATCTTTGTTCTGATCGGCGAGATATTCATCTATGTGCCGTCGGTGGCGCGCTACCGGGTTGTCTATTTGCAGGAGAAGATTGAGGCGGCGCGGATCGCGGCACTGGCGGTGGAGGCCGCGCCCGATCAAATGGTGACCGAGGAGTTGCGCAAGATTCTGCTCGTGCATTCCGGCGTCCTGCAGGTCTCCATCAAGCGCGACATGCAGCGCACGCTGATTCTGGTATCCGAGATGCCGCACGCCATCGGCGCCACCTTCGTGATGGCGGACAACACGCCGTGGAGTCTGATTCGTCACGCCTATAGCGCCATGTTCGGCGATGGCGAGCGGGTGATACGCGTGATCGGCACGGTGCCCGAGGACCCGGAAGGAATCTCGGTCGATATTCTCCTCGACGAAGGCCCGTTGGTGGCGGAAATGCTGGACTATTCACGCCGCATTCTCCAGCTCTCCCTGGTCCTCGCGGCGATTACCGCCGGGCTTATATTCCTCAGCCTGCATCTTCTGCTGGTGCGCCCGTTGCGCCAGATGAGCGATAATCTGGTGACCTTCCGGCGCGACCCGGAGGATGGGACGACGATCATGCGGCGCAGCCGGCGGCAGGATGAGATTGGCGTCGCCCAGCGCGAGCTTCGCGTCATGCAGCAGCGCGTACGCGCCGCCCTCAGGCAAAAGGCGCGCCTCGCCGCTGTTGGCGCGGCGGTGAGCAAGATCAATCACGATCTCAGGAACATGCTCGCCACCGCCGTGGTGGTGAGCGACCGCCTGGCGACCAGTGCGGATCCGGAGATTCGCAAGGTTTCGACGCCGCTTCTGGCGGCCCTCGACCGGGCGATTAATTTATGCAGCCAAACCCTCAGCTTTGCCCGCGCCGAGGAGCCCGACCCGGAACGCGGCGAAATCGCCCTGGCGCCCTTGGTCGATGAAGTCGCCCTGGTGCTGCCGCCGGCGCAAATCGATGCCATCCAATGGCGCAACGACATGCCGGGTGATCTCCTGCTGTGGGCAGATCGCGATCAGGTTTATCGCATTCTGATGAATCTCACCAAAAACGCCGTCGAGGCGGTCTCGGCGCACGGTCCCGGCGGCACTGTCAGGGTAACCGGTGGGCGCGACGGCGACAGCATTTTCATTGAGGTCGCCGATACCGGCCCGGGCCTGCCCAACAAGGCACGCGAGCATCTGTTCGAGGCGTTTTCCGGCTCCGTCGGCGGCACCGGTCTCGGCCTCGCCATTGCGCATGAATTGGCGCGCAATCACGGTGGCCGGCTG
>JABIXB010000053.1 GCA_018666805.1 Rhodospirillaceae bacterium | reverse complement strand
GATGCGCTTGAGTCATGCCATTATTTTTCTTCCGTCGAAGAGGTGAGGGAAGTTACCAGACCTTGGGCCGAAGCCTTTCTCTCCCATGTCCGCGCCCGATATTCTCCCGCATCCAGCTTAGTTCTCAAATATGTTGGTTTGACCCAGTTATATCCCGCTCTCGCCGAGCTTCTTCCCGATGCCAGGCTAATATTGATTGTGCGAGATCCGAAAGACACCATCGGATCTCTCATTGAAGTAGGGAAAAAATCGGCTGAGCAGGGCAAACGCAATAACTTTCCTTCGGTCACCGATAAACTTATTAGCTTCTACAGGTCCTTTTACGAGCCGAGCCTGTCCTGCCGGGAGTCGAGTTTCCGCGCACGCCTGCATCTTGTGCGTTACGAGGACTTGGTGCGCGACCCGGCGAGTGAGATTGCGCGGCTGGAAGATTTTACTGGCCTCTCGCTTAGAGGATTTAACCCCGACGGCGAGTGGTCCCGGCAGCAGGTCGACTTCGCCAAGGACCGTGAGAACAACAATCCGTGGATCACCGAGCTCAACGGGGGGGCGGTATCCGAATCTCGGCTCGGCCGGTATCGCGAGGTGATGAGTGAAGCTGAGGCGGCGGGCATAGAACGGGCCTGCGCCCACATCATGGATGCATTCGGTTATCGGTCGAGCGCTGAGCGAACCACGGGCCAACCTGAACCGAAGCTCGAAACTTGTGAAACCAAGTCGTTCCGAACTTCCGCCGACAATAGCTGCACATGATTATCAAGGCCTATAACGGCGACCATGTGGGCGCAACCGGCTTTTTTCGAAACCGCGCTTTGAATGAGACAGTTCACGACTGCGTCGATGTACTCGACCGACCTTCGATCCGAGTACTGTTCCATGCCGTTTCTGTCGGTGCGGAGGCGTATTCCTTCGTGATCCAACGCGCCCATCGCCATCCGGGGCTAGACGCCACACGGTGCGACGCGACAGATATAGACGCGGAGTTTTTGCGCGCCGCCGGCCAAGCCGACTATCCGGCACAAATTGTTCAGGCTATGACGCCCGATGAGAGTAAGTGGTTCGAGCCCTCGAGTCAGGGCCGAGTACGAGTGATGGCGAAGATTCGCGAACGTGTGCGCATTCTACCACCTACTTCTTATGTGGGTTTTGAAAGTAACGTCGACTACGACGTCGTTTTTCTGCTTAATTCGCTACTTTACGTGGATGGGCCAAGTCAGCGTCGAACCATCGACCGTATTGCGCGCTACAATACGGGGCTACTGGTGACAACCGGCTTTCACCTTGATCGTATTAAGGAGGATCTCGGCGAAAACGGCTATCACCCAGTGACCAAAAACATCGCGGCGATCCATGACGGATGGACCGGACGGCGCTCACTCGAGCCCGGCTTCATGGTACCGGGCATCACCCACCACACGCCTTACCTACCGCCGTTCAGCACGGGCCCAGACTCTGAGTACAAATATTGCGCGGTTTTCGCCAAGTGAGCGTGCTGAGCGAAGCCACGCCATAGGCGCCCTTACCCGGCGAAGCGGTGCTCCGGCAGGCCACGCACGCCAAGCCCGGTTACCCTGAAGAGATTGCCCGACGCCGCCGGCAGGCCGGCATCGCCGCCGGGGAATTTATCACGCACGGCCGGGCCGGCCCAATCGATCTTGGCCATCGAGGTGATATAGACCTCATCGAGATTATCGCCGCCGAACATCACACTGGTGCTGGTCGGGATCGGCAGATCGATGCGCCGCACGACCGAGCCGTCCGGCGCATGGCGCACCAACTCGCCGGTCATAAAGCGGGCGTTCCAAAGATAGCCCTCCTCGTCGATGGTCGAGCCGTCAAACACGCCGGCCTCGTCTTCCGAGCTGGCAAACACCCGCTTGTTGCTGATCGCGCCGCTCTCGAAATCGAAGTCATAGGCGTAGATCGACTGCTTGAAGCTGTCCGTGTGATAGAAGGTTTTATTGTCCGGGCTCCAGCACGGGCCGTTGTTGCAGATGATGCCGCGCTCCAATTCAGTAACCGAGAGATCGGCATCGAGGCGGAACAGGCCGCACATGGCGCGCTCGGAAACTTCGTCCTCGCCGCCGGCGAAGAAGCGCCCGGCACGGTCGACCTTGCCGTCATTGAACATGCTGCGCGGCTCGTCGGCATCCACTTCCTGGATCAGTTCCGTCTCGCCGGTTTCGGGGTCGAAGAAATAAAAGCCGTCGCGCATGGTGATCACAGCACCACCCTGCTCGCGCATCGAGAAGGCGCCGACCACCTTGGGCAGCTTCCAGGTTTTGGTATCGCCGCTCTTTGGATCAAAGCGCCAAATATCCTGCTCGAGCATATCGACCCAGTAAAGCGCGCCTTCCTTGACGTCCCACACCGGGCCTTCGCCGAGCCAGTTCTTACATTCGACGACGCATTCGATTTTGACCATTTTTTATCTCCTTTTTTGTGGCCCGTTCGGCCGCTCACTGCGTTAGCTTGAATGTGGCGAAAAGCAGCCTTGAAGCCAAGCCTATATTTCGAAATCCGCGCCTAAATGAAAGAGGCAATCGCCGCGCTCTGTCATTCCGGGCACGCGCTTGCAAACCACCAGGCCCGAAGCGTCGAAGCGCACTTCCGCCGGCTCGCGCCACGGTGTCGCCGGGCTGTGGAGGCGCGCCGCCAATTGGCCCTTTTCGACCTCATCGCCAAGCTCGACCAGGGGCTCAAAGATGCCGTCCTCATTGGCGTAAGAGAAGGATTCCCAGGTCTCGGCGGTCAGCATGCGGGTTTCCACCGGCGGCTGCTCATCCGGCCCGACTGGGCCTTTCCACACGCCGATATGGCGCAGCACCCGGCGCACACCGCCCTCGCAGACGCGCAGACATTCCGGTGTCACCGCACCCATGCCACCCATTTCTGTGCCGATCGGAACAATGCCGTTACGCGCCTGGGCGGCCATGTTGGTCGCACCGCCACCCTGGCCGGGCGGAAAGAAAAAACCATAAGGCGCGCCGAACACGCGCCCGAGCTCGACCACCTGGCGCTCAACTTCATCCGTCACCTCGGCGGCGCGCAGGATAACGGTCGGCAGATACATCAGTGAGCTGCCGCCGGAATGGAGATCGAGCGCGTAATCGGTGAGCGGCATCAGCACCGATTCCATGTAATGCGCCAGCATTAGGGTCGGCGTGCCGTCCGCCTCGCCCGGGAAAACCCGGTTCATATTGAGCTCGTCAATGGGTGAGGTTCTGAGGCCGGCTTTGGCGGCCGGATAATTGGCCATCGGCACGATGATGATGCGTCCGGCGACATCATCGACCTCGATCTCGCGGATCAGCTTGGAAAGCGTCACCTGACCTTCATATTCGTCGCCATGCACGCCGGAGGAGAGCAGCACTGTCGGCCCCTCGCCATTCTTGATACAGACCAGCGGTACCGGTAGCCAGCCATAGGCCGAGCGGTGCACCGAATGGGGCAATTGCAGATAATCGCACTGCTTGCCGTCTTTTTCGAAATCGATGCGCGTACTCAGGCGCGAGGGCTTATCCGACATATTGTGTCTCCCGGGATTGCCTTATTGTTCACTTAATCTGCAAATATACAGCAATGGCCCGTGCCGCATGCTGTATTAATTACGGGCAAAGAGGAGATTAAAGACATGAGCAAACGGAGCGGGCGGTGTCTCTGCGGCAGCGTCTCATATGAATATAGCGGACCGGTGAATTGGTCCGGCCATTGCCACTGTGAGAGCTGCCGGCGCAATTGCTCGGCCGCGATTGTCACGTTTTTCGGCGTGCCGCGCTCGGCCTACAGCTTCACCGGCACCGAACCTGACATTTTCGAATCTTCGTCCGGTGTGCGCCGCCTGTTCTGTTCGCGCTGCGGCACGCCAATGGCCTATGACGCCGACCGTTACCCAGATGAAATTCATTTTTATGCCGCCAGTCTGATTGATCCGGAAAATTTCACGCCGCAGTTTCATGTCCATTGCGGCGAGCAGCTCGATTGGTTGAAGCTCGCCGATGATCT
>JABIXB010000052.1 GCA_018666805.1 Rhodospirillaceae bacterium | reverse complement strand
GGAACAAAGCCCGATAGCGTGTTGATGCCGAATTCGAACAGCGCCGGCGTGAGCGGCACGCTTGGCCCGATCAGCACCGTCACCGCACTGGCCGGCGCCAATTCAAGCAGGCCGGCGAGGCTGCCATTGGAGAGCGTCGAGGCGGTGATGGCGAGATATTTTGCCGCCGGAATCAGTTCGGCGCCGGCTTCGACGGGGTAGTCGCCGGGGCCGGGGTCCTGTTCGATCACCGCAGCACCCGGCAGTTTTTCATCGAGTTCGGGAAAACGCCCGATCACCACCGTGCGCTTGCCCGCCGGCTTGATCATATCGAGGCCGTTTGCCGGCACGCCTTCGAGGTCATAGCGATTGTGGTGCGCGTTGATCGCGGCATAGCCGAGCACGCGCTCAAAGATATTCTCCGAGCCTGTCAGACCAGCGAGATCGTCGAGCGCGCGGCCCTGATAACTGCCCGGGTCGGGCAGGCTGCGGCAGCCCTCGGTGCCGCGCGCCGGGGTGTGCACCAGGCCGGCGCCGTTCGGCCCCTCGACAAAGGTCCAATTGAGGCCGACGACGACGCGCTGCGCCGTGCCTTCAACGCCGCGACGGAGCGTTTCGATTAATTTCGTTTCCAGCGTCTTCACTCCGCCGCCGCGCTGGCCGCTTTCTCCACTTTGGCGGCACAGAATTTAAATTCGGGAATTTTGCCGAACGGATCGAGCGCCGGGTTGGTCAACATATTGGCCGCTGCTTCGGCGTAGCAGAACGGCACGAACACCACGCCCTTGGGGATGCCGGTATCGGCACGTGCTTTCAGCGCAATGCGGCCGCGCCGCGTTGCCACTTCGATGTCATCGCCTGGGCGGATGCCGAGGCGGTCCATCTCGAGGGGCGCCAGATGGGCAACCGCCTCGGGTTCCAAATCGTCGAGGGTTTGCGAGCGCCGCGTCATGGCGCCGGTATGCCAATGCTCCAACTGGCGCCCGGTGGAGAGCACCATCGGATATTCGGCGTCGGGCATTTCGTCCGGCGCGATGATGCTGGCGGGCACGAACTTGCCGCGCCTTGACGGCGTCGGGAAACCGTCGGCGAAGAGCACGTCATTGCCGGGCAGGTCTTCGCCGTCGCAGGGGTAAGTGACGGCGCTCTCGCGCTCAAGCCGCGGCCAGGAAATATTGTTGAGCGAGTCCATGCATTGTTTCATTTCAGCAAACACATCCGCGGGATGATCGTAATTCCAATCGAGGCCGATGCGCCGCGCGATTTCCTGGATGATCCACCAATCGGGCATGACGCCATCCGGCGCATCGACTGCTTGGCGGCCCATTTGGATCTGCCGGTTGGAATTGGTGACGGTGCCGTCCTTCTCCGGCCAGGCGGTGGCGGGCAGGACCACGTCGGCGAAAAAGGCGGTTTCGGTGAGGAAGATTTCCTGCACCACGAGATGATCGAGCTTGGCAAATGCTTCGCGCACATGATGCGCGTTGGGATCCGACATGGCTGGGTTCTCGCCCATGATGTACATGCCGCGGATATCGCCGTCATGCACCGCGTCCATGATCTCGACCACGGTGAGACCACGTTCCGGATCAAGCGAGCCGCCCCATAGCTTCTCGAACTTGCTTTGTTTGGCCGGATCGCTGACCGACTGATAGTCGGGATAGAACATCGGGATCAGGCCGGCGTCGGACGCGCCCTGCACATTGTTTTGTCCGCGCAAGGGGTGCAGGCCCGAGCCCGGGCGGCCGACCTGGCCGCTCATCAGGGCGAGCGAGATCAGGCAGCGCGCATTGTCGGTGCCGTGGATATGCTGCGAGATGCCCATGCCCCAGAAGATGATCGCTGCTTCGGCGCCGGCATAGAGGCGCGCCACTTGGCGCAGAACATCCGGCTCGATGCCGCAGATCGGCGCCATTTCTTCCGGCGAAAAATCCTTGAGATGGTCGCGCAATTGCTCGAAGCCCTCGGTGTGGGCCTGGACATATTGTTCGTCATAGAGCTCTTCGGCGACGATCACATGCATCAGCGCGTTCAACAGCGCGACATCGCGGCCCGGCTTGAATTGCAGGAAATGCGTGGCAAAGCGTGAGAGCGATGAGCCGCGCGGATCGATAATGATCAGCTTGGCGCCGCGCTTGACGGCGTTTTTGAGGAAGGTCGCCGCGACCGGGTGGTTTGATGTCGGATGCGCGCCGATAACGATAATGACGTCGGAATTACGCGCCTCGTTGAAGCTTGCGGTAACCGCGCCGGAGCCGATGGTCTCGAGCAGCGCGGCGACGGAAGAGGCATGGCAGAGGCGGGTGCAATGATCGATATTGTTGCTGCCGAAGCCGGCGCGGACGATTTTCTGGAAGAGATAGGCTTCCTCGTTGGAGCCCTTGGCCGAGCCGAAGCCGGCCAGCGCCTTGCCGTCCGCCTCGTCGCGGATTTGTTTCAGGCCGGCGGCGGCGAAATCAAGCGCTTCCTCCCAACTGGCCTCACGAAAATGCGTCAGCGGGTTGGCCGGGTCGAGATCCATGTCGGCGTTCTTTGCCGGTGCGTCGTCGCGCCGGATCAATGGTTTGGTCAGACGGTGGGAATGATTGATGTAGTCGAAGCCGAAGCGACCCTTGACGCAGAGGCGCTCTGAATTGGACGGCCCGTCGCGCCCTTCGACTGATACGATCTTGTTGTCCTTGACGTTGAAGGTCAGTTGACAGCCAACGCCGCAATAGGGGCAGACGCTATCGACCTGCTTGTCGGCTTGGATTTTGCCGGCGCCACCGGCCGGCATCAGGGCGCCGGTTGGGCAGGCCTGG
>JABIXB010000008.1 GCA_018666805.1 Rhodospirillaceae bacterium | reverse complement strand
GCCTCTACTCAGCCGAACATGGAATGGGCCCTTGCAGCCTGTTAACGGCGCGTGAATCCGAGGTCATCAAATGGGTCGCCTATGGCAAGACGGTGCCCGAGATCGCGGCGATCCTGAAGCGCTCGCCGGAGACGGTCAAATATCACGTCAAAAACACATATTCCAAACTGGGCGCGCGAAACCGCGGCCATGCGATTTCGCAGGCGGCCAAGCTGGGCCTGTTGTAGGAGGTGCGTCACCCCCTTTTCGGGGAGGTTGTTTGAGCTTGGCCAACAGAGCAGAGTTAATCTGCCGAAGCAGGGCCTAAAGAACAATAATGGGAGATAATGATGCCAAACGTCAGCAATTACGCGAGTTATGATGCTCTCGGCCTGGCCGAGCTGGTACGCAACGGCGATGTCACGCCGAAAGAATTGTTGGAAGACGCTTACGCCGCGATTGACGCCATTAATCCCGAATTGAATGGTGTTGTCTCGCGCATCCCGGATCTGGCCGAGGCAGAGATCGCCGCCGGCCTGCCGGACGGGCCGTTCAAGGGCGTTCCCTTTCTGGTCAAGGAACTCGGTATTCAAATGAAGGGCTCGCCGTCGCGTTGCGGCAGCAAGCTGACGGAAGACCTTGTTTCGGCCGAGGATACAGAATTGGCGACCCGTTTTCGCGCCGCCGGCCTGGTCACGGCGGCAATGACGGCGACGCCGGAATTCGGCTTCAATCCAAGCACTGAATCGGTTTTTTACGAGCCGACGCACAATCCCTGGGATGTCAGCCGCAGCCCGGGCGGATCAAGCGGCGGCTCGGCATCGATGGTTGCCGGCGGCGCTGTTCCTATGGCCCATGCCAACGACGGCGGCGGCTCGATCCGTATTCCCGCCTCATGCTGCGGCCTTGTCGGCCTCAAGCCGACGCGCGACCGCGTCCCCACCGGGCCTGGTTATGGCGATTGGTTGAACGGCCTGGCCGGCGAGCTTGTGGTCAGCCGCAGCGTACGTGATACGGCGGCCATTCTCGATGCCGTCGAGGGTGCCGATATCGGCCCACCTGCCATCATCACCCCACCCGAGCGCCCCTATATGGAAGAGTTGACGCAATCGCCCGGCAAACTCCGCATCGCCTGGTCCGACAAGGCGCTCTCGGGCGTACAAGTACATCCGGATGTGGTTGCAGGGCTGCATGAAACCGTCAAGCTGATGGAATCTCTCGGCCATGAAATGGTCGAGGATCAAATCGAAATTGATTGGTCGCATTTCTTCGAGGCACTCGTCACCCTGTGGACGGCATACCTTACCTGGGCGATAGACTCTGTCGCCAATGCGATGAAGCGCACACCATCCTATGACAATATGGAGCGCGTTACGGTGGAGCTCTATGAACATGGCAAAACATTGACCGCCATGGACATGCATGACGCCATCGCCAATATCAACACCGTCACCCGGGCATCAGGCGCGTTTCTCGCCAAGCATGATTTGTTCCTGACGCCGACCATCGCCCAGCCGCCGCTGACATTGGGCACACTCAATCAAAACGAAATTGGCGTCGATGCGCGCGAATGGACGCGCCGCGTTTTCGATTGGGTGCCGTTCACACCGCTCTTCAATTCGACCGGGCAGCCGGCCATTTCCTTGCCGCTGCATTGGTCGCCGGACGGTCTGCCGATCGGCATGCATTTCGCCGCCAACCTCAATGACGAGGCAACGCTGATCCGCCTGGCGGCGCAATTGGAAGAAGCCAAACCATGGAAGGACAAACGGCCGCCGGTATTCTATGCCGAGTGACCGAATGCATTAAAAATAAGACGCACGCGAAATACGCAAACCTTGAAAGGGAGAAAGCAATGAAACAATTTAGTCTGAAACGCCTGTTGGGCGCTGCAGCGATAGCGGGTTCGCTCGCCTTCGCCAGCGGCGCGGCAACGGAAGCGAAGGCGGAGGGTGGCACCTTCGTCTGGGGCATTTCGAGTGAGATGTCCATTCTCGATCCGCATGTCGCCTGCGGCTGGCTGACGACCAACGCTATTCACTCGATTTTCGAAGGCTTGGTGATGCTCGATTTGAGCGACCCCAACGCCAAGAATGCCAGCCTCAAACCAGCCATCGCTGAATCCTGGACGGTCAATGATGACGGCACGGTTTACACCTTCGCCATCCGTGAGAATGTCAGGTTCCATGACGGCACGTCGGTCGATGCCGATGTCGTCAAATGGAACTATGACCGTTTCATGGATACCGGCGCCGAGCATGCCTTCGACCAGGCGCAGGCCTATCTCGGCTATTACACGCGCTGGATCAAATCGGTCGAAGTTACCGGCCCGATGACGGTCAAGATCACTCTCAATGAAACCAACTATGAGTGGCTGCAGATGGGTGTGGTCGCCTGCGGCATGCCGATGATCGCCAGCCCGACCGCCATTCAGGCGATGGGCAATGAGCAATTTGCGCTCACGCCGGTCGGCACCGGCCCGTTCAAGTTCGTCGAGCGCGAGCAGAACATCAAGCTGGTGATGGACCGCAACGAGGATTATTGGGGTGAGAACGCGAAGATCGAACGCCTGATCTTCCAGCCCCTGCCCGATCAGGCCACCCGCCTTAACGCGATCCGCGCCGGCGAAGTGTCGATGATCATGGAAGCGCCCTGGGAAGAGCTCGAAAATCTGAAAAACGAGGGCTTCACCGTCACCACCAACGAAAACATCCCGTCGATCTGGTTGCTCTTCTTCAACCACAAGAACCCGATCATGCAGGATGTCAGGGTGCGCAAGGCGATCAATATGGCGATCGACCGCGACGCCATTGCCGACGGCATTCTGAAAGGCACGGGACGCCCCGAAATGGGCATGCTCAGCCCCGGCACCTACGCCTACAAACCAGGTTACGCGCCGATTAAATACGATCCGGAAGGCGCCAAGGCACTGCTCGCCGAAGCCGGCTATCCGGACGGGTTGGAGCTTGATTTCGACATCTATGAGTATGGCTATAACGAAGTCTGGGAAAAATCCATCCAGCGCGATCTCAAAAAGGTCGGCATCAACGCCAAGCTCAACAAGATCGAGTGGATCACCTATATGGGCAAATGGCTGCAGGGCATGCCGCCGGAGCTGCAGATGAACGAGATCGGCTGGGGCTGGACGATTCCTTTCTGGACCCAGGTGATGACGCGTTGCGACTACCATCCGCCGAACGGCTTCAATGTCGGCTGGTACTGCAACCCGGAAGTCGACAAGCTGTTCGACGAGGCGGTCAAGCAGAAGGACAAGGCGAAAGCCGCGGCCCTCTATCAGCAGGCCAACGACATCATCATCGGCCAGGATTTCGGTTATGCGGTGAAGTTCACCTACAAGAACCCCTTGGTGCTGAGCCCCTCAGTGAAGCACTTTGTTAATCCACCGGCCAATTGGTACGATTTCTCCATCATCGAATTGGAGTAACCGTCCATTTAAATTGACGAATTGGGGGCGGGGCTGTGCACTTTTACGCATATCCTGCCCCCATCAATTTTATCGGATCATGTTGATGATGAGAGATGGCCTGAAAATCAGCGCGCCGTCCCGCCGTTCTGCGGCGCTCTGGGCCAGATAACAATGCTGCGTTTCATCACCGGCCGCCTGGTGCTGACAATCCCCGTGCTGTTCGGTGTCTCGATCATCGTTTTCCTGTTGGCCCATTTGGCGCCGGGCGATGTCACCACCATATTGGCCGGCCCGTTCGCAACCGAAGTGGTGAAAGAGAAGCTGCGCATCTCCTTCGGCCTCGATCAGTCGCTGCCGGTGCAATACATAAAATGGCTGAGCCATATTCTGCAGGGCGATTTCGGCACCTCGATCGCCAACCGCCGCGACGTCGCCGATCTGGTCTTTCCTAAATTCGTCAACACCGCCATCCTGGCGCTATCGAGCGCCGCTCTGGCTTATATTATCGGTTTTTTCGCCGGTATTTTCGCCGCCGCGCGGCCCTATTCATTTTCCGACCGCATCGTCATGGGTGTGACGCTGATGCTCGGCAACGCGCCGCCCTATTGGCTCGGCCTGCTGATTGTGCTGCTGGTGTCGTTGAACTGGCGCTTGCTGCCGGCCACCGGCATGACCAATATCATGGGCGACGGCGGCGCCTGGGATGTGTTTCTCCATCTCATTCAGCCAATGCTGACCACCGCAGCGGCGCCGGCCTGTATCGTCGCCCGCATCGTGCGCGCCAGCATGCTTGAGGTGTTGAGCCAGAATTATGTCCGCGTGGCGCGCGCCAAAGGCATGCGCAGGCGCACCATTCTGCACCGCCATGCGCTCAGGAACGCCTTGCCGCCGATCATCACCGTGTGCGGCCTGCAACTCGGCTATCTCCTCGGCGGTGTTTTGTTCGTTGAAGTCATTTTCGCCTGGCCCGGCATCGGCAACCAGTTGTGGCAAGCGATCCAGGCGCGCGATATTCCGACCATTCAGGGCGCAACACTGGTCATCGCGCTCGCCTTCGTCGTCGTCAATCTGGCGGTCGATGTCATCAACGCCTATCTCGATCCGAAAATCCGCGCCTCGGAGAAAGCCGGAGCAACATGACGCAGCGCCAGCCTATTGATTCTGGAAAAGTGGATTCTGCCTGGCAAATCCGGCGTGACCGGATGCGCTTTCATCTGCGCACGCTGCGGCTCGCCTGGTATGCCTATGCCAAGGACAATGCCGCCTTGGGCGCCCTCATCTTCCTTGCGATTATCATCCTGATATCGTTGCTGGCACCGGTTATCAGCCCGTATGATCCGGCCGAGGCGGCCGGCGCCATTGCCGCGCCGCCCGGCACGGACGGCCTTATTCTCGGCGCCGACGTGGACGGACGCGATATCCTGTCGCGCCTCTTTTGGGGTGGGCGGATCGCGCTGCTGGTCGGCATCGGGCCGACCGTCGTCGCAACTCTGATCAGCCTCTTCCTCGGTCTCACGGCGGGCTATTTCGGCGGCTGGTTCGACCAAATTATGATGCGCATCATCGATGTGGTGTTCGCTTTTCCGCTGGTGTTGTTGGCGATTGTTATCGCCGGCGTGCTCGAGCCCGGCGTGTGGACGGTGATCCTCGCCATCAGCATCGCGCTTACGCCCTATATTGCGCGCCTTGTCCGCACCACCACGCTGAACGTCAAGCAGCAACCCTATATCGAGGCGGCGCGGGCCGGCGGCGCCGGCGATGCGGCCATTATCCTGCGCTATATCCTGCCCAACATGATCCCGCCGGTGCTGGTCTTCGCCACCACCCTCATTGGCCTGATGATGGTGGTTGGCTCGGGTCTCAGCTTTCTCGGCCTCGGCATTCAGCCGCCCGACGCCGATTGGGGAATCATGGTGGCGGAAGGCCGGGGTGTGCTCAGGAAGGCGCCCCATATCACAATTTTCCCCGGCGTCGTGATTGTCCTGGTGGCACTTTCCTTCAACTTTATCGGTGACGGCTTGCGCGATGCGCTCGATCCGCGCCGGCGCTCGCGCTGAGGCCGGGGATCATCATGGTCGAACCGATTCTCAAAGTCGAAGGGCTCAAGACCCACTTCAAGCTGCGCGAGGGCATGCTCAAGGCAGTCGATGGAATTTCCTTTTCTCTGGCGCCGGACGAAGTGCTGTGCATCGTCGGCGAATCGGGCTCGGGCAAAAGCGTCACCGCACAATCAATCCTGCGCCTGATCGACCCACCGGGACATATCGTCGAGGGGCATATCCGCTACCGCGACAAAGACCTGCTTGCTTTGTCCGAACGCGAAATGGAGAAAATCCGCGGCGACCGTATCGGCATGATTTTTCAAGACCCGATGACATCGCTCAATCCGGTGTTCACCATCGGCGAGCAAATATCCGAAGGCTTGCGCGAACACCTCGATTTGAAGAAGAACGAAGCGAAGAGCCGGGCTATCGAACTTCTGCGTTCTGTCGGCATTCCCCATCCGGAGGAGCGCTATAGGGATTATCCGCATCATTTTTCAGGCGGTATGCGCCAGCGCGTTTTGATCGCGGCGGCGATCGCGTGTGAGCCCGATATCCTGATTGCCGACGAGCCGACGACGGCGCTCGACGTCACCATCCAGGCACAAATTCTGAAGCTCCTCGCGGATGTGCAAAAACGCCTCAACAGCGCCTTGATCCTGATCACCCACGACCTCGGCGTGGTCGCCTCAATGGCCGACCGGGTGCTGGTGATGTATGCTGGCGAGATGGTCGAATATGGCGATGTCAAAACCATCTTCGAGGATCCCAAGCACCCCTACACCATCGGCCTGATGAATTCGGTCATCCGGCTCGACGATCAGCGCGACGACGAGCTGCGTTCGATCCGGGGTACGCCGCTGGTGCCGATCAATCCGCCGCCGGGCTGTTCCTTCCGCTCGCGCTGCGATGCGGCGCTCGGCGTTTGCGAAAGCGAAAAGCCGCGCCCCAGTTCGGTCGATGGCGGACATCTCGTTTCCTGCCACCTGATGCGCCAAGGCGGTGCACCATGAGCAACGAACTGCTCTCGGTCGAAGGATTGACCAAGCATTTCCGCCTCGAGGCCAAGGGTCTGTTCGAGAAAGGGCCACTGCTGCGCGCCGTCGACGGCGTCGATTTTGTCCTTGAGCGCGGCGAGACATTGGGCCTGGTCGGCGAGAGCGGCTGCGGCAAATCGACCACGGCGCGCCTTGTGCTGCGTCTCCTCGAAGCGACCAGCGGCAGCGTCATGTTCGACGGCAAGGACATCGTCAAATGCAGCAAGGCGGAGTTGCGCCAGTTGCGGCGCGAGATGCAGTTGGTTTTTCAGGATCCGCTGGCATCCTTAAATCCGCGCATGTCGGTCGGCGTTTCGATTGCCGAGCCGCTGCGCTTCCACGGCATCGGCACTCAGATCGAGCGCTTTCAGAAGGCGCGCGAATATCTCGAAGTGGTCGGCCTCAGTGCGGATTATTTCGACCGCCTGCCGCATGAATTCAGCGGCGGGCAGAATCAGCGCGTCGCCATCGCGCGCGCCCTAATCCTACAGCCCAAGCTGGTGGTGTTGGACGAGCCGGTCTCGGCGCTGGACGTTTCGATCCGGGCGCAAATCCTCAACCTGTTGCGCGACCTGCAGAACCGCTTTCAACTGACCTATATGTTCATCTCGCACGACCTCAGCGTGGTGAAGCATTTTTGTGACCGCACCTGCGTGCTCTATCTCGGCAAGATCGTCGAGATCGCCGATAGCGAGTTGCTCTACCGCGAGCCGCTCCACCCCTATACCCAGGCGCTGATCGAAGCGATCCCGGCATCTGACCTCGACACCCCGTCGGTCACCGAACGGGCCGGGCTGGAAGGGGATATTCCAAGCCCGGTAAATCCGCCGTCCGGTTGCCGCTTTCATACCCGTTGCCCCAAACGTATGGCCAAATGTTCCGAGCAAACGCCGGAGCTGCGCGAAGTGAAGCCCGGCCACCGGGTGGCATGTTTTCTCACCGAATAACAATAATTCAACCGACAACGAATTAAGGGAGACCGACCATGGATGAATTCGCGAAATATGACGCAATGGGCCTTGCCGAACTGGTCAGGAACAAGGACGTCAAGCCGATCGAATTGGTCGAGGCCGCGATCACGCGCATCGAAAGCGTCAACGACCAGTTGGGCTGCGTCAACATAAAAAATTACGACAATGCCCGCGCCCAGGCCGAGGCCGATGTGCCGGACGGCCCGTTCTCCGGCGTTCCGCTGCTGCTCAAGGATTTGATAACCGGCTATGAAGGCATGCGGACGACCAATGGCAGCAATTATTTCAACGATTTCGTCGCCCCCGTCGACAGCGCCATCGCGACGCGCATCAATGAGGGCGGCTTTATCCGCCTGGCCAAAACGGTGACGCCGGAATTCGGCTATAACATCGCCTCGGAGCCGGACAATTTTCCGCCGGCGCGCAATCCGTGGAACCCGGAGCATACGCCGGGCGGCTCGAGCGGCGGTTCAAG
>JABIXB010000051.1 GCA_018666805.1 Rhodospirillaceae bacterium | reverse complement strand
TAGGAACCCTCGCGGGTGTCATCTCTGCCGTTTACTGGCTTAGGGCGGCACTGGTACCTGTACGTGACAATGTGGACGTTATCGTCGATGACCTGCAGAGAATTGGAGAATTGAACGCAATTGGAGCCGGAGCCGCATGTATCGCCGCAGTGTGTGGCTCCTTTCTATTTGCGCGCCAATTCTTATCATCGATTCACTGGTTGCGCCGCGTCCAATGAAGCACTGAGGGCCTCAAAATAGTGCAATATGTCGAAGGCAAGGTCTCGCGGTGGAGTGGGGGCCAAATGGCCGATGGACGACAATCCACATTAATCCCGAGAACTTGAGTGGCCGGCTCGCATCTGCTCCGTCGGCCCCCGCCATGCTTTGGCCGGACACTGCAGCGCGGAATTTGATACCAAAGTGATCTCAGCACTGGTGGGCATAATAAAACGAGCTGCGTTTGAAGAGTGCAAAAGTGACCCGCGCATCCGATAAACAATGGTCACGTAATTAATCACGATGTGGGACTAAATGTGGGACCACATCTATGTAGTATTATAATTATCAATTATTGCAGTGTATTAACATAGTGTATTGGCGGATGGGGTGGGATTCGAACCCACGAAGAGTGTTAACCCTTGCCGGTTTTCAAGACCGGTCCCTTCAACCACTCGGGCACCCATCCATTTTTGCCAGTATCGAACAGCGCATCGCCAAGCGGGCGACAGCAAGCAAATATCATTGGCGGGTGGCAGGGCGCAACAGGCGTTCATTGCGCCGTGCCAGGTGTTCCTTGAAATTGCGGCGCATCCAACTGGGCCGCCAATTCTTCAGCACTGTCGACCGGCAGCTTGCACACTCTGTTGCGGCACACATAAGCGGTCGCGCGGTTGGCGAGAAGCGGGCGTGCCGCGAGCAGTGGCCAGTCTTCGTCGAGCCGCGAGGCCTCGGGCGAGATTACGGCGACGACAGCGCCGTACAGGGCCCGGGCGCGAATTTCTCGCAACAAAGCTTTTGTGTCGTCGCCCGCCAATTCGCCGACAATGATGATCTCGCGCGCTTGGCCCGGAATATAGTCAAGCGCGCGCAACAGGCCGGTGGCGGAAACGGCGTTTTGTTGCAGGTAACCGCGCAAGTTAACGCCGATGGCCTCCGCCTCTGTTTCGACGATCCTGCCGGCGCCGAACAATACCAGACGGTGCAGTGCCTCCAGGGCGGCGGCATTGGCCGAGGGTGCGCCATTCTCGGCCAAACTCACTTGCGCCGAAATATCCGCCTCGCCCGTGCCCACCTGAAATGGCTTGCCGGATTTCGCTTGAAACTTATCGAGCGCCGCCATCATCAGCGTGCGTGCCGCGTCGAGCCGCGTGACCTGGAAATCGGTCTCGTAGAGGTGGAGCAGGGCGAGCGCGAGGAACGCAAAATCCTCTAAAAACAGCGCCGCGCTCTGGCGCTCCCCCCGGCGGCTATGCACCAAGCCATCGATACCAGGGTAGGCAGGCATCAGTACGCCCAGAATTTGTTGCGCTATGGTGAGATATGTCTTATCCGCCAAAACCTGAGAGGCCTTGGCAAATGCCATTAGGGTGACGGCATTCCACGCGCTCAGCATCTTGTCGTCGCGTTTTGGTGCATCGCGCTCGCCGCGCGCTTTCAGCAGTTGGGCGCGTTCTGCGGCGAAACTTTGCTCGCCGATTGGTGCACGCAGGCGTAACACGCTGCGTCCTTCCACCAAGCCCGCCGCTGTATCAACATAGGCCGCGCCAAATTCGGCCGCACGTGTTTCACCGAGAACGGCGCGGATTTCATCTTCTGTCCAGGTGTAATAAAGGCCCTCGCGACCGCCGCTTTCGGCATCGAGAGAGGCCGCGAACGAGCCATCCGGCAGGTGGAAACGCCTCAGCAGATCGTCGAGAACGCCGCGCGCGACAGTGGCGTAGTGCGGCCGCGCCGAGGCTTGGTAGGCGCGTAAATAAAGCAGCGCCATCCACGCCGTTTCATTGAGCATAATTTCGAAATGCGGAACCTGCCAGAAGCGGTCGACGGCGTAGCGGTGAAAGGCACCGCCCAATTGATCGCGCACCCCGCCCGCCGCCATTTGGTCGAGGCTGAGATAGACTTTCTCCAACAGGGCTCGATCGCCGTATTGCAGCCCCTCATCCAACAAGAACATCAGCACATCGGGGCGAAGAAATTTAGGCTGATCGCCGAAGCCGCCATAGACCGGGTCGAAAGCGCGCGTCCATTGCCGGGCGGCATCGCGGCGTATTTCCGCCATGTCATCCGCCGCCGTACCGGAAAAATCCCGCGCCGCATTGTCGCGCAGCCAATCGCGGTTGTTCTCTGCGTCGGCGAGGATGGCGCCGCGCTGACCCCGCCACATGCCCGCGATACCTTGCAGTACCTCGAGCAGGCCGGGATTGCCATGCTCGGGTTCGGCGGCGAGATAGCCGGCGGCGAAAACCGGTACGCCGTCGGGGGTGAGAACAAACAGCGCCGGGTAGCCGCTCTGGCCGGTCATCGCCAGCATGATGTCGCTGAAATGGCTGTCGAGATCGGGCCGCTCTTCGCGATCAACCAGGATGCTGACATAATCCTGGCCAAGCGCCTCGATCACCCGTGTGTCTTTCAGGGTGGTGCGCGCCAACACGTGGCACCAGTGGCAGGCGGCATAGCCGAGCGTGAGAAAGATCAGCTTGTCGTTTGCCTCGGCCAGGGCCAGAGACTGTTCGTCCCAGGGCTGCCAGGCGATGGCGTCCTCGGCGTGGCTGGCGAGATAGGAACTGGTGGAATCGGCCAAGCGCCCGGCTTCGGCATTTCCGGCAAAAAGAACAACAATGACCAGCAGCGCCGGGAAGGTGCGCTTAAGCCGCCAAACAATCGAACACGTCGCCTTCAGGTGCATGACCGAGAACATGAATG
>JABIXB010000050.1 GCA_018666805.1 Rhodospirillaceae bacterium | reverse complement strand
TAGCCGGTCGCCATGGTTTCGGCGACGCCGAGAATGATTGCGGCGATCAGCCCGCCGGTAAGATTGCCAACGCCGGCAAAAAGCACGATGGCGATCATCTTGAGCGCCAATAGATCGCCGAGACCGGCATAGGCCGACCCAAACGACATGGCGAGGAAAATTGCCGTGGTGCCGCCCAAAAGTCCGGCGATGGTGAAGCTGACGATCGACATGCGGCCTTCATTGATGCCAACAAGGTGTGCGACTTCCTTGTTCTGCGCCACGGCGCGGAAGGCGCGCCCGGGCATGGTGGCGAACAAAAAGACAAAGAGCGCGCCGACCAGCAGCAGCGAGCCGATGACGGTCGCCAATTGGCCATAAGAAACGGCAGAATAGCCGAACTGGAAGGCGGCGCCATAGCTCGCCAGACTTTCCGAAAAGGAAATCGCATGGCCGAAATTGATCCGGCTCGCCATCAGATAATTGAGCACCATCGCCATGGCAAGCGACATGATAAAGGTCTGGATAATCGCGCCGCGCCGGATCATCGGGCGGAACAGCAGCTCGGCTGCGAGACTGAGCGCGATGCCGGCAATGAGCGAGCTGATCAGGGCAAGCGCGACGCTGCCGGTGGCCTCAAACACGAGCCAAACGACATACATGCAAAATACGACGACGACGGGATAGGAGAAATGAATCACGCCGGAGATCAGCACAAGAAGATTAAACCCGGTGGCGACCAGGGCATAGGTGCAGCCGATGACGATGCCGTTGATGAGCTGAGCGATAAAGAGATCCATCGCTAGGCCTCAGCGCTGTCGTGTGATGCCAAATGACTGCGCCCAAGGTAGGCGGCGGTCAGCGCTTCATTGCCGAGAAGCGCGCTTGCGGTGTCTTCCAGCACGATGTTTCCGGTTTCCAGCACATAGGCGCGGTCGGCGAATTCGAGCGCTTTCTTGGCACTTTCCTCGGACAGCAGAATGGTCATGCCGTCCTTGGCCAGGGCGGCGACCGTTTCCAATATTTCATGCACGACAATCGGCGCCAGGCCGAGCGAGGGCTCATCCAGCATCAGGAGGCGCGGCTCCGACATCAGCGCCCGGCCGATCGAGAGCATCTGCTGTTGGCCGCCGCTTAGGGTGCCGGCCATCTGGCCGTGGCGTTCGTGCAGAATGGGAAAGAGGGTATGCACGCGCTCGAGATTGCGCGCCGCCTGGGCACGCTGGTGATAGGCGCCCAACAGCAAATTCTCGCGCACCGACATGCGCGGCAGGATGCCGCGTCCCTCGGGGCAAAGCGAAATACCGGCGCGGACAATCTCATCGGTGCGCCGGCGCGTGATGTCCTGGCCGTCAAACGTGATGCGCCCTTCGCTGCGCCCGACGAGGCCGGCGACGGCCGAGAGGAGCGAGGATTTGCCGGCGCCGTTGGCGCCGACGAGGGCGACAAATTCACCCTTGCCGACCGTCAAGCTAGCGTCGCGCAGACCGATAAGAATGCCGTAACGGACGAATAACCCGTCAACATCCAACAATGCCGGTGTAACCTCAGGCGCCAAGATAAGCCTCCTGTACGCGCGGGTCGGCCAACACTTCGCCCGGCTTGCCCTCGCTGATCTTCTCGCCATACATCAGCACAGTGATGTCGTCCGAGAGGCGCGCCACCAGGTCGACATCATGGCTGACCAGCATGATGGTAACGCCGCTCTCATTGATGCGCCGGATGATCGCCTCGATCTCCTCGGTTTCCGCCGCGCCCATGCCGGCGGTCGGCTCGTCGAGCAGCAACAGGGAGGGCTCGGAGGCCATGGCGCGGGCGATTTGCAATTGCTGGCGCTGGACCCAGACCAACTCACCGGCCCAGCGTTCGCTCTGGTCCTCAAGGCCGACAATTTCCAACAGCGCGCGGGCGCGCTCGCGCGCTTCACGCTCCTGGCGTTCGGCGCGGATTGGCAGACGGAACATGGCGCTGATGAGCGGCCAACGTAAGTGGGAGCCAAAACCCAGCATTGTGTTTTCGATACAGCTTAAGGTCGGCACAATCAGGCCGCCCTGGAAGGTGCGCGCCACGCCCTGCTTGGCAATCTTGATCGCGCCGGCGGCCGATATATCCTCACCGTTCAGGCGAATGGACCCGGCGCTTGGCGGCAATACGCCGCTAACTAAATTAAAAAATGTGCTTTTGCCGGAGCCATTCGGCCCGATCAGGCCGTGCATGCGTCCGCGCGAAATATCGGCGGTCACATTCTCAAGCGCGTGAATGCCGGAGAAATGCTTGCTGAGATCGCGGACGCTGAGAATGGCCGCATTTGAGCCGACTGGCGAATCAACAGTCATTGCCGGTCAATCATAGCGTGATGGTTGCG
>JABIXB010000049.1 GCA_018666805.1 Rhodospirillaceae bacterium | reverse complement strand
CCGTCCGGCACGGAATTCAGAATATGGCGGTCATGGCTGACCAGAAGCAGGGTGCGGGGATAGCTGCGCAGGTGATTTTCAAGCCACATGGTGGCTTCGAGATCGAGATGGTTGGTCGGCTCGTCGAGCAGCAAAAGGTCGGGCTCGGCAAAGAGCGCCGCCGCGAGCGCCACACGCATGCGCCAGCCGCCGGAGAGGTTTTGCGTCGCCTCATTCTGCGCCACCTCACCGATGCCGAGCCCGGCTAGGATCGAGGCGGCGCGCGACGGCGCCGAATGGGCGCCGATGTCATTCAGGCGGGTTTGAATTTCAGCAATGCGGTGCGCGTCCGTCGCGGTCTCGGCCTCGGCCAGCAAATCGTGGCGCTCAGTGTGCGCGGCGAGCACGATCTCGAGCGGCGTTGCCGTGCCGCCCGGCGCTTCCTGTGCCACGCTCGCGAGATGGGCGCCGCGTGATAGCGCCAAGGTGCCGCCATCGGGCTCGATGGTGCCGGAGATCAGGCGCAGCAAAGTTGTTTTGCCGCTGCCGTTGCGCCCGACCAGGCCAATGCGCCGGCCACGCGCAACCCGCGCCGACGCGTCTTCAATAAGAGCGCGCCCGCCGATGCGGTAAGTAAGGGAGGAAATTGTCAACATGGGCTGCGGGGCAGCCTCTTAACACAATACCAAGGATTAGTGATAATGATTCATAGGGACGGCTTGCCAAGGTTTTCGGCTAGGAGCGTGGGGCGTGGCGATGCGGCACATCGCGAGGCGCGCGCGACGCCGTCCGAAAGCCTTGGCAAGCCGCCAATCCGGTCGCCGTTCCGGCCCGTCGGAGGGCGTCGGAAGGTCTTGCCGATGGGGCCGCATCGCTTGCGGCCATCCTCCTACCCGACGGGCCGGAACGGCGATCCCTATGCGTCATTATCACCAATTCTTGGTATAGGTGGGGCGGCAAAGAAAGCGCTTACGCGTATTTGTGCTCTAGCCAAGCTGGGTCGACTAGATCAGAATCATACCAATGACATCGATTCTCCAGCCGGCCAATCCCGTTCGCCAACTTGCCCTGCCCGATGGGCGCGATATCGAATTGCTGCTCCGCCGTAGCGCCCGGGCGCGCCACGTCATGCTGCGCATCGATGATGCCAATGGCGAGGTTGAGCTGGTGTTGCCACGCCGCGCGGCGATCTGCGATGGCCTTGCCTTCGCCGATAGCAAGGCCGGTTGGATCGCGGCGCGGCTCAATGCCCTGCCGCCGACGGTGCCGTTCCGCCCCGGCTCGGTGTTGCCGGTGCTGGGTGATTCCATCGCCCTGATGAGGCCGCTCAATGGCGCCAAACGGGTGCGCCGCAGTGGAGGTGCGCTTCAGGTGCCGGGCGATGGCGATGCGTTTGCCGGCCGGGTGCGGCGCTGGCTGATCGCCGAGGCGCGGCGCGAGATCGGCGCGCGGGCACACAGACTGGCGCTCGAGGTCGAGCGGCCGATCAAGCGTCTTGCCATCCGCGATCCGGCGACGCGCTGGGGAAGCTGCTCGGCGGCGGGCGGCCTGTCGTTTTCCTGGCGCCTTATTCTGGCTCCGCCCGAAGTCCTGGATTATGTCGTCGCGCACGAGATCGCTCATTTGCGCCATATGAATCATGGCCGCCGCTTTTGGTCGCTGGTCGAGAAACTGGCCGGCGATTGCAGCGCGCACCGAACCTGGCTGCGCCGCAACGGAACGCTGCTCAGGCGCTATGGTTGAAAGCTCTTAAGGCCGGGCTATTCGGCGGCGCCTGAGGCCTCGGTAATCTGGCCCTCACCGTCGAGCCCGAGGCCGCGCTTTGCCGCTTCGGCCAGCACATCGTCGCGCCAGCGCACGCCGCCCGGGTCGGTGCCGCCGATGGTGCCGAGGAGGAGCCCTTCTTCATCGCCGATATTGCGGAAGCCGCGCATCAGATTGGGCGGCACCGAAGCGGTATCGAAAGGCTCGAGAATAACGAAATTACTTTCCTCGTCGTCGCCCCAGAAGATCTTCCATTTGCCTTTCAGCGACATGAACACTTCGTTGGTCTTGTGATCATGGTGCAGCGTGCCTTTGCCCGGCTCGCAGCGGATGATGGCGACATTGAAGCCGTTATTGTCGGTGATCGGAATTTTCTGCGTGCGGTCTTCACTTACACCCTTGCCGATGACCTGATAGATCTCGCGCTCCTGGCCCGGGATGACGGC
The DNA here is from genome assembly GCA_018666805.1 of Rhodospirillaceae bacterium. Classification (GTDB taxonomy): domain Bacteria; phylum Pseudomonadota; class Alphaproteobacteria; order UBA828; family UBA828; genus PTKB01. The sequence goes on along the minus strand of JABIXB010000049.1, from coordinate 5,090 downwards.
ATCGAGCATCGGCCGGCTGCTGCCTTCCAATTGGTTGAAGCGCGCCACGCGGGTGCGTTCAAATTCTTCTGCGCTAATGACGGGTTCGCTCATTCAATTTCTCCTAATAGATCGCCGCGAGGGCCGCTACTGGGCGGCCGAATCGAGCACGGCGAGATCGCCGTTTTCATCCAGCCCGATGCCGTGTTCGCGCGCCATATCGACTGTTTCCTGCGGCCATTCGACCCGGCCCGGATCGGTGCCGCCGACGATTGCCAACATTAAGGCGGTTTCATCGCCGGCATTGCGGAAGCCCCGGCTCAAACCGATCGGTACCGACACCGTGTCATATTGCTCCAAAATGGTCTCATGCTCGGTGCCATCCTGATTTTGCCAGTAGATTCCCCATTTGCCGGTGAGAGCAAAGAACACTTCGATGGTGGCGTGAATATGGGGCGAGGCGCCCTTGCCGGGCTCGGCCTTGATCAGGCCAAGATTGAAATCGCGATTGTCCGAGATCGGCGGCAGGAGCTCTTTATCCTCGACCACGCCGCGGCCGATAATGTTGTAAAGATCGCGCTCATAGCCGGGAATAAGGGCATCGATAAACGCCTTGGCGCTCGATTTCAGCTCGCCATAGCGCCCGATCCGTTCGCTTTCCATATATTCAGGTGAGGCATCAATTCTCTCGACCATCTTCTACTCCTCCAGAATTTGCGATTGAGCGCCTGCGCGCGCTCGGCAATAACCGTAAATTTGGCCGCAATATTTCACGGATTGTCCGGTGAGCCAAGGGCCAAGAATGGGCGGCAAATTGTACTTGGTGTTGCGCCGCAGAATGGGTAATATAAATGAACAAAATGATTATTGTTCATAATTCACACTTGGTTGATCGATGAATAAATCCACAGCAGTCCTCGCCGAGGACACTCAGGCGCAGATATTGCAGGCCGCGACCGAGCGCTTCCGCCACTATGGTTATCGCAAAACCACCATGGCCGAGGTGGCGCGCGATTGCAGCATGTCCGCCGGCAATCTCTACCGCTATTTCGAAAGCAAATCGGATATCGGCGCCGCCGTCAGCGTCGCCTGGTTCGATGCCCTGCACCAGACCGTACGCGCCGCCATTGCCCAGCCCGGCTTCAGTCCGCGGCAAAAGCTTGAAGCTTACGTGCTGGGTGTTAACCGTTTTACCCTGGAAAGCCTGCGCAATACGCCGCACATCCAGGAAATGGTCGATTTTCTTTGCGAAGAACGGCGTGATCTTGTCGAACAGCATCTCATCACCTGTCATGAGATCGTCTCCGGCATACTTGAAGAAGGGGTCGCGCGCGGCGATTTCGACATCCCCGATGTTGCAAAAACTGCGCGCGCCGTACTCAACGCCATCGTCCGTTTCGAATACCCGCCACTCCTGGCCCTGAGCGCTCACGCCAATCTTGATGAAGAAGCACGCGCGGTGGTTGGCTTGATTGTCGACGGCCTGGGCCACAGCGGTAGAGAAATCACACCTTAAATAAGGGCTTTAAGCCCATTAAAGTATATTGAATTCGTTCATTCTTCAGCGAACGGAACGTCTGGGAGGCCAAATTGACCGAAATAACCGCGGGAGCGACACGATTGGAGCAGTTTGGCGTCGGCGTATTGCGTTGGCGTTGGCCGATCATCGCGCTCACGATTTTGTTCGTGGTCTTCATGGCCGCTGGTGGGCAAAACCTCAAGATCAGCAATGACAGCCGCATCTTCTTCAGCGAGGACAATCCCCAGCTGATCGCCTTCGAGGCGCTTGAAGCGACCTACACCGAAGCAAACACCGTGCTGATCGCGGTCGCGCCGAAGGAAGAATCGGGCGCGACCAGCATCTTCACCGCCGATGCGCTCGGCGCCATCGCCGAACTGACGGAGCGGGGCTGGCTTTTGCCCTATTCCACGCGGGTCGATTCACTGACCAATTTTTCCCATACCTGGGCCGATGGCGACGAACTGATCGTCGAGGATTTGGTGCCGGAGACGGGTGAATTCAGCGCCCAAGACCTGGCCCGGGTCGAAGACATCGCGATGAGCGAAATTCAGCTGGTCAACCGGCTGGTGGCAGCTGACGGCGGGACCACGGCGGTGCTGGTTAATTTCGTCCTGCCCGATGAATCGGCGGAGGCGGTAACCGAAATTTCCGACGAGGTAAAGGTGATCGTCGCCGAGGCGCGCCTCGCCCATCCCGAACTGAATTATTACGTCACCGGCAGCGTCATCACCAGCCGCGCCTTCGGCGACGCCACCATGGATGACCTGGCGACGCTCGGGCCGATTATTATCGGCGTGATTCTGGTGGTTATGGCCGTTCTGCTGCGCTCCATCACCGGCACCATCGCCACGCTTTTGGTGGTCCTCTTTGCCGCCATCACGGCGATGGGCTTTGCCGGTTGGTCGGGCATGATACTGTCGAGCGGCAATGTCGGCGCGCCGACCATCATCATGACGGTGGCCATTGCCCACTCGGTGCATGTCATTTCCACCATAATGCTCGGCATGCGCGGCGGTCTGGCCAAGCGCGAGGCGATCTTGGAATCGCTGCGCGTCAATTTTCACCCGGTGTTCCTGACCACCATCACCACGGCGATCGGCTTCCTCAGCATGAATTTTTCCGATGCGCCGCCATTCCATAATCTCGGTAATCTGGTGGCGCTCGGCGTGGTCAGTGCATTTGTCTTCGCCCTCACTTTTGTGCCGGCACTGGTCTATATCCTGCCGCTGCGCGTGCGCCCCCGGCGCGAGGGACAATCGGTATTTTTCGATGGCTTCGGCGCCTTTGTCGTGCGCCGCCGCACGCCGCTTCTGTGGGGCATGGCGGCGATTATCATTGGCCTTGCTGCTGGCATACCGCAGGTCGAGCTCAACGACAATTGGACCAAATATTTCGACGAGCGCTACGAGTTCCGCCGCGATACCGATTACATCATCAACAATCTCACCGGCGTCGAAGCGTTTGAATTTTCGTTGCCCGCCGGCAGCGAAGGGGCGATCAATGATCCGGAATATATCGCCCGGGTGGATCAGTTCGCCGAATGGTACCGCAGCCAGCCCAAGATCATCCATGTCTCGGCCTTTCCCGATATCATGAAGCGGCTCAACAAGAACATGCATGGCGACGATCCGGCCTATTACCGCATCCCGGAGGAACATGATCTCGCGGCGCAATATCTCCTTCTTTATGAGCTCTCCCTGCCGTTTGGCCGTGATCTCAACGATCAGATTGATGTCGGTAAATCGGCGACGCGCATGACCGTTGTCGGGCGCGATATGTCGGCTCAGGAACAGCGCGCTTCGGCGGACGCCGCAAATCAATGGCTGAAGGACAACATGCCGGCGGAAATGGCCACCGAGGCCACCGGTCTCACGATGATGTTCGCCTATATTTCGAAACGCAATATTGAGGGCATGCTAAAGGGCACGGTGATCGCCATGGCGATCATTTCGCTCATTTTGATTATCGCCCTGAAAAGCATACCCATCGGCCTTCTGAGCCTGATGCCCAACTTCGTTCCGGCGGCCATGAGCTTCGGCCTGTGGGGCTATATGATCGGCAATGTCGGTGTTGCTGCCTCGGTGGTGACGGCGGTCACCTTCGGCATTGTGGTCGATGATACGATTCATTTTCTGAGCAAGTATTTGCGCGCCCGGCGCGAGCGCAAGCTCGACCCGCAGCAAGCGGTGCGATTTGCCTTCAGCTCGGTTGGGCACGCTCTTTGGACCACGACGGCGGTACTGGCGGCAGGCTTTATCGTGCTCTCGACTTCAGGGTTCGAAGTCAATTGGAGCCTCGGCCTCTTGACCGCGATGACGATTGTTATCGCCCTCGCCGCCGATTTCTTCTTCTTGCCGCCACTTCTAATGAAACTCGACCGGAGCAAGTCATGAATATTTTTTTCCTGAAATCCGCTGTGCTAATTTCGGCGTTGAGCCTAAGCGTAATTTTGGCGTTTTCGGGCAACCCGGCGGTGGCGGAAACGCCGGAAGAAAAGGGCCTCAGGATCGCTCTGGAGGGCGAGGCGCGCGACAAGGGTTTCGGCAATTACACCGCCGACCAAACGATGATCTTGCGCAATAAACGCGGCCAGGAAAGCGAGCGCAATCTGAGGATCAGCGTGCTCGAGGACGAGGCCGACGGCGACAAGAGCCTGATCGTTTTCAACCGCCCGCGCGATGTGAAGGGCACCGCCATGCTGACCCATTCGCACAAGGTCGAGGATGACGATCAGTGGCTTTATCTGCCGGCGTTGAAGCGGGTCAAGCGCATCTCTTCTTCCAACAAGGCGGGCTCTTTCATGGGTAGCGAATTCGCCTATGAGGATATGACCAGCCAGGAGATCGAAAAATATACCTATCGCTGGCTGCGCGATGAGCCCTGCGGCGAGCTGACATGCTGGGTCTCCGAGCGCTCGCCACTCGACAAGAAATCAGGCTATACGCGCCAGGTGTCGTGGGTCGATCAGGGTGAGCACCGCATTTGGAAAGTGGAATATTATGACCGCAAGAATTCCCATCTGAAAACCCTGACCGTGCCGAGCCACCAGCAATATCTCGGCAAACATTGGCGTGCCGACGAGATGGTGATGGTCAATCACCTCACCGGCAAAAGCACCCGGCTGATCTGGCAGAATTACGCTTTTGGCGCAGACCTCGACGATAGCGATTTCTCCAAGGTCAGCCTGAAACGGGCACGCTGATTATGTTCCGCGGGGCCTTAGCCCTTTTTCTGGGCGGCCTCATGTTTATGGCCGCGCCCGCCGGCGCGGAGACGGTATTCCACGAACTGAGCGGGCGCTTCACCCTGGAAGGGCGCTATTTCCCGCAATCAAGCATCCAGAGCGGGCAGCGTGAGCAAAGCGTTTCCGTGGTCGCCGAGCCGGAAGCTTATCTTGAAAACGAAGCCGGCGAAGGCCTGCTGTTCAAGCCTTTCCTGCGCTACGACAGCGCCGATGCGCGCCGCACCCATTGGGATATCCGCGAGGCATACGGCCTCTTTTTCGGTGAGTTCGAAGACAGCGAATGGGAATTGCGCGCTGGCATCGACAAGGTGTTCTGGGGTGTCGCCGAATCGCGCCATTTGGTTG
>JABIXB010000048.1 GCA_018666805.1 Rhodospirillaceae bacterium | reverse complement strand
GCAGGCGCGCATCGGCGGCAAACAGCTCCGCATATCCGCCCGGCATGCCTATGACCCCGCCGGCACAGCCATAAACAGCATCGCCAACTTTGAAATCACTGACACCCGCGCCAAGCGCAATCACCTCGCCAGCGATATCGCAACCGAGCACGGCCGGCAGCGCCGGTGCAATTCCCTCCGGCCCGGCAGCGCGCACTTTGTAATCCACCGGATTGACGCTGGATGCATGAACTCGCACCAGAACCTCGCCGGCACCCGCCTCGGGATCAGGCAACACCGCCTCTTCGAACAGTTCCGGGCCACCAAAGGCACGGATTATTTGCGCTTTCATATTATTGTTCTCCCGGCCCGTAAGCTCATCTCACCTTCCATGCTTTCAGTCCTCTCCCTTATTATAATCCCAGGTGAGCCAATCCTCGGGCGTGATGGTAACGATGGTGCGGCCTTCGGCCATGACCGGCTCGGTATAGGCATCGGCATCGTCTTTTCCGAGCGCCATGCCAAGTACTGCATGAGTGGCCTCGCGGATCAAACCTTCATCCTGGGACAACTCAGCGTTGCCACGGCACATGATCGCCCAGGCGCCGGCGGCGATGCCTTTCTCCAAGCGAGGGTCTTCGTCAATGAGGATTGAAACGCGCTTGTCCGCCGCCAAATTCTTCAAATGAATACGCCCTGCCCCGAGCGTGAGGCGAAACACTTCGCCGTTCCAATGGTACCAAATCGGCGTTAGGTGAATCATCCCATCCGGACGATAGGTCGCCATCCGGGCGAGCGCAGTCGCCCCAAGCCGCTCGTCAATCTCTTGCTTGCTGAGCGCATTTTCCTTAGTAGCCGTGGTTTTCGAACTCATTTCTTCTCCTTGGATAGGGCAATTATGAATGGGCCTCCTGATGAAGGCCAAAATCGACAATTGCGCGGATGATAGCTGCCCAGCCAGACGAGCGAAAGCAAGGAAGCTGCATTGGCTTTCACGCTTTCACGGCTGCTTAACGGTTTTGCTGAAAAATATACTCCAGCGCTCAGTCTTTGGAATGGAACCATTGTCGGCATGTCTGAAAAAGGCCTGAAAATTGCGGAGATTTCTGAAACGGATTACCGCGACTTTGCCTCGCGTCATGCAACCTCGCCCGAAATAGGCCCGATCCAAACCTCTTTCGACCCAAGCGTTAAAGAGAAGCAGAAACGTGAATTCGAGCAGGTCCTTGTCGGCCTTTGGGGCTGCGACAATCTGTGTGCGGTCGCTGACTTTCACATTTATCCGTCCGAAACCGATTCAACCAAGCGCGCACTGAAATTGGATTCAGTCATCGTCCCGGAAGAATTGCGGCGAAGGAGCCTTGCCAGCTTGCTTGTCGCACAGATTTTTACCGATTTGTTATCAAATTCAGGCCGGAAAATCGCCAGCATCTATGCCCACTCCGTCCACCCCGCGACCGTACGCCTGCTACGCCGTTTGCAGTTTAACGACCCCAATGTTCTCGGCGCGCCAATTTCGCATATCGCTCTCGACGCGGAATCACGTGAAAACTTTGTCAAGGACTGTGAGGGTCAGGTGCGGGACCGTTTGAACCGGATGAAATTGCAGTGTGCATATTGCCGCAATGGCGATAAACGCGCCCGGCCCTGGTGTCTGCCGCGCGGTGAGAAGCCACCTATTCTCACCCCTGAATAATCCAGTTTAATGACCACCATCCTCTATTCGCATCCGGATTGTCTGGCGCATGACACGGGCTATGACCACCCCGAATCGCCCACCCGCCTGAAGGCTTTACTGGCCAAGTTGCAGGAACAGGAATTTGCCGCTCTTGACCGGCGGCCCGCGCCGCCGGCTGCGCGGGTGCAAATATCCCGCGTCCATGAGGCGCGTTATATGGAAAAGGTCTTCGCCGCCGTCCCGACCTCGGGCGAAGCAAATATTTCGCCCGACACAATTGTCTCCAACAAATCAACCGGCGCCTTTATGCGCGCCGCCGGCTCCGTCTGTGCTGCCGTGGATGCGATTATCGGTGGAGAGGCTCTGAACTCGTTTTGCGCGGTGCGCCCGCCCGGACATCATGCCAGCATGGCAAGCACCATGGGATTTTGCGTTTTCAACAATGTGGCGATTGGCGTAGAACACGCCCGCCACGGACATGGCCTCGGACGTGTCGCCGTGGTCGATTTCGACGTTCATCATGGTAACGGCACGGAAGCCATTTTCCGCAATGATCCTGCCGTGATGGTGGCGTCAATTCACCAGGCGATGATTTTTCCCATGTCGGGGGCGCGTAGCGACACCGGCGTTGGCAATATCGTCAACGTGCCGGTGGTGCGCAACACATCCGCAGTCAATTTCCGCGCCGCCTTCGAGGCCGAAATTATCCCCCGGCTTTTGGAGTTCAACCCGGAGATCCTTTTTATATCCGCTGGATTCGACGCCCATTTAAGCGATCCGCTCGCCGACCAGAAGCTTGCGCCGGCGGATTTTACCTGGATGACGGAGCAGCTCATGTCGGTGGCTGAAATATGCTGCGGCAACCGGTTGGTCTCGACACTGGAGGGCGGCTACGACCCGGCCGCGCTGGCGCAATCAGGGGCCGCGCATGTCCGCGCCTTGATGCGCCACTGATTTGCCGCCCCGATTGTCAGATATATACGCCGCCACCCAACTCCCCTACCCTGAACGGGAATTAATTCGGGAAAGGGTATCTGATGAGCGTTTTCGATCTATCGGTGACCGACGCCTTGCTCTCCACAACGCGCGCCGTGCGCAAACGCCTCGACCTGGAACGGGCGGTGCCGGACGAAATTATCCGCGACTGCCTGGAGCTTTCGATGCAGGCGCCAACCGGCTCCAACAAACAGGGCTGGCGCTGGATTGTTGTAACGGATGCCGGCAAACGCGAAAGTCTTGCAGAAATATATCGCAAGGGCGCCGATACCTATTTGCAAGACGGATATCAGGAAGCGAAGGCCGCCGGCGCCGCGCAGGATGTTCGCGTCTATGAATCGGCGCGCTATCTGTCCGATCGCCTGGAAGAGGTGCCGGTCCACGTTATTCCCTGTATCGAAATGCACGCCGACCCGGCGGACAACCCGGAGCTCTGGTGGCCGAGCCTGATGGGCTCAATCCTGCCGGCGGTGTGGAGCTTTCAATTGGCGTTAAGAGCGCGCGGGCTTGGCTCAACGCTCACCACACTTCATCTCAATTGCGCCGAGGAAGCCGCCGCCCTGCTCGGTATTCCCGATAATATTAAACAGGTCGGGCTCCTGCCCGTCGCGTATACCAAGGGAACCGATTTCAAACCGGCTAAGCGCCGGCCCCTGGATGAAGCTCTCCATTGGAATGGCTGGTAAAGCCTGGCACTTGCCTAATTCCGCTTGGCGCGCACTATGGGGCGCATGATTACACTGTCTATTCTCGACCTTTCTCCCATCACCGAGGGGGGAAGCGCCTCTCTCGCTCTTGCCAACACGTTGGACTTGGCGCGCCACGCCGAAAGCTGGGGCTTCAAGCGCTATTGGCTGGCCGAGCACCACAACATGACCGGCATCGCCAGCGCCGCGACGGCTGTGGCAATCGGCCATGTTGCCGGCGGCACATCGACCATTCGCGTCGGCGCCGGCGGCGTGATGCTGCCCAACCACGCGCCGCTGGTTATCGCCGAACAGTTCGGCACGCTGGAGGCGCTCTACCCGGGACGCATTGACCTTGGCCTCGGGCGCGCGCCGGGCACCGACCAACGCACGGCGCAAGCGCTCCGCCGCACATTACAGAGTGACGCCAACGAGTTTCCGCGCGATGTGATGGAATTACAGCAATATTTTAAGGACGCCGAGCCGGGCCAGTTTGTCCAGGCAGTGCCCGGCGCCGGCCTCAAGGTACCGCTTTATATTCTTGGCTCCAGCCTGTTTGGCGCGCGGCTCGCCGCCATGACCGGCCTGCCTTACGCCTTCGCTTCGCACTTTGCGCCGGCCGCAATGATGCAGGCGATCGAGCTATACCGCGCCGAATTTCAGCCTTCGGAGCAGCTGAGCGAGCCCTATGTCATGGTCGGCTTCAACGTCTTTGCCGGCGAGAGCGATGCGGAAGCAATTTATTTACGCAGCTCCTCGCAACAAAGCTTCCTCAATCTCCGGCGCGGTCAGGCAGGGCCGCTGCCGCCGCCAGTCGAGGGCTTTGAAGAAACGCTGACAGCGCCGGAAAAGATGGTGCTCGACGATATCCTTTCCTGTTCCGTCGCCGGATCGGGCAAAACAGTGTTGGCGGGCGTGCAGGAATTCGCCGCCCGCACGCAAGCGGATGAACTGATCGTCACGTCGCACATTTTCGATCATGCCAATCGTCTTCGTTCGTTTGAAATTCTGGCTGATGTGGGGATCGCGAAAAGTTAGGGCGCGTTCACGCGATCGGTTTTAGATTCCGAATGGTCTCCAACAGGGCGGCGGGCAGTCCCCGGGCTTCCTCTTCGGGGAGTGCGTCGAACATGCTTAAAAGGTCCTTGGCAAGAATTCCGACGGTATTGTCCGGCGAATAGCCATCGCGGGCGAACTCGACCCGGCTGAAATTAGAAGCAAGCCAATTCTGACCCGAACTGTCATTGAGCACGGCCAGCAGCCGGCCTTCGTCGACGCCAAGCCGCTCGGCCCAGCGCAATACCGTGCGCGTCGCCGCGGTTGAGCTGGCAGCGCAGAAATTATTGAGCACCTTGGCCGTCATCCCGGCGCCGTACGGTCCCATGCGGTGAAATTTATCGCCCATGGCGTCGAGCAAGGGTTGAAGATGGTCGAGAACTTCCTCCGCGCCGCCGAGCATGAAACTGAGGCGCGCTTCTTCAGCCGAGATAGCCGCGCCCGACATCGGTGCATCCACCAATGTGACCGTGGCCGGCACACGGGCGCGCAAATCGGCAACATAGCGCGGCGAGAGGGTAGAGCAGATCAGCAGGATTTCGATCGCTGAGGGCTGGCGCGAGAGCAGCGCCTGATCGTCGAACAGCAATTCCTCGGTCTCAGCCGCGTCGCGTACCACACTGAGGACAACGCGCCGGCCGGCGACAAATTCGTCTGCCGTGCTCATGTGCGGCGCCAAATCGCCGAAGGATTGCGCCGGCAGAATATCAAGGCCGGCAACATCGAAGCCGGCACGAATGAGGGCGCGCGCCATCGGCGCCCCCATGCGCCCACATCCCGCCACACCGACCGGGCCAAGCCCGCTCTCGATTTTCTCAATCATGTTTTGAACCTAGCGCATAATCCCGATCACGGCGACGGGGCCGTCTGTTTGCCATAGTTCCGCTTGATCTCACACCACATAGCGGCGCACACTCTTAGGCGAAATCAACCACAGAACTGTGATGGCGCCGCCGCACACAGGTAGAGGAAACGAGACATGTCAAACAACGCTGAAGCCGCCCTACTCGAACGAGACGCCGCCCATGTGATCCACCCGTTGCACAGCCGTGCGGTGCACGCCAAAGGCAAGGTCTGGGTCGGCGGCGAAGGCGCCTATTTGATTGATGCTAATGGCGACCGCTACATCGATGGATTGTCCGGCCTGTGGAACAATACGGCCGGCAACGGCCGGCGCGAGCTGTTCGAGGCGGGCAGCCGGCAATTGGAAGAAATGGCGTTTGCCTCGGGCTATGCCGGCAGCTCCAATCCGCGCGCCATCGAACTCGGCGAAAAGCTCGCGAAGATCACCTATCCCAATATCAATCAGTTTTATTTTACCTCCGGCGGCGGCGAATCGACCGACAGCAACATCAAAATGGCGCGCTACTACTGGAAGCTCAAAGGCAAGCCGACCAAGACCAAGGTGATCTCCCGCATCCTCGGTTATCACGGCGTAACACTGGCGGCAATGTGCGCCACCGGAATTGATATTTATTGGCCGATGTTTGAGCCGCGCATTCCCGGTTTCAGCCATATTCCGAGCCCCTATCCGTATTTTTATCAAGCGCCGGAGGGTGCCGAGAGCCAAGGTATCGCGGCGGCGGACGAGCTTGAGAAAGCCATTTTGGCCGAGGGCCCGGACACGGTGGCGATGTTTATTGCCGAACCGGTGCAGGGCGCCGGCGGCGTCATCGTGCCGCAGGATGACTATTTTCCGCGTATTCGCGAAATCTGCGACAAGTATGAGGTGCTATTGGTTGCCGACGAAGTGATCACCGGCTTTGGCCGCACCGGCAAGATGTTCGGCCTCGAGCATTGGGGCGTCAAGCCGGATTTGATGCAGTTCGCCAAGGCCATCACCTCGGGCTATTTTCCCTTGGGCGGCATCGGCGTTAGCGACGAGATCGTCAAAACCATGGATGAAAGCGGCAAGCCCTGGATGCACGCCTATACCTATAGCGCCCACCCCACCGGATGCGCCATCGCCTGCGCCATGCTCGACCTGATCGAGAAAGAGGATTTTCCCGGCCAGGCACGGGACAAGGGCAAACGGCTATTGGTCGGCCTCAAGGATGCGCTCGGCGACCATCCCAATGTCGGCGAAATCCGTGGTCTCGGTATGATGTGCGCGATTGAATATGTCAAAGACCGGGCGACGAAAGAGGTGTTCGACGCGGCCGACGGCATCGGCGCCAAGATCAACGCCCAAGCGATGCAGCGCGGCTTCTTCAGCCGGGTGCGGGGCGATGCCTATTTTGTCGCGCCACCGATTGTCACCAACGATCAGACCATCGATCAAATCGTCGAAATCCTGGCCGAATCGACCAAGGCGGTGCTCGGCTGATCATTGCGGAAATTCCGGCAGCGGACAGTGCGGCGTGGCGCTGGCGCCGGCTGAAGCTGAGCTGATGTCGAAATAGCCCCAGACGGTGTAGTGATCGGTGAGATCACATGTATCCTCGCCGCTGACGGTTGAGAACAGCGTGCTGTCGGCAAAGTCCAGTGCGGCGGAGCATGGTTTTTTCGCCCCCGCAAAGCGCAATAACACCTCTATCGCGAGGAACCGCCCGATAGATTTGGCAGATCGTCCCCGGCGATTTCGCCATTTGGCCTTGGCATCGCGTTTCCAGCGTTTCAATCACTGCGGGGGACGTGTTAGCTTCGCGCCGCCTGCGGGATACGAGTCGCCGGCTTGTGGCGAGTGAGCTGCCATTTTTAGCTGCGCGCAGCCATGGCCGGGAAGCGAAAATGCGCTGTAATTGAAGGAGTTAGAAGGTGTTAGGATTATCGGCAAGCGGCTTGATCGACAAATTTGCCAATCGGTTGAGCGGCATGGAGACCAGCTTCACACTGCAAATGCCGGACGGTTCCGAGCGTCTTATGGGCAATGGCGAGCCTAAATTCGAGCTCGTCCTCAATAATCAGCGCGCCGTGCGCGCCATGGGCTCGCTCGATGAAGCCAACATCGGCGAATCTTATTTAAAAGGCGATTTCGACATCAACGGCGATCTGCTTGAGATGTTCGCTCTGCGCGGATCAATGGATGACCGTCACCCGATCGTGACGGCGTGGCGCTTTATTCAGCCGCTTCTGTTCGGCCAAGTTCATACCAACCGCGCGGCAATATCCTCGCACTATGACGTTGACCCGAAAATGTTCCTGAGCTTTCTCGACAAGAACGTGCCCGCCTATACACAAGGTGTCTATCAGAGCGACGATGAATCGCTTTCCGACGCAATGGAACGCAAATTTGATTACACGGTCGAGATGTGCGAACTCGGCCCGCGCAAAAGGGTACTGGAAATTGGACCCGGCTGGGGCGCCTTTGCACGCCACGCCCTGCGCAAAGGCGTCGAGTTCACAGGCGTGACGAACTCATCGACATCACAGACCTACCTCAATGAATTTCTCGGCGAGTTTGCCGATCATTTCCGCATCAATTTTGTCGATATCCTGGCCTACGAACCCAAGGAAAAATACGACGCGATCGTCATCATGGGCGTGATCGAGCACATACCAAATTATATGGCGCTGCTGAAAAAATTCGAAAGCGTGCTCAAGCCCGGCGGGCTGGTCTTTGTCGATGCCAGCGCGGCACGGACGAAATACGAACTGTCGACGTTCATGGTACGCCACATTTATCCCGGTAATCATTCCTTTTTTGTGCTGCACGATTTCATGGAGAAGCTCAACAAGACGCCGTTCGAGATCCTCGAAGTGCAGAATGACCGGCACAGCTATTTTCTCACATTCCGCCAATGGGCGATAAACCTGGAAGCGAGCAAAGATTTTATCTGTGAGAATTTCGGCGAGATTGAATACCGCAAGTTCCGCCTCTATCTGTGGGGCGCAACTTACGAATTCATGGTCAAGAATCTGGATTGCTACCGTTTAATTCTTTATTTGCCGAAGAACGAGCTCGACTGGAAACGCTAGCGGCGACCGCCAGCGGCGCTATTCCATCGCGCCAATCTGATAGGCGGCGCAAAGTAATTATGAATTGCTCTCGTCGTCCGCGCTTTGCATGGCAAGCAGGGCGGAGCTGTCAAAGCTAACGAGCTGCACGGCGCGCTTGCCGTCATCCTGCACCCGTACGACCTTACCGGCAAAGCGCTGCCGAGTCTGGCCCGGGCCTTCCATCGTGCCCTCAACTTGGTCGTTTAATTCATACTCGTCCAAACCATCGGCGAGAAAACCGCCTTGCGACCAGTTGCTGGTTTTGCCCTCTTTTTTGCCCGACTTAATACTGAGCTGGCGATCCTTGCCATAAACACGCTCATGCTGCCGCTGGTCGGCGGTGCGTGGCGAATTTCCCGATATTGGTCGAATACTCATCTACTTTTCCCTGCGTGACGTATCTCGTGTCTTATGCGCAAAACGCCACACCCCGACGTTCCCTAAACTTATATCAATCAATGACTTCGGCATTATTATCAAACTTTAACCACGATAATCCCAACAACCTAATAGGGTGTTAAATTATTTCCGTTTTATTCTCTATACGTATATATACGTATTGCGTAGTTCTCACAATTAAAAACATTCCTTTTGCATTATACTATTACGTCTATATTTCTTACTCCCCACGAAAACTCCGCCGGACATGCCTCACATCATACTGGGTGATATCCCGGCCTTACATACTGTCAAGAATTAACCTGTCAAAAAGAAAAAGAGCTAAACTAAACTTCTTGGTGAATACGGATGAGAAGTTAAGACCATGAAAAAATTTATAGGCCTAACGCTGGCCCTGATGATCTTGCCAGCTCTATTTCAGGGTGTGTCTTCGCAAGACAATCAGGGATTAATCGAGCAACAACGCCTGGAGGACCGCTTCGAAGGTTCCCAAACACCGAAATCCCGTTTTGACGACGATTCCGCCATTACAGGCGAGAGCATGGACCGCGCCGAGGCGGCGCAATACCGCTTCACCTTCAAGTCGATCAAATTTCCGGGCATGACACTTTACGACGCATACGACATGCGCCCCCTCTATGAAGAGATGCTCGGGGCGGAAATCAGCCTCGCTGAAATTCTCGATTTGGCCAAATTGATCGAACAAAAATATGCTGAGGACGGATATACGGCAGCACGGGTCATGTTGACGAAGCGGCCGGATTCCGGCGGCAAGGTTACGTTGCTCGTCATCGAAAAACACTGAAACAGGGTGATACAGGAAGCAAGTTGATGAACAGTCACGAGGCCATGCGCCGGGCCATCAAACTGGCGGAGGAAAAGATGCGCTCCGGTGAGGGCCGGCCATTTGGCTGCGTAATCCTGCTCGACGGCGAAATCATCGGCGAAGGGTGGAATAGCATGGACCGGGACCATGACCCGACGGCGCATGGCGAGGTTGTGGCGATCCGCGATGCCTGCCGCCGCCTGAAAACCCTAAACCTCTCCGGCGCTGAACTCTATACCAGTTGCGAACCCTGCCCCATGTGCACCAGCGTCATTATCATGGCTGGCATTGCCAAGCTCTACTATGCCGCTTCGGCGGATGACACGGCCATATTTGGCAACGATCCGAGCCGGCTCCGCCGCGAAGTCGGCAAACCAGTGGCCGAGCGCAGCATGGCGAGCGAGCAATTGTTGGGCGAGGAAGGCCGCGCACTCCTGATGGGGTGGGCCGCAATGCCCAACGGCTAAGGCGCCGACGGCAGAATCGGCAAATTTTGGGAACTCGGCGAATGCCCGAACGGAGCATGGTGAACGGCAAAGTCGGCAAAATCATGCCCTATTTATGCGACCGCGCGGAAGAGAAGTGCTTTCGCGCCGCGCGCGCAGCGGCGGAGCTGCGTGATTCGCGCGCCACGTTCCTTTTAGTTATTGCGATCAACAGCGCATTTTCCGGCCCCGATATTTGGCTGTTCCCGGAAGATTTGACGCTCCTTCTGTGGCTCCGCCTGGGCTTGGTGAACGTTGTGTTCGGCGTGATCTTCGCGCTCAGCTTCATTCCCGTGCTGGCGCGCCGCGTCACCCTACTGATGATGGCGACGGTTCTGCTCTATACGGTGTTTTACGCCTTCTTCAATCAAGCCGCCGGCGCCCCGCCGATCTATGTCTCCGGGATTGTGATCATGTATATCGGCATCTATGCCGTTGGGGTGTTCCGCTACGCGGAGGCGCTGTTTCTGGGTTGGTCCGGCACCGCCCTCCATCTCGGCCTCAGCGCCGGGCTGGAGCTGATGTCTGCCACCGACCTTGTCATAATGACCGGCGAAATGGCAGCGGTGAACGCGCTCGGCATGTTCGTACTCTACCGCCTCGAGCGGCTGCGCCGGCGAGAATTCCTCAATCTTGAGAAAATCGCCACCGAGAGGAGCCGGTATCACGATCTGCTGGTGCGTATCCTGCCGGCCAGCATCGCCGAGCGGATGCGCGCCGGCGAGCAACATATCGCCGACCGGTTTGACGAAGCGAGCGTGTTGTTTGTCGATATTGTCGGCTTTACCCGCCTGTCCGCAAGGCTCGAACCTGAGGAAATTGTAGCGCTCCTGGAAAAGGTTTTTGCCGCCTTTGACGAACTTGTGGAAAAGCATGGCTTGGAAAAAATCAAGACCATTGGCGATGCCTACCTGGTCGCCGCCGGCCTGCCGGTACCGCGCGCGGACCACGCCGAGGCGATCGCCGATTTTGCCCTCGACCTGCAGCAGACGGCGCACGGTCTCAACAGCCCTGACGGCAACACTATGGAAATCCGCATTGGCTTCCACTCAGGCCCGTTGATTGCCGGTGTCATTGGCGAAAGCCGCTTCCTCTACGATATGTGGGGCGACACGGTGAATGTGGCGAGCCGCATGGAAAGCCTTGGCATGCCCGGAAAAATTCAGGTGAGCGATGAGGCGCACGATATATTGGCGGGGAAATACGCCTTTGAGCCACGTGGCACGATCGAGGTAAAGGGCCGCGGTGAGATGCAAACCTGGTGGCTGAGCGGGCGCCGGGAAAACACCATCTAACTCTTCTATTATCACATAATTTCAAATAGTTAGATAATTATCCCGAGCTGCTTCCGGCAAAAATACAAAGTTTTCCTCTTGAAACGCTTGAAACACTGCCCAATTCGGTGTTAGCACTCCTTCCCAGCGAGTGCTAACAGCGCTCAATTAATTTATTTTCATGTCCAGAACACACCAATTGGAGGTCACTATGAAATTTCGGCCACTGCATGACAGGGTCGTTGTCCGCCGCGTTACCGAGAGCGAGAAAACCGCTGGCGGCATCATCATCCCGGACTCAGCCCAGGAAAAGCCGCAAGAGGGAGAGATCGTCTCTGTCGGCGCCGGCACCCGTGGCGCGGACGGCAAAGTCCACGCGCTGGATGTGAAGGCGGGTGACCGCATTCTGTTCGGCAAATGGTCGGGCAACGAAGTCTCTATCGATGGCGAGGAGCTTTTGATCATGAAAGAGTCCGATGTCATGGCCGTGCTGGAAGGCAAGGCAAAAGGCAAGAAGAAGAAGGCTGCCTAAGCCGCACGTAAAAAAAGATTTAACCCAACCGGCCCATCGGCTTTAACGCCGCCCGGGCCATCAGCCGATAGCGCGGCAATAAGCGCTCCGGCGGAACGAAGCAAAGCAAGGAATTAGGAAACATGGCTGCAAAAGACGTAATTTTTTCATCCGATGCCCGCACGCGCATGCTGCGCGGCGTCGATATCCTGGCCGACGCGGTCGGCGTGACGCTCGGCCCGAAGGGCCGCAACGTAGTGCTCGACAAATCCTTTGGCGCGCCGCGCATCACCAAGGACGGCGTGACCGTCGCCAAGGAAATCGATCTTGCCGACAAGTTCGAGAATATGGGCGCCCAGCTCATTCGCGAAGTCGCCAGCAAGACCAATGACGAAGCCGGCGACGGCACCACCACTGCTACGATTTTGGCCCAGGCGATCGTGCGCGAAGGTTCCAAATCGGTTGCCGCCGGTATGAACCCGATGGACCTCAAGCGCGGCATCGACCTCGCGGTGCGCGCCATTGTCGCTGACATCCAAAAGCGCTCCAAGCCGGTCAAGACGAGCGAGGAAATCGGCCAGGTTGGCACCATTTCCGCCAACGGCCAGGCGCGTATCGGCCAGATGATCTCCAAAGCGATGGAGAAAGTCGGCAAAGAAGGCGTTATCACGGTTGAAGAGGCCAAGGGCCTCGAGACTGAGCTTGACGTGGTCGAGGGCATGCAGTTCGACCGTGGCTATCAATCGCCTTACTTCATCACCAATGCCGACAAAATGACCTGCGATCTCGAAGATCCGCTCATTCTCCTGCACGAGAAGAAGCTCTCCAACATGCAGGCGATGATCCCGCTGCTCGAAAGCGTCGTTCAGTCGAGCCGTCCGTTGCTCATCATTGCCGAGGAAGTTGAGGGCGAAGCCCTCGCCACCCTGGTGGTGAACAAGCTGCGTGGCGGCCTCAAGGTCTCCGCCGTCAAGGCGCCGGGCTTTGGTGATCGCCGCAAAGCGATGCTCGAGGATATCGCCACCCTGACGGGCGGCGAAGTGGTGAGTGAAGATCTCGGCATCAAGCTCGAGAACGTCACCATCGACATGCTCGGCACGGCCAAGCGCGTCAACATCACGAAGGAAGAGACCACCGTGGTTGGCGGCGCTGGCAAAAAGGGCGACATCACGGCGCGCTGTAACCAGATCCGCGCCCAGATCGAGGAAACCACTTCCGACTATGATCGTGAAAAACTGCAAGAGCGTCTGGCCAAGCTGGCTGGCGGCGTTGCGGTGATCAAGGTTGGCGGCGCCACCGAGATCGAAGTGAAGGAAAGCAAGGACCTGGTCGAGGACGCGCTCAACTCCACCCGTGCGGCGGTTGAAGAAGGTATCGTACCGGGCGGCGGCATTGCCCTCCTTTATGCCACCAAAGTCCTGGCCAAGCTCGAAGGCGACAATGCCGATCAGAATGTCGGTATTGAAGTGGTGCGCAAAGCGCTCCGCATGCCGGCGCGCTTGATTGTCGAGAATGCCGGCGTTGACGGCTCCTTGGTGATTGGCAAACTGCTGGAGCAGAAAAGCGCCACTTGGGGCTTCGATGCGCAGAAGGAAGAGTATTGCGACATGATCAAGTCGGGCATCATTGATCCGGCCAAGGTCGTGCGCACGGCGCTTCAGGATGCGGCATCGGTTGCTTCTCTGATGATCACCACCGAAGCGATGATCGCCGAGAAGCCTGAGCCGAAAGCGGCCGCACCGGCCCCCGATATGGGCGGCATGGGCGGTATGGGAATGTAATCCCAAACCGACACAAGACGAAAAACGAGAGGCCGCCTTCGGGCGGCCTCTTTTTTTATGCGCTCTCGAACAGAACGCCGGGATTGAGAATATTATCCGGATCCAGGAGCCGTTTCATGCCGCGCATGAGGCTGATTTCCTCGGCCGTGCGCGAATGATGGAGATAGGCGCGCTTGGCAATACCGATGCCGTGCTCGGCACTGATGCTGCCCTTGAGCTCAGCGACAAGGCTATAGATGCGCTCGGCCAGAGCTGGCCCCTTGGCAAGGAATTCATCCTCCGGCAGCTCCGGCTTCTGCATCATATTGACATGCACATTGCCGTCGCCGAGATGGCCAAACAGCAGCGTACGCAAGCCGCCCGCCTCATCGCCGAAGCGCTCCATCTGCGTCAAAAACCCAGGCAACGCCCCGGGCGGCACCGTGACATCGAATTTATGCGTGAGCCCGGCGCGGCTGATCGCTTCGGTCACGCCATCGCGCAAACGCCAGATGGCTTGCGCCTGGGCCTCGCTTTCAGCGACCACCGCATCCGCCGCCAGGCCGCTTTCAATAACGCCCGACAAACGCTCCAGAAACCCATCGCGCTCATTTTCACCGGCGCCGGTTTCTTCTTCAACGATAACACAAGCTGGATAAGCCTTATCGAACGGCTCGCGCGTGCCGGGCTCGACCTCTTTATAGAGCGCAATCGAATCTTGCGTGATGATCTCGAGCGACGAAAGCCCGCGTAGCCGCTCACGCAGCATGGTCAGCAGTTCAGGCAGACGGTCGCGCGTATCCAGCGCCAACAGCGCCGTTTGCACCGCCTCGGGCGCCGGGCGGGCTTGCAACACCGCGCGGGTGATAATCCCGAGCATGCCCTCCGAGCCGATAAAGACATGCTTGAGATCAAGGCCGGTATTGTTCTTTTTCAAGCCATGGAGATTGCTCATCACGGTGCCATCGGCCAGCACCACTTCGAGGCTGAGCACCTGCTCGCGCATATGGCCATAGCGCAGCACCTTGATGCCGCCGGCATTGGTGGCGATCATGCCGCCGATCTGGCACGACCCGCGCGCGCCGAGATCGACCGGAAAGACACAGCCGCGCCCGGCCAAATCCTCATGCAGCGCCTGCAATACTACGCCGGCCTGAACCTGCACGGTGGCCGAGGCGGCATCGAAGTTTTCTATCTTGTTGAGACGGCTGAGGCTGAGCACCACCTCACCGGCGCGCGGCACCGAGCCACCGACCAGCCCGGTATTGCCGCCCTGCGGCACCAACGCCAGGCCAAGCTTACGGCAGGCGAGCACGCAACGCCGCACCTCATCCGTATCGCGCGGGCGCAAAACGGCTGGTGCGACGCCGCTGAATTTGCGCGTCCAATCGCTCGTATAGGCCGCTACTTCGTCAGCTTCACTCAGCACCAAGCCGGGACTGCCCAACTCGGCTTTCAGTTGCTCCACAACACTCGTCACGCCCACACCCCCAAGAATCCTGCATAAACACCAACAGCGCCTTATGTGCGTGAAAAATACGGCCCGGTCAATTGGCCGAGTTGATCAGCTTGCGGCGCGCGGCGATGGCGAGCGGCTGGCCGCCATTGGTGTCCACTGCCTCGACGATCTCGGCGCGGATTTCGCGCTCAAACAGGCCGCGCGTCTCTGCGTAACCTTCGCCGATCCAGCTTTTCGCTTTCGCCAGTGCCGCCAGTTGCGCATCGAGCGAGCCGGGCTGTCCGGCGGCGCTCACGGGCAAGCCCGAGGCCAGCGCGGCGCGGGTCTGCAGTTGGCGTTCGGCGAGGAGCAGAAACTCGGAGCGGTTGAGCTTGTCGGCATGGCCCCAGATCGGTAGGGCCGCAAATTGCTTCGGCGGCAGGGTGGTCAGTTCATGATAAAGATTCCAATCGGTCTCGACCGACTCGCCATCGCGGAACTTCTTGGCTACTGATAGAGACGCCAATCAATCTTTATGGAAATGCCTTGGCGGTACTTCTTGGATTGATTAACGGCATCGACAGGTCGGAGGCGACCAATACACTCTCCTTAAAGTTGCTTTTTTACCCAATAAATGCTAGGTTGTTTTCGATCATTTCGGCCTTTGGTCGGAATGGTACCGACCGGGCGTGGGCTTTTAACCCACCTGAAAATCCGGTTGGGGAAGGAGCTGCCCCGCTTCGGGCGTTCATACGGAGGACTCCATTGGAGGGCACTCGTAGGGCGGCTCCCTATCACATCATTTTTCTATTCAATGCAAAATTCTGCACGCGGCAACGTCATTAATGGCGCTATTTTAATATGTATTTTCAATGGGATAACGCGCTATTGCCACGCGCAAACTTTCTTTTTCAGGCGTCTTCGCTGGCGTGCAATTGGTAGCG
>JABIXB010000047.1 GCA_018666805.1 Rhodospirillaceae bacterium | reverse complement strand
GTGCCGAGCAGTTTCACCGGTGTGCCGGTGGAGCCCGAGGTGACAATATTATTGGTCTTACCATGGCCCTTGGGCAGCGCTTGGCTCCATAATTCCTGCCCGGCCTGTTGGATATCCTCGCGTTTGAGCAGAGGCAGGCGGAGCCAGCTTTCTTCATCCAGCGGCGTATCCAGCGTATAGCCGGCTTCGGCTAGGCGCTTGCGATAGTAGGCGACGCTTTCAAACGCGTGGCGCAGCAGATCGCCGGCCTGGCGGAATTGCGCCTGGCGCAGGCGTTCGGGCGGCCACCATTGGCTCTGCTCCAACTGAAACAGCAGGGTCAGCAGAATAGTGCCGTTCATTTCGGGAATGGCGGGCCAAACGATTCCGGGGACTGAGGAATTGGGGATGGGAATATGGCTCGCCTGGGTCATTGCCCGCGAGCATATCATCCGATGATACACCTTTTGCAGGTAATTTCCCCATCGATGAAATCGCGCTGGCACCGAGACGCAAGATCGGCGATAGTCGCGCCCTAATAGTGTGATCACGCAGCCAATCGTGGTGCGTGACAGCGGTCTCCTTACGCGCCAGCGGGGAGCAGGAGGAACAATAGAATGAGCGTGCAACCGGCCCATAATCTCTCCCTCGAGGAGATGGACAAGCAGAGTTTTCTGCACCCCTATACCGCTCTCCAGGATCATGCCGAGAATGGCCCGACCATCGTTGCATCGGCCCAGGGCGTGAACATCACCGATACCAAGGGCAAGGAATATATCGATTCCATGGCTGGCCTCTGGTGCGTGAATATCGGCTGGGGGCGGGACGAGGTGGTCGAGGCGATCACCGAACAAGCGAGCAAGCTTGCCTATTATCATTCGTTCGCATCAATGGCCAACGAGGCCTCGATCCGCCTGGCGGATCGTATTTTGCGCCTGGCGCCGGACAATATGAGCAAGGTGTTTTTCGGCAATTCGGGCTCGGATGCCAACGACACCAACGTCAAGCTGGTGTGGTACTACAACAATCTGCGCGGCAAGCCGGATAAGAAGAAGATCATTGGGCGCGAGCGCGGCTATCACGGTGTGACCGTGGCTGCCGCCAGCATGACCGGCATTCCGATGGTGCACAAAGCCTTCGATATTCCGTTGCCGCAAATGCTGCATACCGTGATGCCGCATTACTATACGAATGCCGAACCCGGCATGAGCGAGCTTGAGTTCTCCAAATGGTGCGCCGCCAAGCTTGAGGAAATGATCATTGCCGAGGGGCCGGATACGATTGCCGCCTTCATCGCTGAGCCGGTGATGGGTGCGGGCGGCGTGGTGCCGCCGCCGGAAGGCTATTTCCAGGAAATCCAGGCCGTTCTCAGCAAATATGACGTGCTGATGATCGCTGATGAGGTAATTACCGGCTTTGGCCGCACGGGCAATTGGTTCGCCAGCGAGACCTACGGCATCAAGCCCGATATCATGACCATCGCCAAGGGCCTCACCAGCGGCTATATCCCGATGTCAGGCTCGATTATTTCCGAGGATATCTGGCAGGTGCTGGTGAACGGCACGCCCGAAGTAGGTGCCTTTGCACACGGCTATACCTACAGCGCGCACCCGGTGGCGGCGGCCGCCGCAATGGCCAATCTCGACATCATGGAGCGTGAGGACCTGCCGGCCAATGCGGCTCGCATGGGAACCTACTTCCAGAACAAGCTGAAGCAGGAGCTGGCCGGCCATCCGTTGGTCGGCGATGTGCGCGGTGTTGCGTTGTTGGCCGGCGTCGAGCTGGTCGCCGACAAGGCCAACAAAACGCCGCTCGACATGAACCTCAAAGCCGCGCCGACATTGGGCAAATATTGCGTCGAGGAAGGGCTCATCAGCCGCGCCTTAATGCAAATGAACGCGCTCTCCTTCTCGCCGCCCTTGGTGATCAATGAAGGTGAAGTGGATGAGGTGGTCGCGCGTTTCCAGCGTGCGCTGAATCGCCTCACCGACGATCTGGTCAAGTCCGGGTCGTGGAAAGAGAAATAGAGAGCTCTCTCTAACGCATCATGAAAAGCGGGGCCGGATGGCCCCGTTTTTTATTGCAGGTGATGGCTCGGGAGTGGGACAGTCTCTCTTTCCGGCCACATTATTTCTCTGGAGTGGAATCGTGAAATTCGGTCTTCTGTTTGCCTACCAAAACCCGCCCGACAGCGGCATCCCCTGGCAGGAGCCCTATGCCGACATGCTGAATTGCCTGCCGCGCGCCGAAGCGCTCGGTTATTCCTCGGCGCTTCAGGCTTCGCATCATATTCAGAAGGACGGCTTCTGCCCGTCGCCGATGGTCGCGATGGCGGGCGCGGCTGCCGTGACCGAGCGCATGCGCATCGGCACCAGCGTTCTTCTGGTGCCGCTTTATGCGCCGCTGAAGCTGGCCGAAGATGTGGCCGTGCTCGACAATCTTTCGAATGGGCGCTTTGTTTTCGGCGTGGCGCCGGGCTATGTCAGCCAGGAATTCACCGCGCATGACATCCCGCGCGATGAGCGGGTTGGCCGCTTCGAGGAAGCGCTCGATCTGATGACAATGGCGTGGACAGGTGAGCCGTTCTCGTTCGAAGGCAAATATTACCGCGCCGAGAATGCGCGCGTAACGCCGCCCACCGTGCAGCGCCCACACCCGCCGATCTGGTATGGCGTTTCCGCCGCCGCTTCGCTCCGCCGCGCGGTCAAGCGCCGGGCGATCCAGATCATGTCGCCGCGCCACGGCATCGCCGAGTTGAAGGAACATTACGCCGCCTACGACACGGCGGCCAAGGAAGCCGACTGGGAGCCGCCCGAGCGCCCCATCATTCGCCAGGTTTTCGTTGCCGAGACCAAGGCCAAGGCCGAGGAAATGGCCGCGCCGGCTGTAAATTATCTTTACCGCGAGCTTTACGGCGCCGCCTCGGCGGCGGGAGACCGCGTGCTGCGCGGCGATGACGGCCAAGTGGTTGAAGAGAGTGACACAGTTGCCTTCGAGGGCTTCAAGGGCCGTTACATCATCGGCGATCCGGACTTTGCCATCGAAGAGATCAAGAAATATGAGGCCGAGC
>JABIXB010000046.1 GCA_018666805.1 Rhodospirillaceae bacterium | reverse complement strand
GACGCCGCTCATGCTGTGCAAATGGTATGCCGAACGCCACGGCATCGAGATCGAGACCGAAGCCTGCGACATTCTCGAATGGCAAACCGAAAAGCGTTTTGACCTCATCGTCACCCATTCTTTTTTGCCGATGCTGCCGGCCGCCGCGCGCCAAGCCCTCATGACAAAATGGCGGCAGGTGTTGCGGCCAGGAGGCAAGGTCGTCACCACCACCCGCATTAATCCCGATTGGACCGAGGCGCAAATCAAGCCGGACGATGAACGTGTAACCGCTTTTCGCGAGAGTGCCCGCCGCGAGGCATTGAAATGGCACGATGTGATCGATATCGACACCGACCAATTGGCCGAAGCGGCGGGAAACTACATACGACGGCGGAAACATTATTCGCTCCGCTCGGAAAGCGAATTGCGTACTCTGTTTAACGAGGCGGACTTTGCCTTTGACCGCTTTGATCTGGTGGCGGTCAAAGGTAAATTCAGCCCATCTCAATCCGGGCCAGGCACGAGCCAAAGCGCGACATATGCCGAATTCGTTGCCACCCGCGCCTGAGCGGCGGCACGGCGCTACTCAAAGCTCCGACTTAAAATCCTCGAATTTTCCGCCTTTGCCGCGCGGAATTTCGTCGAAATAGCTGAACGTCATGGCGAATGGGTGACCGAGCCGCTTAGCGATGAGATCGCGCAGCTTATCCTCTTCCTTAACCACCAGTTTGCGGTCCGTCACGAGATTGACTTCCAGACTATCAAGCGTCTTTTGCACGATCTGATATTGCCGGACCGGCGCTACCTCAATAAATTTCCGGTTGCTGAAGAACGGCCAGAATTGGTCGCCATTAGGCAAAGTCACCATGCCGCGCACCCGCCCGACAATACGCTTCAATACCGGCAGGTTCCTCCCGCACGGGCAAGGCTCGCCAACCTCGGCAAAATCGCCGATATCATAGCGGATCAGGGGCGAGGCAAAATTATGTAGATGAGTAATGACAACCTTGCCGGTCTCGCCAGCGCGTGCCGGGCTGCCGTCACCTTTCAGCACCTCGATGATCATGTTTTCCGACTGGGCATGATAGTGCTGGTGACCGGGGCACTGCAGCGCGATGTAACCGACTTCCTGGCAGGTGTAGATATCCGTGACCGGAACATCCCAGACTTCTCGGCAAAGCTCGCGGGTTGAAGGCTTGAGCAGCTCCGACATGGTCTGCACTTCGCGCAAGGTGGGAAAGCGGATTTTTTTATCCTGGCAATGGCGCAGCATCGCTTCCAGATTGGACGGATAAGTAATCAAATAGGTCGCCTCCTGGCGCGCCAGCCATTCCACCTGTTGCGCCACGGGGGTCATGATGCTGAGCAGGGCCGCCGGGCCGGTCGGGACCGCGCCACCATCGGCCCCTCCCCACAAATGCATCTGACCGCCATTGGGATAGTCAGCTTTTTTGATTGGGGCATGGCGGATGGCAACCAATTTCGCCTCGAAATCACAGCGCCGCCAGATGTAGCCCCGGAGCGTACAGGCGCTCCAAAAAGCAGTGGTTAAATCGGTGGTCAGGACCTTGACCGGTTTGCCGGTCGAGCCCGATGTCGAGATCGTTCCGATTTTGCCGTGGCTTTTAGGTAGCGCCCGGCTGTGCAACCGGTCTCCCGCGTCCTGGATATCCTCGCGCTTCAGCAGCGGCAGTTCAGACCAAATTTCAGCTGTGAGCGGCTGGCCGTGGCGCCAGGCGATATGATCGAACTTCTTGCCGTAATAGGGAACGGTGCGCCGGGCATGACGCAGAACCTCAGCCGCCTGACGGAATTGCGCCGCCTGCAGGCGTTCAGGCGCCCACCACTGGCTTTGCTCGAGCTGGAACAGCAGGGCGAGCATCATCGCGGCGCGCTGGCCGGGAACGACGGGCCACAGATTGCCGGCCATGCTTGAGGCGGGTATGGGAAGGTCGGAAATTTCCTTCATGCGGCGCGCACCCTAACATGGTGGAAAATGAAATGCCGCCTAGATTTCGCTGCGGAAATCTTCGAATTTTCCACCCGCGCTGCGCGGGATTTCGTCGTGGAAACTGAATGCCACCTCAAACGGATGGCCGAGCTGAGCGGAGATCATTTGCCTGAGCGCGAGGGTTTCGCTGTCGCTCAACCCGCCCGGCGCGACCAGCTTCACTTCGAGCTTGTCGCGGCTTTTTTGAATGACCTGATATTGCCGAATGTCGGCCACCTCGTGGAAACGCCTGCCACCGAAATCCGGCCGAATGCGTGAACCGTCGGCAAGCGTCAGCATGCCGCGCACGCGGCCAATGACATTTTTAAGAACGGGGAGCCCGCGCCCACAACTGCAGAGCTCACCGAATTCGGCATAATCGCCAACATCATAGCGGATCAGCGGCATGGCAAAATTGTGTAGATCGCTCAACACCACACGGCCCCTTTCTCCGGGCGCACAGGAATTGCCTTCGGCGTCGATAATCTCGACAATGATATTCTCGGACTGCACATGATAATGATCCCGTCCGGGACATTGCAGGGCGATATAACCCGTTTCGTTGCAGCTATACATATCACTCAGATCAAGGCCCCAGACCTCCTGACAAAGGGCTCGCACACGCGGATGCAGGGCTTCGGAAAAGGTCTGTATCTGGCTCAGTGTCGGCAGGTCAATTTGCGCCTCCACGCAATGAAGCAACATCGCCTCCAGGTTGGAAGGATAGGTAATGAGATAGTTCGCTTCCTGGCGTGCCAGCCATTCAACCTGCTTATCGACGGGGGTGGAGATATCCAGGACCGCGCAGGGGCCGGTGGCGAGGAAGGGCTGGGCAGATTTCAGCCAAAAATCCACCACCGCGCCTTCGGGGTATGTTGCGCGCCTTTTTTCATCAAACCGGATAGCGGCCATCTTGGCGCTGAAGTCCAAGCGGCGCCAAAGAAAGTCACGCAGCGTGATAACGTTCCAGAATATGGCCGCCATGGCGCTCGAAGTGACAGTCAGCGGCTTGCCGCTTGAGCCCGATGTATTCACCTGGCGGGTTTTGCCGTGGCCCTTCGGGTATTTCTCGCTTAACAGCGCACGGCCGCCATGCGTTTGAATATCCTCGCGCCGCAACACCGGCAATTGCGCCCATAAGCTCGGATCAAGCGGCTGCCTGCCATCCCAGGCGAAACCTTTTAGGCGCTCACGGTAAAATGGCACTTGGGCGCGGGCATAGCGCAGTAACTGGCCAGCCTGGCGGAATTGCTGAGCTTGAAGTTTTTCCGGCGTCCACCACTGGCTCTGTTCGAGCTGAAACAGCAAACTCAGCATGATGTTGCCGTTCGCCCCCGGGATGGCCGGCCAAGCGAGGCCCGCCATCGCCGATACCGGCGTCGGCAATTCGCTATGCTGAATGCCGGGAGTTCCCGTCAAAACGGCACGCGGCTTAACCGCTGACCTTCGGCATCACCTCGGCGGCAAAACGCTCGATGGAATCGAGCGATTCCGAAAGCGTCGGCCGGAGGAAATTAAACACCATGCTTTTGACGCCGAGCTCCGCCATGCGGGAGATATCCTCCGCCGTCTGCTCGGAACTGCCGAGCAGTATATGGCGGCTGCCGTCATCGACCGTGACCGGATCATCCTCGCGGTACCACACAGCCCAAAAGGAAAGCTCAACCGCTTCCGGGTCGCGCCCCGCCTGCTCAGTCAATTCGCGCAAGGTCTTGGCGCGGGCGGCATAACGCTCGACGGTATTGAGCGGATATTTTGGGCTCAGGCCAACCGGATACCAGGCATCGCCGAGGCGCGCGGTGCGGCGTAGCGCCGGCATGCTGTCACCACCGATCCAGATCGGAATATGCGGTTTTTGCACCGGTTGGGGGCGGAAAAAGATATCCGAGAAATTGGTATAATCGCCGGCAAAGCTCGGCTCCTCGTTCGTCCACATGGCAAGGAAAGCCTCGATATATTCATCCGTCACCTTGCCGCGCTCGGCAAACGGCGGCGCGCCCACAGCCGCGAATTCCTCTTCCATCCAGCCCGTGCCGCACCCGGCGAGCGCGCGACCGTTCGACATCACATCGATGGTGGCAAAGATTTTCGCCGTGAGGACGGGTTCGCGGTACGGCAAGACCAGCACCGAGGTCAGTAGCTTGGCCTTCTTGGTCATGGTGGCGAGCGCGGCCATCAGCGCGAGCGGCTCCAGCGCTTCGCCGCTATCGAAGGAATCGGTCTCGCCGGTTTCCGTATAGGGATAGACCGGGCGGAATTTTCGCGGGATGACAATATGATCGGGGATGGCGAAAATCGTGAAACCCAATGCTTCACCGCGCTCGACTATCTGCCTGATTGCCTCGGGCTCGGCCAGAAGGCCGGCATTGGGGACATTAAAACCGAATTCCATTTTGTTGTTCTCCTCCACTACCAAGATGCCACATTTGTTATATACGGTCTGAGACACTTCACCAGAGGATTGTGACCATGAAACGCCTGGCCTTCATCGGCGAATGCATGATCGAACTGCGCGACGATAGCGCCGCGTCCGGGCCCGGCGCCATGCGCCGGACATTCGGCGGCGACAGCCTCAACAGCGCCGTCTATGCCACGCGCTGCCTGAAGGGGGCGGATGCGGCGGTGGATTACGTCACCATCCTCGGTGACGACCCGTTCAGCCTGGAGATGCTGGCCGCCTGGCGGGCGGAAGGGGTCGGTACCGGCCTCATCACCCAACAGCCCGGCGCGCTGCCTGGCCTCTACGCCATCCGCACCGACAGCGCGGGCGAGCGCAGCTTCCACTATTGGCGCAGCCAGGCACCGGCGCGCCAGCTCTTTTCCGATGCCGGCGCGGTAGCGCTCCAAGCCGCTTTGGCGGATTTCGACCTGGTGTATGTCAGCGGCATTACCCTTGCCATATTGAGCGCGACCGGGCGCAGCAATCTGTTCGAAACATTGGCGCAAATTCGGCTGCGCGGCGGCACCATCGCCTTTGACAGCAATTCCCGCCCGCGTCTGTGGCCGGACGAAAGCGTGGCGCGGCGTGAAATAACGCGCGGCGCAGCGGCGGCAACGCTGATTCTATCGAGCTTCGATGATGAGCATTTGCTGTTCGGCGATGCCTCTCCCGAAGCAAGTGCGGAGCGCCTGCACGCGCTCGGCGTGGCGGAAGTGGTGATCAAGAACGGCGCCGGCGATTGCCTTGTGTCACTCGATGGAGAGATGGGCAATAAGCAGCGCTTGGTGACCCCGCCTGAGGTCTCCAGGCCGGTCGATACCACCGCCGCCGGAGATTCCTTTAATGCCGCCTATATTGCGGCACGAATTCAGGGTGCGGCGGCGGGTCAAGCGGCGCGCCAAGGCGCCGATCTTGCGTCCGAGGTCATTCAGCACCAAGGCGCCATTATCGCGCCAAGCAGCGATCAGTAGCTGAAACCGGTCAGCGCTTCACTTATCTGCCACAGACGCTCCTGCGCCGCGCCCTCATGCGAGGCGGCGTTGCTCTCGGCGATTTCGCTTTTGATAAAATATTTTCCGCTCACGCCTTCGGCCTCCGGCGCCGAGGCCAGATAAACGCTGGTGCGTGCGCCCTTTTCTTCATTGATGGCGGCAAGTTGCTGCACCACGATCATCATCCATTTGAGCCAGCCGCCATTATTGTGCGCGAATTTACTGGCGACAAAACCGGGATGCAGGCAATTGGCGCTAACGCTGCTACTGCTAAGTTTTCCAGCAAGATGATAGGTAAAGAGGATATTGGCGAGCTTCGAAGCCTGATAGGCACGCCAGCCCGAATAGCCAGCCTCGCCTTGCGGATCGTCGAGATCGACCTGCGGCCCCTTATGCGCCATCGAGGAGACATTGACGATGCGCGCGCTGGGCGCACATTTCAGCTTGTCGAGCAGCAGGCCGGTCAGGAGAAAATAGCCGAGATGATTGAGCGCGAATGTCATCTCGATATTGTCGACGCTCAGCGCCCGGCGGTTAAACCACGCGCCGACATTATTCACCAAAGCATCCAAGTGTTCCAATCGGTTGTTCAGGCGCTCGGCGACGGCACGGATATCGCTTTGCGACGATAAATCGGCCAGTTCGAATTCGATTTCGGCGTTGCCGGTGGCGCGCTTGATGTCGCCAATGACGCGCTCACCCTTGGCCGCATTGCGCCCGACAAGGATCACGCGGCCACCCATTTGCGCCAATTTCAGCGCCGAAACCCGGCCGATGCCGTCCGTCGCCCCGCTCACGAGAAAAATCTTTTCCGCCACTACTTTACACTTTCGAAATAGTCACGACGCATAGTACCATGCCCGTTCGAAATCTGCCGAACGCACCTGAATGTTGTTTTTGCTACTTGGTATTACGGTAGGAAACCATGGCGACACAGTCTCCAGCCGGCGCCGATATCGTCCTGATTGCCGATGACAACGCTTCCTTGCGGAGCAAAATCGTCGAATTCCTGAAAATGGAAGGCATTCAATCGGTTGAAGCCGGTGACGGCGAAATGGCGTTGCGCGAAGCCATGCGGGTACAGCCGGCTGTCGCCCTCTTGGATATCAAGATGCCGACCATGGACGGCCTCACTGCGGCGCGTCAGATGGCCGATATGCCGTGGCAGCCGAAAGTCATTCTCATGTCCGGTTTTGACGACAGCGTGCGCCTCGCCAACAAAGCCGGTCTATCGGTCTTCGCCGTACTGGAAAAGCCGGTGCCGTTAAAGCTGCTCGCGCGTTTTGTCTGGGACGCGCTCGGCAAGGAAAACTCGAACCGCCTATTCTGACGCGCCGGCGCGGCGTGCCTCGGTCGCCGCCAGATCAATCTCACCCGCATCGTCCAACGTCAAGCCATAAACTGTTTCTGCCCGTTCGCGTGTGATCCAGCCTTCGTCAAGGTCGTGCTTGACGCGCCCGGCTTCGCGTTTACCGGGCGGGCCATAGCCACCACCGCCCGACGAGATCGAGATGATCGTCTCGCCCGGCATCAGCTCGACATCGCCGTAAGCTGCCTGCGCCGTTACCTCACCATTGCCGCCGCGCTTAAACACCTTGATCGGCGCACCGGGCAAGCCGCCGCGCGCGCCGGCCGCCGGATTGATGGTGCCGTCGGCGACATAGAGCACGCGCATGCTGTTATCGTCCGCCGGGCCGAATTCGACCTCGATACTGGGCGCACCGCGAAAAGTGCCGGCCCCTTCGGTATCGGCGAGCAGGCGGCGGCACGGCACATGCAGCGGGTGCGAAAGCTCGTCAACCTCGATGCTGTCCTGGCGGCACATGCCGGCATTGCCGACATGAACGATCGGCATCCAGGCATCGGCCTCGGGCGCGCCGGCGCCGCCGGTCACGCCGAGAATCAACTGATTGACGTAAAGCTCATTGTCATGGCGCGGATCGCGCCCCGAAATCACGCCGCAGGTCGGCGGGATGATCGGCCCGGTCTCGGCCATGCCGAAGCCCTCGGCCAGCTCGGCCAGGGCGCGCTGGGTCGGGTTCGAGATGCGGTCGGCCAGATTGGTCGTCGCCACCGAGCAACTGTGCGGATGGCGCGGTATCCCGGTGACGCAATTCTCGCGCAGCAACACCTCAACGCGGCGGAAGCTGCCGGCATTGGGCGGCACGCTATGATCCTTGATACCGTTAAAAACGCCGACCATGGCAGCGGTAATCGAGCACGCCTCGGACAGGTTGAGGCCGCAAGGCTGGCAATCGGGATTTTCTCTGAGGTCTACCTCAATACGCCCCGCTTCGGCATCGACCTTGAGCGTCACCTTGGTCGGAATCCCGTCCGGTACGCCGGGATAGGGATCATGCGCCGAGGTCGCGCTCACCGTACCGCTCGGCAGCCGTCCGATGGCGTGGATCATGCGCTGCTCGGAATAATCGAACCAATCATCGACATAGTTATCGAGCGCCTCCCAGCCGACATCGGCGCCCAATTTCAAAAGCTCGCGCTCGCCGATGCGCGCCGCACCCAGCGCCGCCAGATAATCGCCCCACCATTGATCGGGCACGCGGATGCGCATCCGGCACATGCGCACGATATCCTCGATATCCTGATAGTTTTCCTGCGATTTGACCGCCGGGAAGATCAGCGCGCCCTCCTCATAAACGTCGCGCGCATGGCCCATATAGGTGGTCGGCTCGGAATTGCCGCAATCCGCCTGATGCGCCTTGGCCAGCACGGTCAAGCGGTGCACGCCGTCATCGTCGATCACCGGCACGATGGTGCAATGATCCGCCGGGTGGGAATTGCCGTGATAGGGCGAATTATGCAGGAAAGCATCGCCGCGCTTGAAAACCGGATGATGCTTCTTCACTTCGCGCGCCATGATATCGGGGCCGATCATGACGTGGATCGGCAAGCTTTCCGCCGCCGACAACAGGCGGCAATCGGCGGTCAGAATAACGCAGGAGAAATCATGCGCCGTGTTGAGCACGCCCGAGCGCCCGGTGCGGAACAAGGTGTTCTGCATGCGCCGGGCAATCGCTTCGAAACGATTGGAGAGGATCGCCATGCGCGCGCCGTCGCTTGCCCGCCCGCTGGTGCTTTTATTTTGTTCAGTATCCGCCATGTCGCATTGCCCTTCAGGTGAGAGCGAATAGTGCGTCCCCGGCAGGTGGGACGCAAGTGCATCAGGCGGAAATTTCGATATAGCCGTGCTTGAGAAGAAAATCGAAATTATGCATGACAATATCAGCGGCAAGATTGCCGTCGCGCGCGACTTCCTCGATTAGCGCGCCGAGCGCCGGCGCCGCATCCGGCGCGGCACCGGCAAGGCGTGACATCAGCGCCTGCATAATGGGGAAGCGGATGCGCTCACCGTGCGCCGCATACATCACCGGCTTGAAATTCTCAGCCGCCCGCGTGCGGCAATAATCGCTCACCCGCACGTGGGTCTGGTCGTCAAGGAATCGTGTCGGGTAGTGCCCGAAAACGCGCTTATGGTCCGGCACCAGCAGCGGCGGCGCGCTATTCTGTGCCGCTTTGCCGTTGGTCGCTTGCGCCGTCTCATGCTGGGCCTGCCACATTTCCTCATAGCGTGGAATGATGCGCGACCAGAGATAGTCGCGGCTGAGCTTCTTGGCCTTTTGACCCATTTCGCGGCACAGGCCCTCATTGCCGGCGAGCGCGCCCAGCGTCTCGGCGAAGCGTTTGAAATCGAACGCCACCTTCTGGCCGCGATAGAAACCCAGGAGCGACGGATCAAGCACGCCGGCGAGCGATTGCCACGGCTCTTCAGCGGCGCTGGCATAGGTCGGCACGCGAAAGCCGGTCTCGCCCTCGCGCACCAATTCGCGGTAGCCGTTAAACTCGGAAACAATCGCCGGCAGGCCGTGCGCCATCGCCTCGATCACCGTCAGGCCGAAGGTTTCCTGATAATTGTCGACCAGCGAAACGAAGATATCCGCCGCGCCATAAAGCTCGCGCTTGCGGGCAAAGTCATGATTGGCTTCGATACGGACGCAAGAGCCGAGCTCAAGCGTCTCGACGATCTCTCGCGTTAAACCCACTTCGCTGTCGGAGCCGCCGCCGGCCAATATAAGGGTAAAGGGCGGCAGTTCGCCGCGCGCCTTGAGATATTGCAGGCATTCGAGCATCGGCCCGAGATCCATCTTGCGCCGCGCCGAAAAGCGCCCAAGGCAAAGCAGCACCAGCTCCTTCTCACCGAGCCCAAGCGCGGCGCGGCATTGGGCGCGATCCGGCATATCCTCGAACTCGTCCGAAATGCCGAGCGGGATCTGCACCAGCTCCGGCGGCTCGGGCAGGGTGGCGCCAAAGCGCTCCTTGAAATTGCCGCGGATGTCAGCGAACGCGGCGGCGAGCATTTGCTTGGCGCAATCGCTGGTGCAGACGATGCTGTCATAGGGCCGGGGGCCGGCCAGCAGCATGTCGATCAGGCGTGACTGAATTTTGACCCCATCGAGCGAATGGGTGGTGCCGGAAACGGCGAACGGTGCGCCGCGCGCGCCGGCGCGATATTCCATCAGATAGGGTGCGTGAAAAGTGAAATCGCCTTGATGCAGGATATCGATCTCGCCGGCCTCGACATCATTGGCCAGTTCGGATTGCGTGGCGAAGCCGACGCGGGTCAGACTATCGACCGGCAGATGCTCCTCCAGGCCGGCTTGGCCCTGCGCCATATCCTCTTCGTCGAGATAATAAAAGCGGTATGAATCGAGCGTGCCATGGGTGAGCAGCGCCAACATGAAATCCTTGTTGGCGATGGGCTTGCCCATCTTGTCTTGCCAGAATTTGTCCTGGATCAGGAAACTGTCCAGGCTACCCCATTTCACAGACACACTCTCCGCTCGCGCCGCCCTTCGGCGCTCCATGGCAAACTAGCGCGGTTTGGTTAACGAATTATTCCAGATCGGGTGAATTGATTGTGAAATTGCCCGATTCCGGCTAGGCAGAGGGGATGGGTACGAAAAAAGACAAGAAAATTCTCGTCACCGGCGCGCTCGGCCAGATCGGCTCGGAGCTGGTGCCGGCGCTGGAGGCGCGCTACGGCGCCGAACGGGTGGTCGCGTCCGACATCCGCATCCCGCCGGCCGGCGCCTATCAGGGCGCCTTTGAGCAGGTCGATTGCACCCAGCCGCTCGCCATCCAGGATGTCGTGCGGCGGCATGATATCGGCGCTATTTATCATATGGCGGCGCTGCTCTCAGCGGTCGCCGAGGAGCGCCCGCAGATCGCCTGGTCGGTCAATCTCGGCGGGCTCTACAATGTCTTGGAAGTGGCGCGCCAGAACAGCGCTTCGGTATTCTGCCCAAGCTCGATCGGCGCCTTCGGCCCGTCGACGCCGCGCGACCGGACGCCGCAAACCACCATTCAACGCCCGACCACCATGTATGGCGTGACCAAGGTGGCGAGCGAACTGCTGTGTGATTACTACGCCGAGCGTTTTGAGTTGGACGCGCGCGGCCTGCGCCTGCCCGGCCTGATCTCCTACGCCGCACCACCCGGCGGCGGCACCACGGATTATGCCGTCGAAATCTTCTATCAGGCGGTGCGCTACAGCCATTACACCTGTTTCCTCGCCGCCGATACGCGCCTCGACATGATGTATATGCCGGACGCCATCGACGGTATCATCCAGCTTATGCAAGCCGAGCCTACGCGCCTCAAACACCGCAACGCCTTCAATGTGACGGCGATGAACTTCACGCCCGATGAACTGGCCGGCGAAATCCGCAAATCCGTCGCCGATTTCGTCATCGACTATGATGTCGATCCGGTGCGCCAGGCAATCGCCGAATCCTGGCCGCGCGCGATCGATGACAGCGCCGCGCGGGCGGAATGGGATTGGCAGCCGCGCTATGACCTGGCGACAATGACAGCGGATATGCTGGCCAAGCTCGGCGAAAAATTAAAAAGTCCAACGCGGACGACATAAACGGAAGGGAGTGAATCATGCCGATAGCACGCCTGGAAGAGAAGCTCGCGGCGGATGTGCGCGAGATGGAGGAATCCGGCCGGGCCAAGGGCGCCGAGACGCTGTTTGCCGGCATCGTTCCGCCTGAAGGCGGCAAAGGCCCGCGCTATTTGCTCGCCGGCGAAGGCGAGCGGCCATTTCTCCGCATGAATTCGAACAGCTATCTCGGCATGTCACTGAATGCCGATGTGCGGGCTGCCGAGGAAGAAGCGGTACAGCAATTCGGCACCGGGCCAGGTGCGGTGCGCTTTATCAGCGGCAGTTGGGGCCCGCACACGGCGCTTGAGGAACGTTTAGCGCGCTTTCACGGGCGCGAGGCGGCAATGATCTTTAGCTCGGCCTACGCCACCGTTATGGGCGTGCTGCCGCAATTGATCGATAATGAGACGGCGGTGATCAGCGATGCGCTCAACCATAGCTGCATCATCAACGCCATGCGCCTCGCCCGGCCAAAGGAAAAGCGTGTCTACGCCCATCTCGATCTGGCCGCGCTCGATCGCCATTTGTCGGAATGCGCAGCGAGCTGCCGCCGCGCCGTGGTGGTGACGGACGGCATCTTCAGCATGCGCGGCGATCACGCGCCGCTCGATGAAATCATGGCCGTGGCGGAAAAGCATGACGCCAATTACGCCGAGAACGTCATTACCGTCGCCGACGATTCACACGGTATCGGCGCATTTGGCGAAACCGGCCGCGGCACCGAGGAATATTGCGCCGCACCGCCGGTCGATGTGCTGATCGCCACGCTCGGCAAGGCGTTCGGCGTTAATGGCGGCTATGTCACCGGCAGCGCCACGCTGACCAAATATTTGCGCGAGACCTCGCCCTTCTATATCTATTCCAACCCGATCACGCCGGGCGAAGCGGCGGCGGCGTTGAAGGCGGTCGAGATTGTCGATTCGCCGGCGGGTCAGGCCTTGATCGATCACCTCCGCACCATGACGGCACGTTTCGAATCCGGCCTGGTGGCGCTCGGCTATGAAACGATTCCCGGCGCCCACCCGGTGGTGCCGCTGATGGTGCGCGATACCGCGCGCACCTCGGCCTTGGTTATTTTCCTAAGGACAAACGGATTGCTCGCCACCGGTCTCAATTTCCCCGTCGTGCCGCAGGGCGACGAGGAAATCCGTTTTCAAGTTTCCGCCGATCACACCGAGGCGGATATCGACGAAGCGCTGGCCCTGCTTGCCGCTTTCGCCGAGCAGGAAAAGAAAGGCGCTTGATGAACGATATCGTGCGCGACAAGGCCGCCATTGTCGGCATCGGGCGCAGTGAATTTGGCCGTTTTCTGCCCGAGAGCCAGCTCAAGCTCGGCAGCATCGCGATGAAAAACGCGCTCGCCGACAGCGGATTGGAGCGCGGCGATATCGACGGCCTGTCACTGCATATGGGCTGGCCGCTCGGCCTCGATTACGACCAGATCGCCGAGGCCTATGGCCTCGATGTGCGCTACATCAACCAGATGTGGACGCATGGCCGCTTCATTGCCTACACCCTGCAACACGCCGCCTTGGCGGTGATCTCGGGCATGGCCGATACCGTCGCCTGCGTCACCGCCATCAGCTTCACCCGCGAGCGCGATATCCTCGGTGGCCCGGGCGATATGGAAGGCATGCGCGAGGGCGGCGGCACGCACGGCGAAAGCCCGCCCTATGGCCTCACCGCACCCGCCGCCGGCGCGGCACTGGCCTATCAGCGCTACATGTCGCTCTACGGCGCGACCAGCGAAGACCTTGCCGCCGTGCCGATCGCCTTCCGCAAGCACGCCCAGCTCAACCCGCACGCCTACACCTATGGCAAAGGAGAGCTGACCCTTGAGGATCAC
Organism: Rhodospirillaceae bacterium; assembly: GCA_018666805.1. GTDB lineage: Bacteria > Pseudomonadota > Alphaproteobacteria > UBA828 > UBA828 > PTKB01. Next base: position 2,430 of record JABIXB010000046.1, on the reverse strand, counting down.
CAAAGCCAGCGCATGGTGGTCGACCCGTTGCGCCTCTTTGATTGCAGCCTGATCTCCGACGGCGCGGTGGTGATCCTCGTCACCAGCGCTGAGCGCGCGCGCGACCTCAAACAATCACCTGTCTATATCTCCGGCATGCAGGGTCTCAGGAGCGGGCGCGAGGAATTCATCTTCAGCCCGCGCAGCATGGGCATGAACCAGCAATCGAATGGCCGCAGCGGCGCCGATGAGCGCGACCTCGCCGTCTACCGCATGGCCGGTATCGAGCGCGAGGACATAAATGGCCTCTATACCTATGACGCCTTCTCGCCGCTGCCGCTGTTCGTGCTCGAACGCTTCGGTTTCTGCGCGCCGGGCGAGGCCGCCAAATGGGTGCAGGATGGCCGCATCGAGCTTGGCGGCGAACTGCCGATGAACACCTCCGGCGGCCTCCTCTCCGAAAGCCATATCGGCGGCTGGAATTCTGTTTATGAGATCGCCAGCCAGTTGCGCGGCGAGTGCGGCGAACGCCAGATCGAAGGCGCCGAACATTTGCAATGGGGCACCGCTTGGGGCGATTCTTTGGTCTTTCGGAATTAAGGCAGATGGCGATGCGCAGAACCCATTATGATTCTTCTCTTGGGCACCACCAACCGGAATGCTTTTCTTGCATTCCGGCAAGCGCGACCGCGCGCCCGAGTTAATACGAGGTAGCCAAGTGCGCGGATGCGCGCGCCCGGCGCTTGAGGGATCAAACAAAAAGAGATAACTCACATGGATATCAGTCAGAAACCCTTGCCGCGCATCACACCGGATACCGAGCCTTTCTGGGCCGGCTGTAAGCGTCACGAATTGTTGTTGGCCGAATGCAACGCCTGTTCCAAGGTACATCTGCCACCCGGCCCGGTCTGCCCGTTCTGCTTCTCCGACGATCTCGGCTGGCGTAAGGCTTCCGGGCGCGGCCAGGTCAGCGCCTGGACGGTGGTGCACAAGGAATGGTTCGCCGCCTTCCGCGACGACCTGCCCTACAACGCCGCCCAAATCGAACTCGAAGAAGGCCCCCGCCTTACCGCCAACCTGGTCGGCGTCGACAACGAAAAGATCAGCGTCGGCATGGAAGTCGAAGTCACCTTCGATGACGTCAGCGAAGACGTGACGCTGCCACGCTTTCAGCCCTTATAACGCGGCTCCGGCACCCCCGGCACATCGACCTGCACGGCGAAAAGCGCACCGGCCAATGGCTGCTTGGCGCGTTGTTCGTCTGTCAGGCGGAAGAAGGCGCTGGTGATGTAGAGGGTTTTGAGATCGGGACCACCGAGCGCACACGAAGTGACTCGGCTGACCGGAAGCTCAATCTCCTGCACGACGCTGCCGTCGGGGGCATAGCGGACGACGCGGTTGCCGTCGAAGCGGGCACTCCAGAGATGGCCTTCGGCGTCGACCGTGGCGCCGTCGGGGATGCCGGGCACGGCACTTGTCTCGGCGAAGACGCGTTTGTTGGCCAGCGCGCCGGAATCCGCAGCCAGATCATAGGCGAAGATGGTTTTGAGCAGGCTGTCGGCGCAATAAAGCGTGCCGCCGTCGGGTGAGAATGCGACGCCGTTTGAAAGCGTGATGTTGTCCGCTTCGGCGTGGCTGGTGCCGTCGGCATCCAAGCGGTAGAGATGCCCGGTGGGGGCCTTTAGCATCTTGTCCATGGTGCCGGCCCAGAAGCGGCCCTGGCGGTCGGCACGGCCATCGTTGAGCATGGTGCCGTCGTTTTCGCCGCGCGGATCGTGCAGCAGTTCATACGCGCCGCTTACCGGGTCGTAACGCGCAAAACCCTTGCGCCCGGCGATCACCAGCCCGTCATTTTGCCGGAGTGCGAAGGAATGCACCTTGTCGGGCGGGGTCCAGCTTTCCACTTCGCCGCTTGCTGCGTCGAGGCGGTGGATGGCTGGGCGGAACACATCGGTCCACCACAGGCACTGAGCATCCGCGTCCCAGACCGGCACTTCGCCGAGCACATCTTCCGTATTCGCCGCGACAACCACATCGCTCATTTTCGATCCCCTTTCTTGCACTGTAACATGCGGGCGTTTTAGGCATAATCACCGGCGTCAATCAGGAGAGACAAGATGAGCAAGCGCTGGAAAATACGGCCTGACGGTTCGAACTGGGGTGATTTCGGCCCGGACGATCAATTGGGCCGGCTAAATCTCCTAACCGAGGCGCGCGTGCTCGAAGCGGTTAAACAGGTGCGCACTGGCAAAACCTTCTGCCTCTCCATGCCGCTTGACCTGCCGGGCGGCAACGCGATCAATCCAAGCCGCCTGCCGCCCGAGCTGAAGCCTGTCATCCGCGAAGGCGAGATCGCTTTCGACGGCCCGGCGCGGCGCGACAATCCGCTGCAGACCGATCTCCTGTGCGACGATGCGATGCTGATCCACAGCCAATATTCGACCCAATGGG
>JABIXB010000045.1 GCA_018666805.1 Rhodospirillaceae bacterium | reverse complement strand
GCGCGACCTGGCGCGCCGGCCGCTCGGCGTGGCCGAGCTGAAACCGTTCGACACCGTTATTTTCGACCCCCCCAGGGCCGGGGCGCGGGCGCAGGCCGAGACATTGGCGGCCTCGCAGGTGGCGCGCATCGCGGCGGTATCGTGCAACCCGGCGAGCTTCGCGCGCGACGCGCGCATTCTTATCGATGGCGGCTACCGTTTGAGCGCGCTCACGCCGATCGACCAATTCCTGTGGTCGAGCCATATCGAGCTGGTCGCGATATTCCAGCGCGACGCCAGTTGATATATATATTTTTATATATATCTTAGTGGGTAAGTTGGTATTGTTTTGTGATCGGGCCGAGGCACGATATATTGTGTTTGTTGGATCTTTTGTTCGGCCCCTCAAACGCCGGGCGAGCGCATCCGCGCGCTTGGCTACCTCGTATTAACCCACCTTGCGCTAATTGGGCCTATGATTAGGAGCATCTTACAACATGGCCACGCCAAAACAAATTTCCGCCAACCGCAAGAACGCCAGCAAAAACACCGGCCCGAATAGCGCCACGGCAAAAAAGGCCGTACGCCTCAACGCCTTGCGCCATGGACTCGCGGCCGAATCGCAAGTGTTGCCGAGCGAAAACCGGGCCGATTTCGACCATATCGAGGCGCAGTTTTACGCCCAATATCCGCCCGAAAGCGGACTTGAAGGCTTCTTTCTCGAGCAGATGGTTGCCTGCGCCTGGCGCCTGCGCCGGGTGACGCAGGTCGAAAGCGACGTGTTCCAGCATTTTCAGCACCAAATCGACAACCCGCCGCCGCGCATCATCGGCATCGCCGGCGTCTCCGGCTTCGACGATGCATCGTTTGAGCACGGTGCGGACGGTGATGCGGGCGGCGCGGACAATGATGCGGGCGGCGCGGACAATTGGCAGGACGCCGGCGCGCCGGCCTTCATCACCGCGCCAAGCGCGCCGCCGGCGCGCGCCGCCTCTCCCGGCCAGGCTTTTTTGAAGGCCAACACCGAGGCCGACCTGTTCGTCAAAATCAACCGCCACGAAGCGACCATCCGGGCCGGCTTCTACCGCGCCTATGACGAGCTTCAGCGCCTGCGCCGAGAACGTGGCGCGGACACGCGCCGGCGCGGGCCTAGGCGCCGCCGCGGCGCGCGGCGATAAAGTCCGAGACCAGTTCGAGGAAGCGCCCGGTGATCAGCCCGGGCGCCATTTCTTCGCGCTCCGCATGCTCACGCGCGAGCCCGGAGAGGCGGCTATATTCCGCGTCGTCGTCCCACATCCGGTCGAACGCGGCCAGCCAATCCGCGTCGGGCGCATGCGCATCGATCAGAATGCCGCCCGGACCAACCGCCTGCGGCAGCCCGCCGCGATCGCTCGCCAGCACTGGAATGCCGCTTATCTGCGCCTCCGGCACCACCCGGCCATAGGCCTCTTCCCACACGCTCGGCGCGAGGAGAAGGCGGGCGGTGGCATAGAATTGCCGCATGTCGGAGACCGAGCGATGCCAGGCGATGTTGCCCGCCCGCGCGCAGCGCGCGCCATAATGAACCCGCCGGTGTTCCGAAATCGGCCAGGATTCGACGAAATCGAACGGGATATCGGCGCGGCGCTCCGCGATGCGGAAGGCAATCTCGAGCCCTTTTCGCGGGCTCGAGCCGACGAAGAGCGCGCGGCTTCTGTTCGTCTCCGTCCGGTATTCCGAGAGGCGAATGAGCGACGGCAGAACATGGCAATCCACCCCCAGCATGACCTCCGTCCGCCGCGCGGTGAAGGCGGAATTGGCGAGAAAGAGTATCTCCGTGCTCGGCAGGAACATCTGGCCGCCGAACTCCGCATCGCGGATATAGACCATCGTCGCAACGCCGGCGGCTTGAAACGCCTCCGTCATGGCTTGGATCGCACCCGATTGCAGCACGGCGGCGCTCGGCCGAAAATCCCGGGTGACCGCCGCCACCGCCCGCTCCGGCTGGCGCGCGCGATAAACCTGATAGCCCCGATAGACATCTCTCTGCACTTCATTCGCCGGCTTGTCAGGGGCGCCGGCGCACAGCACGGCCGTCTCCACCCCACGGGCGTTGAGCGCGACGCTCAGATCATGGATCGACTGAAGCGCACCACCGACCCGCGCGGGCATATAATCAAGCCCTGTGGCGAACAGAATGCGTAGCCCGGTTGTCAATTTGTCATTCCTTTAGGCCTTTAGTCGATTATTCCCTATAACCATCGCCACGCCAGGGGCAATTGTAGCGGCCTGAAATTTGCCAGGGAACCTTATTGATGGACGATCAGGAGCCGGAATTCGATGCTGAATTGATAGCGCACCTGAAGGCGCTCAACCGGATCATTTCGCAAACCCATGGCACGCCGGGGGAGGTATTCCGCTGTATCGGCAACCTCTTCTATGACCATGCCACGGACTATCCCGTCGATGCCGAGCCCTATGCCGGCTACCGCGACAAACGCGCAT
>JABIXB010000044.1 GCA_018666805.1 Rhodospirillaceae bacterium | reverse complement strand
GGAAGCCGCGCGCGACGCCGTCCGAAAGCCTTGGCAAGCCGCCGAACCGGTCGCCCCCGCGGCCCGTCGGAGGGCGTCGGAAGGCCTTGCCGATGGGCCACATCGCCTGCGGCCATCCTCCTACCCGACGGGTCGCGGGGGCGATCCCTATGGGTCATTATCACCGCTCCTTGGTATAAGCCATGCAGACGCAATTCGATATCATCCAACTGGCCAAGCCGGAAATTGCCGAAGCGGAGCGCGTGTTGCGCAAATGCGTCCATTGCGGCTTCTGCCTCGCTACCTGCCCGACCTATAAGCTGCTCGGCGATGAGCGCGACAGTCCGCGCGGGCGCATCTATATGATCAAGCATATGCTCGAAAGCGGGCAAGCCGCCGACGCCGCGACGGTACGCCATATCGATCGCTGCCTGTCCTGCCTGTCTTGCATGACGACCTGCCCGTCCGGCGTCGATTACATGCATTTGGTCGATCACGCACGTAGCCATATTGCCGAGACCTACCGGCGCCCGGTGCTTGAGCGCCTGTTGCATCGCATGCTCGGTTTTCTGCTGCCGAGACCCAATCTCTTTCGCCTCGCCATCATTGCCGCGCGCGGTCCCGGCATTCTGGGGCAGTTTCTGCCAGGTCCATTCGGCGCAATGATGCGGCTTTCCTTCCGTCCGGTGCATGCGCCGTCCTGGGTCGATAGGGCACAGACCATCCCGGCCCAAGGCGCCAGCCGGCGAAACCGCGTCGCCATGCTGAATGGCTGCGTGCAAAAGGCGCTGGCGCCCGAGATCAACGAAGCGACAGCGCGCCTGTTAACGCGCCATGGCTGTGAGGTTGTGGTGCTGAAGGGCGCCGGCTGTTGTGGCGCCGTATCATTGCATCAGGGCGAGCGCGCGGCGGCGGAAGGATGGGCGCGCGCCAATATCGAGGCTTTCTCAGCCGAACATGGCCGCAGCCCGCTGGATGCTGTGGTTTCGAATGCGTCCGGCTGCGGCACCATGGTGAAGGATTACGGCGTGCTGTTGCGCGACAACCCGGCCATCGCCGAAAGTGCAGGGCAGGTCGCCGCCATGACGCGCGATATCAGCGAGGTCATGACCGAACTCGGGCCGCTTAAAGCCATCGGCGTGGCCAAGTTGCGGGTTGCCTATCATGGCGCCTGTTCCATGCAGCATGGGCAAAAACTGCATGACGGGCCGAAGGCGCTGCTGGCTGAAGCGGGCTTTGAGGTTTGCGAGGCGGCGGAAGGGCATCTCTGCTGCGGCTCGGCTGGCACCTACAATATCTTGCAACCCGAACTGGCCGGGCGCATGCTGGCGCGCAAAGCCGAGATGCTCGAACAAACCAAGCCGGATATCATTGCCACCGGGAACATAGGATGCATGACACAGATCGCTTCCGGCACGCATATCCCGATTGTGCACACCGCCGAACTGCTGGATTGGGCGACAGGCGGGCCGATGCCGCCGGCGCTCGTTGGGCGCTCCCTGGCAAAATAATTCTCAAGACTATTTGCGCCGCACTGTTGCTGGCGCTTGTTAGCGGGCGGATGGCTGGGGCGGGCCAGGACGATCCGCAGCTGAACGATCTCTTTGCCGAGCTGAAATCATCCGCGACGATGGCCGAGGCGGCTGGCGTCGAGGTGCAGATCTGGCGTCTTTGGAGTCTCTCAAACGATGCGGCGGTCGACCGCATGCTGGCCGGCGGTACGGCGGCGATGAACCATGGCGGCTACGACGCCGCGCTCAGCAGCTTCAACAGCGTGATTGAATTGCGCCCGGATTTCGCCGAGGGCTGGAACAAGCGCGCCACGCTCTATTATCTGATGGGCGATTATGACCGTTCCATCGCCGATGTGGAGCGTACCCTGGCCCTCGAGCCGCGCCATTTCGGCGCCCTCGCCGGGCTCGGCCTGATCAATATCATGTTGGCGCGTCATTCCGAGGCCCTGGCCGCGTTCGAGGCGGCGCTTGCCGTGCATCCGCATATGCCGCACGCCAAGCGGATGGTGAAGCGCCTGCGTAACCTCGAGGACAAATCGACAATTTAATTAAGCGGCGTTGGTTTAATTGCCGACCCAGGCGATGCGTAGCACATTGGTCGAGCCCGGCGTGCCGAACGGCACACCGGCGGTAATGACGATGCGGTCGCCGAGGCGCGCGAATTCCTGTTCGCGCGCCGCCGTGCAGGCCTTCTCGACCATATCCTGGAAGTCGATTGCGTCTTCGGTGTGGAGGCAATGCACGCCCCAGACAATGGCCAGGCGGCGCGCCGTTTGCAGCTCCGGCGTGAGCGCCAATATGGGCACGCCCGGCCGTTCGCGCGCGGCGCGGAGCGCGGTCGAGCCCGAAGTGGTGTAGGTGACAACGGCGGCGGCATGGACGGTTTCCGCCACCTGGCGCGCGGCGGCGGTAATGGCGTCGGCGGGTGTCGATTCCGGGTCGTAATTCTGGCTTTCGATAAAAACGCGGTAGGCCGGGTCGCGCTCAACCCGCTCGATGATGCGGTTCATCATCGCCACCGATTCGACCGGATAATCGCCGGCAGCCGATTCGGCCGACAGCATCAGCCCATCGGCGCCGTCATAAACGGCGGTGGCGACATCGGAGGCTTCGGCCCGGGTTGGTGCGGCGGCATAAATCATCGATTCGAGCATTTGCGTCGCCACCACCACCGGCTTGCCGGCGCGGCGTGCGGCGCGGACGATGTTTTTCTGCTCCGCCGGCACGTCTTCCGGCGCCAGCTCGACGCCAAGATCGCCGCGCGCCACCATGATCGCATCCGAGAGATCGATGATCTCGGCCAGACTGTCGAGCGCCGCCGGTTTTTCCAGCTTGGTCATGATCGAGGCGCGCCCAGCAATGAGTTTCCGTGCCGAGGCGACATCGTCGGGGCGCTGAACAAATGACAGCGCCACCCAGTCGACGCCCATTTCCAGGGCAAAACGCAGATCGCGCTGGTCCTTGGATGTAATTGCGCTCAGGCCAAGCGCGACACGCGGCAGGTTTACACCCTTGTGGTCCGATAATTTGCCGCCGGCCTGGACGATGGTGTCGGCAAAATCCTTACCGTGCGAGGTGACGGAGAGGCGAATGCGGCCATCGTCGAGCAGAATTTCGGCGCCGTCCTCAAGCGCCGAGAAGATTTCCGGATGGGGCAGGGGCGCGCGGTGCGCGTCGCCGCGCTCGGGTGACAGGTCGAGGCGGAACGCGTTGCCTTGTTTCAGCATGGCCTCGCCATTTTCAAATTCGCCGACCCTGAGCTTGGGGCCCTGCAAATCCGCCATGACGGCGATCGGCCGCCCGACTTCCGCTTCGATCTCGCGCACAATGTCGTAGCGCGCACGGTGCTCGTCATGCGTACCATGGCTGAAATTGAAGCGGAACATGTCGACGCCGGCATCGAACAGCGCGTGGATACAGTCCCGCGTCGAGCTGGCGGGCCCGAGGGTGGCGACAATTTTGGCTCTACGGTGTCGGCGCATCGTTCAACAACCTAACAATTAAACATCGGCGTCGACAACAATGGCACGGAAGTCATTAACATTCGTCATGGTCGGGCCTGACATCACAAGATCGTCAAGGGCAGCGAAAAAACCATAGCCGTCATTATTCTCAAGCCGCGCACCGGCATCCTCGCCGATTTCCGCCGCACGCGCGAGCGTGTCGGGGGCGATCAGCGCGCCGGCATTGTCTTCGGTGCCGTCGATGCCATCGGTATCGCACGCCATGGCCCAGATACCGGCGCGGCCACCCAGGGCGCGCGCCAATGCCAGGGCGTATTCCGCATTGGGGCCGCCGCGCCCATCGCCTTTGACGATCACCGTCGCTTCGCCGCCCGAGAGCAGCACCGTCCCCGGCGCGCAATCGACCGCCAACTTGGCATGCTCGCGCGCCATCGCGCCGGCCTCGCCTTCGAGCGCGTCGCCCAGCATGCGCACCTGATAGCCCGCCTGCTGCGCCACCCGGCCGGCCGCTTCGAGCGAGGCGGCGGGTGTGGCGATCAGGCGGAACTCGGCGCCGGCGAGGCGGGCATCGCCGGGCTTCGGACTTTCCTCCGCTGCTGCCTCAAGATGGTTGGCGACATTGAGCGGCGGTTTAATCGAATATTTCGCCAGCACATCGCGCGCTTCGGCGAAGGTCGTCGGGTCGGGTACGGTCGGGCCGGAGGCGATCACCGCCGCATCGTCGCCCGGCACATCGGAGATGGCCAATGTGATCAACGGCGCTGGATGGCAGGCGGCGGCGAGGCGCCCGCCCTTGATCGCCGAGAGATGTTTGCGCACGCAATTGATCTCGGAGATATTGGCGCCCGAGCGTAACAGCGCATTGGTCACCTGCTGCTTGTCGTCGAGGGTGAGACCGGGCGCGGGGAGGGAAAGAAGGGCCGAGCCGCCGCCTGATATCAGACAGAGCGCCAGATCATCCAGCCCCAATCCTTGCACCATTTCGAGAATACGCGCAGCAGCAGCAGCGCCGGCGGCGTCCGGCACCGGATGGGCGGCCTCGACGACTTTAATCCGGCTGGTTTCCACAGCGTGGCCGAAGCGCGTCACCACCAGCCCTTGCAACGGTCCTTGTTGTCCCAGGTCGCCTTGCGGCTCCGGCCAGTTATCCTCAACCGCGCGCGCCATGGCGCCGCCCGCCTTGCCGGCGCCGATCACGCAAGTGCGGCCCGTCGGTGGCGACGGCAGATGGCGGGGGAGACAGAGCGCCGGCTGTGCCGCATGCACGGCAGCGTCGAACATGTCGCGCAACAGCCGGCGTTGAGATAGTTTCATGTGTAACTTTCCTTGGTTTCCCCGCGCGGGGCTTCCTGTATCGAGAAGGCGGCCAGCAAAGCCACCAGGGCGGCGGCCGGCATGGCGAGATATGCCATGCGGAAGGCGAAGGGGGAATAGATGCGCACGCCGTCGATGATTTCGCCGGCCCACAGCAAGTCGAGCACATGACCCATAATCAACAATATTGCGGCGCTCGCCAGCATGACCAGCGTGTTGGTAATGGCCGTTGCCGTGCCCACCGCGTCAGGCGGAGAGGTATCGGCGATCAGAATAAAACCGACAACGATGCCGCCGGCGGAAATGCCGATCACCAGCATGACAATATAGTGGGCGATCTCCGGCATGCCCGGAAAGGCGACGAACAGCGACCAGCTGAGAAGACTAAATGCGGCGCAGCCGATGGCGGCAATCTTGCGCCGTTTGATGCGGCCCAATATCCAGCCAGCCGAGAGCGAGCCGAAGGCCCAGCCGAGTAGCGCCACGGTGGTAAACAATGCCGCCTCGGCGCGGGCGTAGCCGAGCACCTGCATGTAATAGGCGATGCCCCAGACCGGAAAGGAGATCGACGGCCCGGCGATCATCGCGGCGTAGAGGGTAATGGTCCAATAGCGCCTGGAGCGCACCGTTCGCAGCATTAGGGCAAAGAGCTGGCGCGAGCTGTTCACCGAGGTGCGCTCGATCGGCGGTGAGCGGTGGCTCATCAAGGCGAAGGCGCCGAGCGGCAGTGCCGCCAGCGCCACCCAGAACATCACCGGGCGCCAGCCGTCGATCTCGATCAACACGGCAACCGGCGCCTGGCCAAGTGTGGCGCCGAACATGCCGATCAGAATGGTGGCGCCGCCAAGCAGGGCGAAGCGTTTTGCGTCGAACCAGATATGGGCGATTTTAATGGCGCAGGCATAAATCGCGGCACCGCCCGCGCCGGTGATGAAACGCCCGGCATTGGCGGCATCCACATTCGGCGCATAGGCAAAGAGGATGCCGCCAACGGCGCAGAGCAGAACGCTGCCGGTAAGGACGCGGGTCGGGCCGAAGCGATCGAGGAGAAAGCCGCCGGGGATTTGGAATATCGAATAGGCGTACCAATACATCGCCGAGATATTGCCGAGCACGGCGGCGCCGACGGCAAAATCGCGCATCAGGGCATCGACCATGCCGCCCGGCGCGACGCGGGTGAGATGGCCATAGCCGAACAGCATTGCCGCCGCCAGCCAGAACAGCCAGGGTAGGACATGGCCGTGTCGGGTGGCGCCATGGCGGGCGGCGCGGCTCTTCATGCTCGGCCTTTTGCCGCGCCGAGGCGTTGCGACAGCGCAATGCCGGCAAGCACGGCGGCGCAGCCGAGGCCCTGAAGCAAGGTTAAGGTCTCATCCAGGATCAACCAGCCGAAGAAGGCGGCCAGCACCGGCGTGCCGAGCAGGGCGACGGAAGCGAAGGAGGCGCTGAGGTGGCGGAAGGCGACCGTTATCAGGCCCTGCCCGCCGGCATGAATAATGAGACCGATGGCGACCAGCGTGCCCCAGCCGAGCAGCGTCACCGGGATCAAACTCTCATCCATGATCAGCGCCACAATCAACAAGCCAACGAAGCTGAAGGCGGTGCTCGCGGCCATGATTAAACCGCTCGGCAGGTGCTCGCGCAGATGCTTGATCATCAGCAGATAGCCGCCATAGAAGAAGGCGGTTAGAAGGCCGAGCCCGTCGCCCAACAGGCTGCCGCCCGGTTCGATAATGCTGGCGCCCATGATCAGGGCGGTGCCGGCCATGGCCAATAGCAAGCCGGCCACGAACCCCCAGGTGAGGCGCTCGCTGAACATCAGCCAAGCGCCGATAGCGATGATGGGAGTCGATAAATGCGCGAGGAAAGTGGCGTTGGCGACGCCGCTCAGGCGGATCGCGCTGTGCCAGGCAACCAGGTCGCCGGTGAAAAAGAGCCCGGTCAGCGCCAGCAATGCCCAGTCACGTGTCGTTAATTTGCGCCGTGGTGCATCTCCCTTGCGGCTTTCCAGCAGCATCCAGGCGGTGAGCGCCGGCATGGCAAAGAGCGCGCGGTAGACGGCGGTCGTACTCGGCCCCACCTCGCTCACCTGCACCAGGAGAGGCGAGAAGGAAATGACGAGAATTCCGAGGGCCAGCGCCGGCAAGCCGAAGCGAGCATTTGGGGAGAAGCTCATGCGCTGTTATACGTATTCGCAAGGTGTTACGACACGCTAATTCGCATATCTATGAGGAGCAGGGAAATGGACGACCAAACACGGACGGAACTGGAAGCTGCCGCCTTTCGCGGCCTCACCGAATATCTTCGCAAACGCACCGATGTGCAGAATATCGACCTGATGAATCTGGCTGGCTTCTGCCGCAACTGCCTCGCCAAATGGTATCTGAAGGCGGCCAAGGAACGTGACGTCGAGCTTTCTTTTGATGAAGCGCGCGAAGTTATTTACGGCATGACTTACGGCGAATGGAAAGATAACCACCAAACGGAAACGACGCCTGAGAAAGTGGAGCAGTTCAAAGCGGAATCAGATAAACACGCTTTTTAGAAACTCTCCACCCAAGGCCTGAGGTCGACGTCAAAAGCCCAACTGCTGCGGTTTTGCGTGTGCAGTTGCCAATAGGTCTCGGCGATATCGTCGGGTTCGAGCAGGGCATCGGGCCTGCGCCCCTCGGCCAAATGGGCGTAGCGCTCGGACATAATCTGGCCATCGATAATCACGTGCGCGACGTGAATGCCCTCGGGTCCGAGTTCGCGCGCCATGGCCTGAGCGAGGGCAAGAAGGCCGAACTTACCGACCGAGAGGTTGAAGAATTTGGCGCTGCCGCGTTTGCTCGCGGTCGCGCCGGTAAAGAGGATTGAGCCGGAGCCGCGCGGCGTCATGCGCGTCGCGGCGGCGCGCCCGACGAGAAAGCCGCCATAACAATTGGCCTCCCAGCAGCGCTTGAAATCTTCCGCCGTGGCTTCAAGGATGCTGGTCTTCATGAAGGCACCGGCATTATAGATCGCCACGTCCGGCACGCCCCAGTCGCCGGCGACATCATCAAACAGCTTCTCGACAGCCGCCTCATCGGTGGTATCGACGGAGAATCCCTTCGCCGTGCCGCCGCCGAGGCCATTGACCTCAGCCACGATCTTTTCCGTCTTGGCTATATCGCGCGCGGCAACGGCGACATTCATGCCTTCGCGGGCAAAACGCCGGCTGAGTGCCGCGCCCAAGCCCGGCCCGACGCCAACAATTATAGCACTCCCGTTCGCGCTCATATATTTCTCGCTCCCTCTTATTCCGCCGCGCTCGCTTGGCTCGGCGGGTCGCGCCAATATTTCATCAGTTCAGCCTCGCGCACCGTGGCGGCTTCGACGCTGGCTTGTTTGACATGGCCGAAGCCGCGCATTTTGAGCGG
>JABIXB010000043.1 GCA_018666805.1 Rhodospirillaceae bacterium | reverse complement strand
CGGCCCGACGCGGCCAGAACTGCGAGCGTCTGCAGCGAAGCGATCAGGCCATCCCCGGTGGTACTATAATCACTTAAAATTATGTGCCCGGATTGCTCGCCGCCGAGGTTAAAACCGTGCTGACGCATATGCTCGACCACATATCTATCGCCCACTTTGGTACGCTCGAGAGTGAGGCCGATATTTTCCAAATAGCGCTCGAGGCCAAGATTTGACATGACGGTGGCGACAACGCCGCCGCCACGCAAGCGGTCGGTGCGCGCCCAAAACTCGGCGACAAGCGCCATAATTTGATCGCCGTCGAGCATCTCGCCCGTCTCGTCGCACATCAAGACCCGATCCGCATCGCCATCAAGCGCAATGCCGAGATCGGCGCCATGCGAAACCACGGCGGCCTGCATCACACCGCAATCGGTCGAGCCGCAGCCTTTGTTGATATTCAGCCCATCCGGTTCAACACCGACCGAAACCACATCGGCACCCAGTTCCCAGAGCACTGTCGGCGCCACCTTGTAGGCCGCACCATTGGCGCAATCGACGACAATTTTGAGGTCATCGAGGCGGAGATTGCGCGGGAACGTGTTTTTGGCGAATTCGATATAGCGGCCCTCCGCATCGTCGAGCCTTTTAGCTCGACCGAGATGCGCCGGCACGGCGCGGTGAGCGACATCATCGTCGCTCACGCGCGCTTCAATTTCTGCCTCGGCCTCGTCCGACAATTTATAGCCATCCGGGCCGAACAGCTTAATGCCATTGTCTTCGAAGGAATTGTGCGAGGCCGAAATCATCACGCCGACATCGGCGCGTAGCGAACGCGTCAGCATCGCGACCGCCGGCGTCGGCAGCGGGCCGACAAGAATGACGTCCATGCCGACGGAAATAAATCCGGCGGTCAAAGCCGGCTCCAGCATATAACCGGAAAGCCGTGTATCCTTGGCGATGATGACGCGATGGCGGTGATCGCCGCGCAGGAAATACGCACCCGTCGCTTCGCCGACTCTGAGAGCAATTTCGGCTGTCATGGGCGGCTTGTTCGCCGTGCCCCGGATACCGTCTGTGCCAAATAATTTCTTTGTCATTGCCCTTCACCTGCTCCGGCGGTTGCCGCCGCCGAACGCGAATCCGTGCCTAACTAATAACACATCAATTTGTTTGATTACCCTCATTATCGCCGCGAATCGCCTGCCAGACCTTGATCGCCTGCGATGTTTCGCCGGCATCATGGACACGCACGATTTGAGCGCCCTGGGAAATAGCGTGCAGCGCGCCGGCGATGGAACCGGGCAGACGCTCTGGCGCCGGCTCACCGGCGCTGAGTGCAGCAATAAAATATTTGCGCGACAGACCAACCAGAAGCGGACAGCCGAGCCCGTGCAAGAGCGCCAGGTCGCGCAGAATTTGAAGATTATGCTCGATCGTCTTGCCGAAGCCGATGCCGGGATCGACGATCAGCCTGTCACGCGAAATTCCCGCCGCGAGACAGATTTCAATACGCGCTTCCAGATAATCGAATATGTCGAGCGAGACATGATGGTAGACAGGTGCCTGTTGCATGGTTTCGGGCTCGCCCTGCATGTGCATGAGTATAATTGGCGCATCGCACTGGGCCGCAAAACCAAGACTCTCCGGGTCCGCCAACAGCGCCGAAATATCATTGATAATCTTGGCGCCCGCCTCTATCGCACCGACCATCACCGCGGCGCGGCGCGTATCGATGGAGACGGTCAAGCCATCCTCAGTCAAGGCGCGAATAACCGGCAATACGCGCGCCAATTCCTCTGCCTCGGAGGGTGGACTGGAACCGGGTCGCGTCGATACGCCGCCGACATCGATAATATCCGCACCCGCCCTGGCCATATCCTGCCCCGCGCGGATGGCCACATCTGGGTCATAGTTCTTGCCACCATCGGAAAAGCTATCCGGCGTCACGTTGACGACCGCCATGATGCGCGGCTGTTCCAGGTCCACACCCGCAATCGGGCCACGTTTGGAATCGATATTTTTCAATAGAGACGTGATGCGCGCTTCTCTTGCGCCGCCGCACTTGCCCGCCCATGCCTCTACTGCGTTGCGTGCTAGAAGCGTTCTTGTAGACGCCGCACCTTCACGGGTAATAAGTTCGATGTGCCCGTCTAAATCGGCCGCTTGAATAGGCCTGAGATAAAGACGCGCCGCGTCTGCGGGCGAATCAGTCATTGTATTGCGGGCATTCAGCGCCGCAGCGCGAAAGGGCTAGGAGCCCGATTGCGGTTCGGGTTCGAGGTCGGTCGGACCCGCCGCTTCTCCAGAGCTCGGCACCGTGCCGCGCTTGCCGCGCCGCACCGGCGGATCGTCATCATCGGGGCGCGAGAAGGTCTCACCGCGCAGGATCGAATTAATCTCGTCACCATTGAGCGCTTCATATTCGAGCAGCGCATTGGCTAGGCTATGCAGCTGTTTCTCGTTGGTGGTGAGAATATCCTGCGCCCGCTTATAGCCGTCATCGACAATGCGGCGCACTTCCCGATCGATGGCGTTGGAGGTGTCTTCCGAAACACTCTTGGTCTGCGTCACCGAGTGCCCGAGGAATACTTCCTGCTCGTTTTCGCCGTAACTGAGCGGCCCCAATTCGTCGGACATGCCGAACTGCGTCACCATGCTACGCGCGATGGAGGTCGCCATTTTGATGTCGGAGGAGGCACCGCTGGTCACTTTTTCGTAGCCGAAAATCATTTCCTCGGCGATGCGCCCACCCATGGCAACGGCGATATCGGTCTCCAGCTTCTCGCGGCTGAGCGAAATGCGGTCGCCTTCCGGCAGGCGCACGACCATGCCAAGCGCGCGGCCACGCGGAATAATGGTCGCCTTGTGAATCGGATCGGAGGCCGGAAGATTGATGGCGACGATGGCGTGTCCGCCTTCATGATAGGCGGTGAGGCGTTTTTCCTCGTCGGTCATCACCATTGAGCGGCGCTCGGCGCCCATCATCACCTTGTCCTTGGCATCCTCGAATTCCGCCATGGTGACAACGCGCTTGCCGCGCCGCGCCGCCAACAGCGCCGCCTCATTGACGAGATTGGCGAGATCAGCGCCGGAAAAGCCCGGCGTGCCGCGCGCAATCGTGCGCGGGTTGACGTCAGGCGCGAGCGGTACTTTACGCATATGTACTTTAAGAATTTTTTCGCGCCCGAGCACATCCGGAT
>JABIXB010000042.1 GCA_018666805.1 Rhodospirillaceae bacterium | reverse complement strand
TCAATTTATCGCCGCGCGCCCTGCACGATGGGCGCCTTCCCGAGCATATTTCGGAGCGCTTGAAATTCCATGCTGTGCCGCCCGAAAACCTGATATTGGAAATCACCGAAACCGCGATCATGATTGATGCCGATAAGGCAATGGAAGTGGTAACCGAACTTTCGGCGCTCGGTGTCGGTATTGCCATTGATGATTTTGGCACGGGCTATTCTTCCCTGGCCTATTTGCGCCGCCTGCCGGCCCAGGAGATCAAGATCGACCGCTCCTTTGTGCTGAGTATGCATAACAATGTCGACGACAAGACGATTGTCCGCTCGGTCATCGATTTGGCAAGAAACCTGGGTATGGAAGTGGTGGCCGAAGGCGTGGAGAGCCGCGAAATTTATGACCTTCTGAAAGAAATGGATTGCTATTGCGCCCAGGGCTATTTCATTAGCCGGCCGGTTGATGAAATAGCCTTCAAGGACTGGGTCAGCAATCCTACTTGGGAAGAATAGGCGCGCCGTTACTCCGCGCTGCCCGCCCGATCCGTTTGCCGCGCATATTTGACCTTGCCCGCCGCCACCGCGCCTGACGGTAATTCGGCACTGGGATCGGTTATCCAGGCAACAATATCATTCAGTACCGTCTCGGCCTGTAAATCGCGCAGTAACATGTGCCAGCCATTCTCATAGAGCGCCACGGGAATATCTTCGGCGAGCTGCAATATCATTTCGGCCGCCGGTCCAGCGGAAATCAATTGATCCTTTGCGCCGTATAAAACCAGTGCCGGTGTTGCCAGATTTGCGCTGCCGCGAAGGGCGGAATCCATCAGATTGACAAGCCCCCACATGGCATCGATCCGGGTGTGTTTGATGACCAGCGGGTCTGCCCGCAGGCCAAGAATCATCTCCCTATTGTCCGATGCCACCACACCGAGGCCGCGGCCGGTCAATTCCATGGCAGGGAATAGATGGGCGCCGAGCCAGAGGGCGGAGCGGGTGAATATATCCATGGTATCGCGCGCCCAAACCGCGGGCGCGGCAAGAATAACGCCGTCCGCGCCAAGCTCGGCCTGATGCGCGGCGCTCAGCAAAACCGCCGCGCCCATGCTCTCGCCGAGCAAATAGACCGGAACTCCGGGATATTCAGCACGCAGCAGGGCCAGGGCGGCTCTCATGTCGCTTATTAGTGTTTTTTGCTGCGGCCAGATTCCGGCATTATCCGTTGCACCGAAGCCGCGCTGGTCATAGGCGATCGTCGCGACGCCATGGCTGCGCCAATATTGGCCGGGCGCTTCGAAGGCGTTGCTGTAATCGTTAAATCCGTGCAGGGCGAGAATAACCGCACGCGGCGGCGCTTCGGGAAGCCAACGCCTGAGGGGCAGAATTTCGCCGTCGGCGGCGATGAAGCTATTCGCGCTGAAATGCGGTGTTGTGCTGGATGGCCCCGCCATTTGCTGGTGCGGCGTGGCGCAGGCGCCGACAGTGGCGAGGAGGAACAGCAACAGCGCCGCGCGCCGCCGGCCGAGCGTAAACATGGCTGAAACATAGTGGCGGATGAATTTATCCGGCAAGAGCGTTCGTGCGGGCCGACCGGTTAGGACCCGGCGGTCTCTTCAGAAATTTTGCCATTACCGGAAGCTTCGCCAGTGCCGGAAGCGGCGCGTTTTATCGTCTCCTGTCGCTCCAGGCGGGTGCGAACGGCGGTCAGTAATTCCTCAACCGTGTAGGGCTTTGTAATGTAGTCATCGGCGCCCAACTCCATGCCTTTGCGCATATCCGCCCGGCTGGCGGCGGCGGTGAGAAAAATCACCGGAATGTCTGAAGTGTCGGGATCGTCACGCAATGCTGCCAAGGCGCCATAGCCATTCATATCGGGCATGAGAACATCGCAAATAATCAGGTCCGGGTGATATTTTTGCGCCGAAACCACACCGTCTCTGCCGTTCGGCGCATCAATAACGTCATATTTTTCATATTCGAGGACGGTAACAATCTTGTCCCGAATGGGAGCTTCATCCTCGATAACCAGAATCTTGGTCATGCAGCGCGCCGTCCAATCAAGTGATACAGGTTATTGTATGACGCCAATTCTACGCCGTATGGCGGCTGAACTGCAACCGACCCGCAATGCGGTCCCTTGCCGGTTGGCAATTATTCAAGCGGACCCACAATATCTTCAATCTGACGCCGCGAAATTGCGCCCGCACGCAGCAACCGGGGCGGGCCGGCGCT
The DNA here is from genome assembly GCA_018666805.1 of Rhodospirillaceae bacterium. Classification (GTDB taxonomy): domain Bacteria; phylum Pseudomonadota; class Alphaproteobacteria; order UBA828; family UBA828; genus PTKB01. The sequence goes on along the minus strand of JABIXB010000042.1, from coordinate 4,188 downwards.
GAGGTCGAGCAGGGTCGATTCGTTGCCTGGGCAGGGGCCGCCGTCGAGCACCGCGTCGATGGCGTGTGCCATGTTTTCCATCACGTCTTCGGCGGTTTTCGGCGGCGCCGCGCCAGCCAGGTTGGCACTCGGTGCGGTGAGCGGGCCGGCAAAGGCGCGTAAGAGACGCAGCGTGATATCGTTGCCCGGGGCGCGCAGTGCCACCGTATTGCCGCCGGGATTTAGCGCGCTCGAGAGCGGGCTGGTGTCACGCTGCGCAACAATCAGCGTGAGGGCGCCCGGCCAAAAGGCGTGCGCCAGGCGATCGGCGTTGTCGTCCAGCACGCCATATTGGCCGGCTTCGCGAATATTTTGAACGAGGGTGATCAAGGGCTTGTCGGGGCGCCGCGCCTTGGCTTGAAATACTTTCAAGATGGCGCTCTCGCTGCGCGCATCGGCGCCCAGTCCATAGAGGGTTTCGGTCGGAAAGGCGACCAAGCCGCCGGCGCCGAGGATGCCGGCGGCGATTTTAATACTGTCCGCGCTGGCGGGCAGAAGGCGGGCGCGCGGCGGTGCTGCCGTCATGCCGGCTCGCTGGCCAGGCCACGGGCGATAAAATGGGGATTGTCGAGGCCTGCCTTGCCGTAACTGAGCGCCTCGCCAGTGGTGCGCCGCACGCTGCCGCCTGCCGCTGCGAGCACGGCATGGCCGGCGGCGGTATCCCACTCCATGGTGCGGCCGTAGCGCGGGTAGAGATCCGCCGCGCCGCGCGCCAGCAAGCCGAATTTGAGCGCGCTGCCGGCACTGGTGACGCTCGCCGTGTGGTGCTTGGCGATGAAGGCGTCCGTCTCGGCATCGCGGTGATGGCGGCTGGCGACGACCACGGCGCCATCCGCCGGGACGGCGCGGGCATGAATCTGTTTCTTCAACCCGTTCCTGCTTATGAGGAAGGCGCCGCTGCCATCCGCCAGATAACAATCATCCAGCGCTGGCGCGTGCAGCGCACCCAAGACCGGTACGCCATTTTCGATCAAAGCGATATTGACGGTGAATTCGTCGGTGCCGGAGATAAACTCCTTGGTGCCGTCGAGCGGATCGACAAGCCAGAACCGGCCGCCACTGATATCGGGCAAATCGCCCTGGGCCACGCTTTCTTCCGAAACGATGGGAATGCCGGGCGCACCCTGGCGCAGTCCGGCAACGATATAGGCGTCGGCCATTTCGTCCGCCTCCGTCACCGGAGACGAATCGGATTTCTGTTGTACGGCAATGCCCCGACGGTAGAGCTGCATAATTTTATCGCCCGCTTCGACGGCAAGTGTGTGGGCTAATTCCGCCAAAATAATACGTTCTGATTTGGTCATGAGCCGATTGTCTTCGCGTTGATGATGGGGCTGGGGCGGGCGAAAAGGCGCAGTAACACGCCTTCAACTTATCGCGATACCCGTGCGAGGCCCTTTTTCCGAGGGAATGTTTCCACCATTATCTCTCAGTGTACAGGATTCGAACACCCGCTTTTGCGGTTTTGAAGATTCCGGTGGAACCAAAATGAAAACAGAGGAGTGAGTTAGACAATGTTGAAAGAAACCATCGTAGCGGTGACGGTTGTTACCATGACTGCCGGCGCATCCCTGCTTCCCACCGCCGTTTCGGCCGCTGAGAAGCCGATTGTTCTGGCGTCTTGTAGCGCCTGTAACCCATGCAACCCTTGCGCGGCCAAGAACCCGTGCAATCCGTGCAATCCGTGCAATCCTTGCGCGGCCAAGAACCCGTGCAATCCCTGCGGCGGATGTAATCCCTGCGGCTGATTGCCAGACGAGAAGTTTTTTCTTCAAAGAGGCCGTCTCCAGCGCATGCGCCGGAGGCGGTCTTTTTGTTTGCTCATCCGCAAAGGATGGGTCAGGCGCTGTTTGCCTTTTTCGCCTTATCCTTGGCGGCAAGTGCAGCTTTGACGGCGGCGATTTGCGCGGCGATATCGACATCAGCCTGGGAGGTGATTTCCAGGTCGCGGTCCTCGAATGCATCCTTTCCCGGATGCTGTTTTTCCCAGGCTTCAATGCTCGCGTCGCGCGCCTGCAGCAACAGGATAACCTGTGGCCAAAAGAGATGCACCATACCGTTGACCCAGCGGTTGGTCGGCCAGGAGGGCTGCGCGTGATTGACCTTGAACGGCTCGATCATCTTGATCACGTCGCGCGCCTTGTACCAGGCTTCGCCGGTCACCCAGCGATTGGTGGTAAAGAGACGAATTGGCAGGCCCTTGGCGTCCATCGAAATGCCGACGATATGGCTGAGCGCGTCCGTGCCGCTCGGCCATTGCGAGCGGTCCGGGCGGTTTATCGGCTTGATGCCGCGCGGCATACCCTTGGCGCGCATAAAGGTATGGAAGTGGCCATGTTCGGGATCACGCCCGCCAATCGAATGGGCGTGATAAAAATATTGCGCATGGGTTATCTGGTCGTAGACGTCGCCCTTGGGATAATGATCCCATTCATAGAAGGTGCCCTGGTGGCGTAAAATTTCGCCGACCACATTGTCGTCGCTCAACTCCAGGACCCGGCCGACTTCCAATACATCCTCACCGGCAGCCAGCATTATGCGCAGCCGTTTTGCCGGCTGCGTCACCATGTCGAGCTGGCGGGACGTTTCCTGTTTTTGCGCTTTCGTTGCGCTCTTGGCCACCATTCAAACCTCAATTCACACACACACCAGTTCAAGATATAGCATATGTGGCGCACTCGGATTCTTCCATAAAATTTATGTGGTTAAACTATGATAGCGCTCCGACGGATAAGCCTATTCCGCTTCGGTGACGAGGCGAAAGCCGACCAATATATGTTTTATCGTTTGCGGCCGGGCATGACGCGCGGCGGGGCGGCAGACGCCGCATCCCTTGTCGTCCCAAGAGCCGCCCTTGACCAAAAACCGCCCCGGATTGCCGGGCGAATCGGTCCATTCGAATATTTGGCCGGCCGCATCCATCAACCCATACGGGCTGGCGCCGGCTGGATATTGGCCGACCGGGAGCGTGTCGAACGGGCCAAGATCGTGGCTGTTGAGACGCGCCGGATCGAATCTATCGCCCCATGGAAAGCGCCGGCCGGCGCTTCCCCGTGCCGCCTTTTCCCATTCGAGCGCGCTCGGCAGGCGCCAGGGTTTTCCACTCCGCCCGCTGAGCCAGGCGGCATAGGCGCGCGCATCATGGTGTGAAACCAGGACGACGGGATGATCCGCCCGGCCTTTTGGCGGCTTTCCATTCTGCCAGGCATGGCGCCGGGTGCGTTGGTAGGGGTGGATCAGGCCATAGTCCTCCCAGGTGGTCTCGTCCACATCCGGCGCGGGGTGTCCGGTTTCGGCGACAAAAATCGCATATTGCGCGTTGGTAATAGCTGTTCGCGTTATTTGGAACGCTGGCAGCCGGTGCGAAGCGCGTCGCCGTTCGCGGTCATACCAGCCGAATTGACGCGTGCGGTCGTGGCCATATGCCGCTTCGTCGAGCGCATAGGCGGCCTCACGCTCGGCTTGATCGGAGCCCGCGATAAATTCACCCGCCGATATCGAAACCACTTGCGGCGTGGTGAATTCCTGCGCGGCGCTGGCGCATCCCGCCAGGCTCCACATCATGGTAGCGGCAATTACGAGGTGGCGAAGCGCGGCGCCGCGGTTGGTGGATGAAATTTTCATGACCCCGCGAGGCTAATGCGCTCGGCCGGTTGCGGAAAATCACAAGAAGTTGACCCAGTTTGCGTTGCGGTTGAGGGCGTTCATGGGAATATGCGATTGCAAGGAAGCAACAAACTGTTCAGCAGGGAGCGCATCATGGAGTTTAAGAGGAAACTACTTTCAGGCACTGTCATTCCCGTCGTCATCGGTATGAGTGTCGCCGTGGCGAGCGGTATCCAGCCCGCGTCCGGCGCCTTCAAGTCTGAAAACCCGACAGCGATCCCGCGTGGCGCGCACAGTGGAGAGATAATTCTCGCCGCGTGTAACCCGTGCAATCCCTGTAACCCCTGTAATCCATGCGCCGCCGCCAACCCATGCAATCCGTGCGGTGCGTGCAATCCTTGCGCAGGTGCATGTGGCCCGTGCGGTGCGTGCAATCCTTGTGGGCCGTGCGGCGCTTGTAACCCGTGTGCGGCGGCCGATTGTGTCGTCCCGGGAATGGCGGCGTGCAACCCCTGCAATCCGTGCGCGGCCAAGTATCCCTGC
>JABIXB010000041.1 GCA_018666805.1 Rhodospirillaceae bacterium | reverse complement strand
GTTCAGTCAGACAGGCTGAGGTTGTCATCAAAACTTGGCTGAAACAGTACAATCATATCCGCCCGCATCAGGCTCTGAACATGCGTCCACCAGTGCCCGAGACTCTTTCAGGAAGTGGCACATAGAACGGGGGCTTTACAAGCGGCGTCGCGTGGTGGGGCGATTCGTGCTGGGACTGGTCGTGCTCGTGATCTTTCTGTTTCCGGTCTATTGGCTCTTTATTACGGCGTTCAAATCACCCGGTGAGATTTTTGCCCGCCCGCCTGTATGGTTTCCGGCTGACGGGACTTTCAGAGCTTTCGCCACATTGTTCAAAGGCGGCGATGTATGGGCGATATACAATAGCCTGATCCTCGCCACGGTCAGCACGTTTTTTGCCATGATATTGGGTACTGCGGCGGCCTACAGCCTGGCGCGGTTTAAAACGGGTGGCGATAATCTGGCGATCTGGATTATCTCGCAGCGCATGATCCCGCCGATCGTCATTGTCTTTCCCATATTCCTGCTGTTCGTCTGGCTCGGCTGGATAGATAGCTTTGTCGGATTGATCCTGCTTTATACGGCGTTCAACCTGCCCTACGTGATCTGGATGATGCGCGGCTATATTGAGGATATTCCGATCGAGGTCGAGGAAAGCGCGCTCACCGACGGCTGTTCGCGTTGGCAGGCGCTGAGGAAGATCGTCTTTCCCATGGCACGCACCGGTATTTTCGCGACCGCCGTGTTCACCTTCATCTTCGCCTGGAACGAATTTATCTTCGCGCTTATCTTAACCCGCACCGAAGTTCTGACATTCCCGGTGTTGGTGACACATTATTACGGCGCCCAGTCGACCTTCTGGTCGAAGATCGCGGCATTGTCCGTGCTCGGCACGCTACCGGTATTTTTCGCTGTGGCTACGCTACAGCGCTTTCTCGTGCGTGGCATATCGATGGGCGCGGTCAAGGGTTAGAGGAGAAAGAGGAAGGCGATGGCGGAACTAAGCTTACGCGGCGTGCATAAATTCTACGGCAAGGTCCATGCCGTCTGCGGCATCGATCTCGAAATTCCCGATAAGGAATTGACCGTTCTTGTCGGCCCGTCGGGCTGCGGCAAAAGCACGCTGTTGCGCATGATCGCCGGCCTCGAGGAAATCAACGACGGCAGTATCGCCATCGACGGCAATGTGGTGAACGATGTGCGGCCGAAAGATCGCGATGTCGCCATGGTGTTTCAGAATTACGCGCTTTATCCGCATATGAGTGTGTTTGAAAACATCGCTTTTGGCCTCAGAATGCGCAAAACGCCCAATGCCGAAGTAGAGGAGAGGGTGAAACGGGCGGCCGAGATGCTCGGCATCCCGGATCTCGTGGAGCGCATGCCACGCCAGCTTTCCGGCGGTCAGCGCCAGCGCGTGGCGATGGGCCGGGCCATGGTGCGCGATGCCAAGCTTTATCTGTTCGATGAGCCGCTGAGCAATCTAGACGCCCAACTGCGCGATGAAATGCGCACCGAAATAAAGCGCCTGCATCAGGATTTGCAATCGACCATGATCTACGTCACGCACGATCAGGTCGAGGCGATGACCCTGGCCGACCGCATTGTTTTGTTGCGCGATGGCATCATCGAGCAGCAGGGCGCGCCGCTTGAACTCTATGAACGGCCGGCAAATAAATTTGTCGCCGGATTTCTTGGCTCGCCGTCGATGAATTTTATTCCTGCCAAAATAGAGTTGGATGGCGGAGCACCCGCCGTGCGCTTGGCCGATGATGTTCGCTTGCACCTGCCGGCGGCGCGCGCCGGTGAATTTTCTGGCGCTGCCGGGCGTAATGTGTTGCTTGGCATTCGGCCCGAACATATGCACCGCCAGCGCGAAGGCGATGACCAGCCGGGCTTTGAGGCACTGCCGATCCGAGTCGAAATCGTCGAGCCCATGGGCGCAAACACGCTGATCAATTTTCATATCGGTGGGACTTCCATACTGGCCCGTCTCGACGCCTACGCCGACGAGAAACCCGGTGCGGAGTTGACCCTTTTGGTCGATATGAACCGGGCTGTCGTGATCGACCCCGAGAGCGAAAAGATCATATGAGTGAAGACTGTGGTAACGGCACATGACGGCGCTTTCTGACCTTCGCGGCCTTCTCAGTCCGCGCTCGATTGCGATCATCGGCGCAACTCCCGATCTCGGCCGGGTCGGTGGGCGGCCGATCGCCTATCTCAAGCGCTACGGTTTTGCGGGCGACATATTTCCGGTCAATCCCAAGCATGAAGCAATCGACGGCCTGACATGCTACCCGAGCATAGATGCCTTGCCCGAGGTTCCCGACATGGCGATCCTGGCCGTGCCGGCGCGTATTGTTTGCTCTATGATCGAGGCCTGCCAAGCGTTTGGCGTCAAGGCTTTCACCGCCTATAGCAGCGGTTTCGCCGAGAGCGGACAAGAAGGCGCTTTGTTGGAGCAGCGCCTGCGTGAACTGATCCAGAGCGGCGGCAGCGTGCTGTGCGGCCCCAATTCACAGGGCATCGCTAATTTTCTCGATTCGACCGTCGCCTATTTTACTTCCGAATTGGGGCGTGAGGATGTCGCGCCCGGGCCGATCGGTTTCGTCAGCCATAGCGGCGTCTTTGGCGGCATCATGGCGACGGAATGTATTCAGCGTGGACTTGGGCTTGGCTATCTCGTCAGCACCGGCAATGAGGCGGGCATCGATTTCGCCGATGCCGCAGCCTATATGGCTGGGGATTCCCGCATCCGTGTGGTCGCCGGCTATATGGAAGGCGTGCGCGACGCGGAAAAATTACGCGCCGCGGCGGAGATCGCGCAGGCGGCGGGCAAGCCGCTTGTCATTCTGAAGGCCGGGCGCAATGCCGAGAGCGCCGCCGCCGCAGCTTCGCATACCGGTGCGCTGGCGGGCGCCTACGCCTGCCACCAGGCCGCCTTTCGCCAGTGGGGCATTTTGGAGGCGGACAATAGCGATGAATTATTCGATATCGTCGAGGCCTTCGCGCTAACGACCAAGCGCCTGCGCGGGCGGCGCATCGGCATCCTGACCAATTCCGGCGGTATCGGCGTGCTTTGCGCCGATCAGCTTGGCGCGAACGGGCTTGAAGTTCCGGCGTTCGAAAGCGCCACGGAAGAAGCGCTCGCCGCCGACATGCAATCCTTTGTCTCGCCGCGCAATCCGGTCGATGTCGCGCTTCAGGCGTTGGACGATCCTGATTGCATTGCGCGTCATGCGGCGCGCATCGCCAGGGACAACAATATCGATGCCGTGCTGTGTTTTCCCGGTGTCATTCGCCGCCATGTTTCGGAGATTGCGGATGCTATAGCTGGGGTCGCGGCTGAAAGCGAGAAACCCGTGCTGGCCGGCTGGTTGGGCGGCGAGGGTGAGGGCGTGGCGCAATTGCACCGGGCCGGGGTCGCGGTCTATCCCGAGCCGGCGCGGGCGGCGCGGGTGCTGCGTGCCATGCTTCAGTTCAGTGAATTCCGCCCAACAGCAATGCCGGCGACCTTGCCCGATATGGCATCCGCTGTGCAAGCTGCGAGCGCCTTCGTGGCATCGGGCGCTTTAGCCGAATCAGATAGCCGCACTATTTTGAGCGCCGCCGGAATAGAGAACGTAAAAGGTGGGCTGGCGCGCAATGTTGAAGAAGCGTTGAGCATCGCCGGCGAGATCGGCTACCCAGTAGTGCTGAAGATCGATAGCGCTGAAATAGCCCACAAGAGCGAGATCGGCGGCGTGGTGCTCGGTCTGACAAGTGATGCGGAATTGCGCCAGGCATTTGGCGATATTCTGGAGAGAACGGCAGCTGAAGCGCCGGGCGCGAAAATTTCCGGTATCGGTGTTTATGAAATGGTACGGGGGGCGGTTGAACTGATCGCCGGGATACGCCGGGACCCCATATTCGGCCCGGTAGTGTTGCTCGGCATGGGCGGCGTGTTCGCCGAAATCCTGGATGACAATGTGCTGCGCGTGATGCCCATGGGCGCGGGCGAGGCCGACGCCATGGTGCGTCAGTTGAGAGGCTTTGCCATATTAGATGGCGCCCGCGGCCGGCCGGTCGCCGATATTGGCGCGCTGGCGGCGGTTCTGGAGCGCCTCGCCGCGTTGGCGCTGACCTGCCCCGAAATCGAGGAAATCGATATCAACCCGCTGATGCTGTTGCCGCACGGCGAGGGCGCACGCGCTGCCGATGCCCTGGTGGTATTACGCGGCGAGTGAGCTAGCCGGGATTAGCCCTTCTTGGCGAAATATTCGGCCATTACCCGTTGCGGCTCACCACTGGTATAGGCTTCGCGTTGCAGGCGGGTAGCAATCTCGAAAGTGGCGTCAAACGCCGCCTGGCCGTCCTCGCGGAAGCGCTGCTTGGTAAGGCGCATGGCCGTGGGCGGCTTTTGCGCCAGTTCCTCGGCAACCGCGATCGCCTTGGCGTGCACCTCGGCGGCATCGACCAGATGATTAAACAGGCCGAGACGAAAACATTCGTCGCCGTCCATCAGGCGGCCGCTCAGCGTCAGCTCCACCGTGCGGGCATGGCCGAGAAAAGGCGCCATGATATGGGCGCCGAGAACACTGGCGAGACCGACATTAATTTCCGGCTGGCCCATGCGTGCCGCTTTATGCCCAACGCGTAAATCGGCGAGCAGGGCGAGTTGATAGCCGGCGCCGGCGGCGACGCCGTTCAGTGCCGCAACCGAGGGTTTGTCGAGCCCCCGCACCGCTTCATAAAGCCGCTTCAGGCGCACCAGCCAATCGGCGGAGCTGTCCGCATCCAGGCCACGCGCGACGTTTAGGTCCATGCCGGCGCAAAATGCCCGCTCGCCCGACCCGCTAATGATGATTGAGCGGCAATCCGTATCCCGGTTGAGCGCGTCCAGCGTTTCCTCGAATTCATCGATCAATTCGTAATTCACCGCATTTCGCACGTCGGGCCTGTCGAGGAGCACCAGCACGCTGGCACCGAGGCGCTCGATTTGTAGGTTATTGGGCATATTCAAGCCTTGTTCCTGGTGTTTTCACGGCCGGATTATGACCGTAGAAACGGCAGAGTGCCAGCGGGTTTGCGGCGGTTTCTCTCATAACATGTATGAGCAGCGGCGTATAAGCGACTGATTCGACATAAATATTTTTCTTAAAAAAGTTATTAACGTTTACTTAACTATGTTGCGCTGCGACAGCCAGCCAGTTAAGGTTTCCGTTCGGTAGACAATGCGTGCCGCTATTGCGGTGTGCAATTTTTCGCAACGAAATGTGGGACAGCCCAATGGCTGATAGCGTCATACCTTTTTCGGTCGTAAGCGGTGGCCGCAGCACGGAAGATTCTCAGGCCGATGTTGAGGAGCGGATTCGCTCTCTTCATCAGGCGTCTTATGTGAGCGTTGACCCTCTCGAAAATGACTATAACGAGATTTCGATTGAGCTCGACGAGCGCGAAAAAATTCTCTGGTGTTTGCATCGGCACACGGAGCGGCCGATTTTTACGCCGGGACTGTTGCGCGATCTGGGCACCTTTCAAGAGCGCTTAAAGAGCAAGTATCTCCCGTCCGGCAGCGCGCCGATGGCGCCGCCATTTAATTATTTGGTGTGGGCTTCCGATGTCCCCGGCATTTTCAATCTCGGCGGCGATTTGCGTTTGATCGTTGAACTCGTCGGCCGGCGTGACCGCGAGGCGCTATATAAATACGGCAAGGCGTGTATCGATGTCTGCTATCTGTCTTCCGAAAAACTCGGCCTGCCGGTCGTGACGGTGGCCTTGATTCAGGGCGAGGCCTTGGGCGGTGGCTTTGAAGCGGCGCTTTCCAGCGATGTGATCATTGCCGAGGAGACGGCACGTTGCGGGCTGCCTGAGATTCTTTTCAATCTGTTCCCTGGCATGGGCGCGTATAGTTTTCTCGCGCGCCGCGTCGGCCCGGTATTGGCCGAGAAGGTTATCTTCAGCGGTAAAATTTATACCGCGCCGGAACTGCACGAGATGGGCATTGTCGACAAGGTGGTGAAAGCGGGAGAGGGGCGCGAGGCACTTTATGAATATGTCTCGCGCAACAATCGGCAATTTACCTCGCGCCGCGCGCTTTACAAGGTACGGCGGCGTTATAGCCCGGTCGATTACCAGGAAATGACGGACATCATGGATATTTGGGTGGACGCCGCGTTGGAGCTTGATGATACAAGCCTGCGCAAAATGGACCGTCTTGTCCGCGCCCAAAACAAACGCCGCGAAACGACCCTGGGCAGTAGCTCCGCCGAAAACATTTCCTCCTAGGGGCTTTATTCCGACGCCCTGCTCGGCTTTCTACTTGGTTTTCTACTCTGCGGCAGGCGAAATGCTGTTGATCAGCGGCTCGACAATTCCCAGCTGTTTGGCGAAAAACTCCCTTACCTGAGCGAACTCGCTATTGAGCGCGTGCATCGCCTCGGCGCCGTTGCTGTCGAGTTCCGCTTTGCTCATCTCGCGCAAATCGAGCAGCTTTTTGTGCAGGAGCAACGCGCCGATATTAGCCGCGCTGCTGCGCAAGGCATGGGCATGATCGCGGAATTCGGTGAGCGCGCCGTTGCGTTGTGCTTCCGCCATATCGCCCAGAAGTGCTGCTGCGTCGGTGACGAAGTCCTCAATCAGTTCTTCGAAGAAGTCATCGCCGCCGCCGAGTTCGCGCAATTCTTGCAGCACGCGCGCCTCGACGGCCGGTTCCGCCAGCGTTTCAAATTGTGGATGTTTTCTGATGTCGTCGATTTCCGGCACCGCTTTCTCCTCTACCACTTCACTGCGTCCGGTCTTATCCCCTTTGGCTGTGGTCAGCATGTCCATGGTGTGCAGCAGCCGTTCCGCATCAACCGGTTTGGTGAGATGCACATCCATGCCGGCTTCCTCACTTAGCTGTTTTGCTTCCGCCGTGGCGTCGGCAGTGAGGGCAATGATCGGAATTTGCTGATCCTCGGGGTGGGTAAAGCGGTAGAGCTTGGCCGCTTCCAGGCCACTCAACCCCGGCATATTGATATCGACGAGGGCGATATCGAACATATCCTGCTCCAAGAGATCGAGCATGTGCTCGCCGTCATCTGTCAATTCGACAAAATGACCGGCGCGCTGCAGAATCTTACCGATCACTTTGCGGTTCACGCGATTGTCTTCGCCGACCAGAACGCGCAACGGTTTGCGCTCGGTGACGGTCCAGGTTTGATTCGCCGTATCGCCGGATTCCCAGGCAATATTTCGTTGCGCCAAGGCGGCGTGCAGGGCGGCGGCAAGATGGGCTTGCTCCACCGGCGCCTCAAGCATGGCGAGACAATCGGTGCGCGTTGCGGCCAGCTCTTCGGCGGTGCTGTGACCATGATTGATGGCGACGACGGAAATCTCATCGCCTCTCTCCTGTTCGCGCAATTGCGACGCAAACCAGGCGACATCGGCGCCAGCGCTACGTTCGTCGAGCAAGACGATTTCCGGATTTTCGTCAAACGGGCGATTGCGAATTTGCATAATCGCACGCGCGGCATGGCCGATGCGGCTGAACGGGAGACCGATGCCGTGCAGCATTTCGCCCAAATTCCGGCTCTCGTCGTTATCACCGCAAACGATCAGGGCATGCGCATCGCGCCCGCCCAGCACCGGCGTAACGGAATCTGCGGCAAAGGCGCGTACGTCGAATTCAGCCGAGAACCAGAATGTGCTGCCTTCGCCTTCTTCACTTTGAACGCCAATCTCGCCGCCCATGAGATCGACCAATTGCCGGCAAATCGCCAGGCCAAGGCCCGTGCCGCCGAATTTCTTACTGCTCGATGGATCGCCCTGGGTAAAACTTTCAAAGATGCGCGAGGTCAGGCTGGGCGGCACGCCAATACCGGTATCTGAGACTTCGAACAACATTTTAAGCCGGCCGCCGTAGCGCTCACTCATTTCGACATTCACACTCACACGGCCCGCTTCGGTAAATTTGATCGCATTGGCGGTCAGGTTGACCAATATTTGCTGTAGATGCGGTTCGTCACCGCGCAACAGATAGGGCGCGTCGGGGGCAATATGGATATTAAATTGCAGCCCCTTGGCGGCGGCCTGGGTATCCATGATCGAGCGCACACTGGCCAATGTGGTGTGCAGATCGAAATCCTCATGGCTGATCGTGACCTTGCCGGCCTCGATTTTCTCGAAATCGAGAATCTCGTTAATCAGGGTGAGAAGGGCGCGCGCCGATGTCTTAATGGTGCTGCCCATATCGCGTTGTTCATTATCGATTTTAGAGCCGAGCAGCAGATCCGACATACCGGTGATGGCGTTCAACGGCGTGCGCAATTCGTGGCTCATATTGGCGAGGAACTGACTCTTGGCGCGGCTCGCCTCCTCGGCTTGAAGCTTGGCATGGGTTAGTTTTTTAAGCAGCGTCGAGGCGTAGGCCGGAATCACCAGAAGTGCGATCAGCAGTCCGATAGAGAGCTCAAGGTGGATCTGCCAAAAGGCGGATGTGTAGATGACGCCGCCGAATGCGGCGATGCTGAGGAGGGCACAGGCGAACAGGTAGTGTTGGCCATAGCGGAAGCCGTAGCCAAGCGTGACAAACAGAAAGACCGGGTACCAGGCAGCACTAACGCTCTCACCAATATTGAGGAACAAATACATGCCGCCGGTGTCGAACAGCATGGCGACGGCGCGGCGAGGGATCGAGGGGCCCCGCCAAATCAGAAGGTGGGCGAGAAACAACAGCGAGAGGCCCAGGCCACCGAATGCAAGCAGGGTCGAATTTTGCACGGCGCCAAGATGGTCTGTGCCGACGGTAGCAACGACGGTCATGTGCGCCAGAATCACGACGTAGAAAGCGATACGCACGATGATTTGTTCGTGCTCGCTGTCCGCGCGGCCGCGAAGCCGGTGTTTGAACCATTGCAAGGGATTCAACGGTTTTATGTCGTCTGTCATTAATATCGTCATGACATCACCTGGTTTGCTCATGGCCGGGTCGCACGGCTGTGCGACCAATGCCGGGTCTAATGTTTCGTTGCGTCACTGTGTACATGCCTCTTGTTCCCACGCACTTCGCATGGCGGGAAAGGTAATCGTAACTTCGCTTCCTTCGCCCTCGCGGCTACACAGGTCAAGCTCGGCATCGTGCATTTTCATGAAGGCGACCGACAGCGGCAGGTCCAGTCCACTTCCCGGATAGCTTCGGTTCATGCCATTCTCGACCTGCCCGAAACGGTTCAACATCAAAGGGCCGTCATGTTTATTCACCGCCTTATTTTGGTCTTGAACCGAAATGCGCACGGCGCCTTGCTCCGTTAGCAGCGCGCGTACCAAGACCTTACCGCCAGGCGGCGTAAACTTCACTGCATTTGCCAGCAAATTAAGCATTCCCTGGCGAAATCTAAGCGGATCGGCGATCAGCGCCGGCATGTCGGCGGCGATTTCGATGCGCAGTTGCACCGGATCATCCGAGACCTCCAATTCGACCTGATGGGCGATATCGCGGATGATTGCGCCGACATTGAGCTCCTGATCAAACAGGGTGTATTTGCCGGCTTCGTAATTCGAGACATCGACAATGTCGTCGACCAGACCGAGCAAATGGCGTGCATTGGCGCCAATATCCTCGGCAATCTTGCCCCGGTTGGGCTGGCTCGCCGGGCCTGTCGGAGGTGAGCTGATCATTTCGCAATGGCGGACAATGGCGTTCAGGGGGGTACGCAATTCATGGCTTACATGGGCAAGAAATTCTGATTTTCCGAGGTCCGAGATTTCAGCCGCCTGTTTGGCTTTGTCCATTTCAAGCTGTGATTTCTTGATCGCCGATATATCGCTGCCGACGGTGAGTGCCGCCGGCGTGCGTGTGCGGCCAAGTTCGATGGCGACATTGACCACTTGGAAAAAATGCACGTCACCGGCGCTGTCTGTCAGTTGCCGCTCGGTATGCAGTTTATTCATGCCGCCTTGTAAAACCTGCTGGCCATCAGACTGAAAAATCTCCGCCTCGGCGCTGACCGGCACGGCATTGAGCAGGGCGCGGCCGATCAACTGATCCGCCGTGATACCGCAAAGCTTGGCCATCGCCGCGTTGGCAAGCGTGATAATTCCGGCCTGGCTGGTGGAAAAAATAATATTGGGATCGAGGTCGATTACCTCGCGCAGAAATTGGCGCTGGTCTTCGAGCGCCAGTTCGGCCGCCTTGCGGTCGCTGATTTCCACCGATGCGCTCACCACGTTGGCGACTGCGCCGTCACCGTCGCGCAAGGGCGATTTCGTCGTCAGCAGAATACGCCGCCGTCCGGTGGCATCAAAGAACTCCTCTTCGAATGCCGGGATTGACGCGCCGCTCCCGAATACCTGGCGGTCAAGCCGGTGGTGGCGCTCGGTATATTCCTGCTCCATCAGAGCTGCGGCACTCTTGCCGACAATGTCTTCCGGATCGACGCCCAGCATCCAGGCCTGAAAATTATTCATGAATACGTAGCGGTGCTCGGTGTCGGTGGCATTAATCATCGCCGGAATCGTGTTCATAACGAGGCGAAGCTTCTCATTGCCTTCTTTGAGCGCGGTTTTGTGCAGGCGGTTATTCAGCTCCAGCCTGTCCTGTAATTGCAGGGCGCGGCGTTTGAGTAGGCTCTGTTGGCAGCGCAAGGTCAGCAGATTGCGCGCGCGGGCGCGGAATTCTTGGTGGTCGACGGGGCTCAGGAGAAAATCGGTGGCGCCGGCATTCAAAGCGTTGTAGCGGAAACCTTTGTCCTCATAGGCGGTGACGACGATCACCGGAACATCCTCGCAAGTCGGCAGACGACGCATGGATTCGACAAATTCGGCACCGTCGAGATGGGGCATCTTATAGTCCGTAACCACCAAATCAGGTTCATTGTGCTCGAGCCAATCCAGTGCCAGCACAGGATCGCTGAAGGTTTCGACATCGGGCCTTGTCTCTAACTCAGCGGCCAAGCGCGAGAGTATTCGGCGGTTGGTCACACGGTCGTCAACAATGACAATGCTTGCCATAAATCTTAGCTCCCAGGCTTAGCCACTAGCGGCGTCTCACTTAAGCGACGCTCCTTGATTAATGGAATAACCAATTCGCCCTGGTGGTTTTGTACGCCTAACGCTGCAGTCGTAAACAAAAAGTAAATTAAATTGGTAAATTAATCGTTAGCAAAAGGTAAACCTGGACAATAAAAGATTCGGCCCACCGAGTTTACCCAAAGTCAGTATTTAATATACCGTTGCTGATTATCGCGAGCTCAACCAATCACTCCAAGTTATAGTCTAATATCATGATATATAATAGATAAATATCGTGGGGCGTATTTCGCCGATGCGTTACAAGGCGACGTGATCGGTGCCTTTGAGGTCTTACGGGCGTGACAAACAGCCGGTAAAATCCTGTGCGAGGTTGCGCATGAGGTGGAAAAAACCATTAACGCTCGGCTCGAGTCCAACCCCGAGAGGGTCTAATTGGCCAATATGAATATCGCTGCCCTCGACGATCGCGGCCAGGGTTTGCGGTTCAAACTGGGGTTCGCGGAAGATGCAGCGCGCGCCGGATGCCGCTATTGTCTCGCGCATCTGCCGGATGTGGCGGGCGCCCGGCCGGCGCTCCGGATTGGGCGTGACGGTACCCCGGTTGGCCAGTCCGAAACGGCGCTCAAAGTGGCTATAGGCATCGTGAAATACGATATAGGGTGTGCCGTAGAATGGCTGAAGTTGAACTTCCAATTCGATCGTTAGGTCGGCAATACGCTGATTGAGTTTGCCGCCGTTTGCCCGGTAGCGCGCCGCGTTCGCTGGGTCCAAGGTTGATAAATTGTTGACCAGGGCCGAAACGATTTGCTGGGCCCGGTCAGGATCAAGCCAAATATGAAGATTTTGTCCGCTTGCCGCTCCCGGCTCCGTTAACCGCAGAGAGCGCCCGGCTGGCAAATTTTGCAGAAATCGGGCGAGCGGATATTCCAGCCCGTCGCCGACCCAGACGATCAGATCGGCAGATTGCAATAGGCGCGCCTGCGAGGGCTTGAGGGCGAAATCATGTGGTGACACATCGCCTTCGAGCAGTAGGGCCGGGGTGCCAACGCCCGCCATCACTCCGGCAGCGAGCGCGTGCAGCGGATAGATGCTGGCCACCACTTTCGGTTCCGCCGCGCTGTCCTTGGCGGTCACACCAATGATCAGCGCTACCGCAATGACAAAGTATTTTAGTATTTTCATATTAAAATGCATTGTTATAAAGTAACATTTTTTCGTCAATCCCATTGTGAGGATTGGCGTCGCCCGGGGCGGCGTATGGAGCGCTGCGTGAGGAGCGGTGGGACAAATGGCGAAGGCGGAAAATTCAGATGGCGAAAAGCTGGTGAAGGCGTTTCACGGCGCACATCACGCGCATGGCCGTTGCGTCGGCCGCGCGCTCAGCCGCGCCGATGCCCTCTGCCGCCAGCGCGGCGCGCGTCTCACGACCATGCGTCGGCGCGTGCTCGAACTGATATGGGACAGCCATAAGGCGGTAAAGGCCTATGATTTGCTTGATCGCTTGAGTGATGGCGAGAAACCGGTGCGCCCGCCGACGGTTTACCGCGCCCTCGAATTCCTCATGGCGCACGGCCTGGTGCATCGCGTCGACAGCCTCAATGCGTTTGTCGGCTGTAGCGGCGCCGATGCCGATCACAATGCGCAGTTTCTGATCTGTCAGCAGTGTGGCGATGTCAGCGAGATGGACGGTGCGGCAATCGGCAAGGCGGTGGCGCGCCAGGCACAACTGGCCGGCTTCACAGTGCGGCGCCAGACGGTTGAGCTGCACGGCGAATGCCCGAGATGCACGGCGTCATGAGCGCCACGTATAAAGCGCCAAGAGCGCCGCGCACAAAGTGAGTGTTTCACATGAAACAGGTGCGCCGGCTTTGGTCGAGGTTGAGGGGCTCGGCCTGCGCTATGGCGGGCGGCAGGTTTTGTCCGGCGTGACGCTCCGCATATCGGCTGGCGAGATCGTCAGCCTGATCGGCCCCAACGGTGCCGGCAAGAGCTCGCTGATTCGCGCCGTTCTTGGCCTCACGCCCTACCAGGAGGGCCGCATCACGACAGCGCCTGGCCTGGTGATCGGCTATATGCCGCAACGCCTGGTGATCGATTCCGTCCTGCCGCTCACGGTGCAACGTTTTCTGCGCATGGCGGCGAAAGTCGGGCGGGGTGAAATTCGCACAGTGCTGGAGGAGGTTGGCGTGCCGCATTTGCGCAATTCGCAAGTGCAGGAGATTTCGGGCGGCGAGTTTCAACGCGTCCTGTTGGCCCGCGCGCTATTACGCGAACCGGATTTGCTGGTTCTCGACGAGCCGGCGCAGCAGGTCGATTTCCAGGGTCAGATCGGCATGTTCGAGCTGATCGAGCGGCTGCGGCAGGCGCGCGGTTGCGGCGTACTGGTGGTCAGTCACGACCTCCATATGGTGATGCGCGCGACCGACCGGGTGCTATGTCTGAACGGCCATATTTGCTGCTCCGGTGCGCCGGAAGCGGTCAGTGCTCATCCTGAATATGTCGCCTTGTTCGGCCCGCGCGCCGCCGAGAGCGTCGCCCTCTATCACCATCACCACCGCCACGACCATGATTTGGCGGGCGAGGTGTTACCGCAAAATACACCGTCTGAGCCACCTGCCGGGGCTTGAATATGCTTGATGATTTCTTTCTGCGGGCGCTCATTGGCGGCATCGGCGTGGCCCTGCTGGCCGGCCCGCTTGGCTGTTTCGTGGTGTGGCGGCGCATGGCCTATCTCGGCGATTCCCTTGCCCATGGCGCGCTTCTCGGCGTCGCTCTTGGTCTTGCTCTCGGCATTGATTTTACTCTCGGCATCATTGCGGTTTGCGTTGCCTTGGTGGCGATGCTGCTGCTGTTGCAGCGCCAACGCCGCTTGGCTGGAGACACGCTGCTTGTCATTTTGGCCCACGGTGCGCTCTCGCTTGGCTTGGTTGCGGTCAGCTTCGTACACGGCGCCCGGCTTGATCTGATGGCCTATCTGTTCGGCGATATTCTCGCCGTCAGCCACGCCGACCTCATTTGGATCTATGCCGGCGGTGTTGTTATATTAATCGTCATCGCGTTCATATGGCGGCCCTTATTGGCGATCACGGTGCATGAGGAACTGGCCCGGGCCGAAGGCGCGCGCGTCACCCTGGTGAGCATCATCTTTATGCTGCTGATCGCACTTTCCGTGGCCCTCGCCATGAAGGTCGTCGGCGTATTGCTGATCGCCTCGCTGCTGGTCATTCCGGCGGCGGCGGCGCGCCGGCTCGCACATACGCCGGAACAGATGGCGGTGCTGGCGAGCGTGGCGGGTTGCCTGGCCGTGGCAGGCGGTTTGTTTGGCTCGCTCGAATGGGATACGCCGTCGGGGCCCTCGATTGTCGTTGCCGCTCTGCTCGTGTTTTTGCTCAGCCTCGCCGTCGCTGGCCCGGCAGCGCTGCTGCGTCGCTATTTGATTCAGGCGCGCCATAAGCCTATAGAAATGCCATGAGCACAATTTCCGAAACTGCCGCGAAAGTTATCGCCGAACTCAGCTTCGACCGTGACGGGCTGGTGCCTGCCATCGCGCAAAGCACCGAGACCGGCGAGGTGTTGATGCTTGCCTATATGAACGCCGACGCGGTGCGCGAGACGTTGGAGACCGGTCGCGTCTGTTATTGGTCGCGTTCACGCCAGGCGCTATGGCGTAAAGGCGAAAGCTCAGGCCATGTGCAGAAGTTGGTCGAGCTGCGCTACGATTGCGACAGTGATGCGCTGCTGCTGCAGGTGGCGCAAACCGGCCCAGCCTGCCACACCAATCGTCCAAATTGTTTTTACAGTGCTGTGCGCGACGGGCAGGTCGTTGTGATCAGCGAACCGGTATCAGAATAAACTTCTAACGCAGTCGGGCGGGATCGAGGTCGGCGGCGCTGACGCCGCGCGCGGCGACATGGGCTGGGAAATCGCTACCGCTCGCGAGGGCCGCTGTGATCGATGACATGGCGGGCGCGGTCTGGATGCCGTAACCGCCTTGTCCGGCGAGCCAGAAGAAACCCTCCGCTTCCGCATCAAATCCGGCGACCAGGGTTTTGTCGGCAACGAAGCTACGCAGGCCGGCCCATTTGTTGATGATGCGTGTCACCTTTACCGTCGTTGCTTTCTCGATGCGATCGACGGCGATGGCGATATCCAATTCGTCCGGTTGAATATCCTGCGGCGGCATCGGCGTTTCATCGGCCGGCGAGCCGAGCAGGCGGCCCGAATCCGGCTTGATGTAAAACTCCTCATCGATATCGGCCATCAACGGCCAGCCATTGGGGTCGGTGCCTTGCGGCGCATCGAAGATGAAAGCAGTGCGCCGCTTCGGCACCAGGCCGACAGGTTTGGCGCCGGCCAGCCCGGCCACCACATCGCACCACGCACCGGCGGCGTTGACCACCACCGGCGCCGAAAAGGTGCCGGCGCGAGTCTCCGCCCGCCAACTGTTACTCTCGCGCTTGAGGCTGATCAATTCGGCGTCGGTTACCAAAGAACCGCCGCGCGCTTTTAAGCCGTGCAGATAGCCTTGATGGAGCGCATTGACGTCGATGCTCATAGCGTCCGGTTCAAGCACCGCGCCGGCGGCGTAGCCGGGGCGGAGGATCGGCACCAGGCGGCAGGCTTCCGCGCCGTCGATTAGCGCCACACTCGGCACCTGGGCGTGGCAATCCTCATAATGCTGTTGCAGGGTGGCGCGTTGATCCTCGCGCCCGATGAAGAGGGCGCCGCGCGGTGTGAGCAATGGGTCGTCGCCAAAGCCTTCCGGCGGCGCGTCATAAAAGGCACGGCTCGATGCGGTCAGGCCGCGGATTTCGCGGTTGCCATAGGCCTCGGTAAAGACGGCAGCAGAGCGCCCGGTGGTGTGGTAGCCGGGAATGTCCTCGCGCTCGATCAATATAACCGAGCCCAATGCGGCCAGTTCATAGGCCGCAGAGGAGCCGGCCATGCCGGCGCCGACGACGAGAAAATCGCAATTTGTCATAGCTCACCTGCCGTGTTTTTGTTGCCACCGTTTATGCGCGTGCGGAGGCGGCCTGACAATCCCCCTCGGCAAACTCGCCCGCGCCGGTTAGGTTAAAAAAAACAATATAGAAGGAACGCTTCAGATGGATGTCAATTGCAAGGGCCGGCGCGCCGTGGTGACTGCCGGCGGCTCGGGAATCGGGCGGGTCATCGCCGAGACACTGGCGGATAATGGCGCGGCGGTATTCGTCTGCGATGTGGTTGAGGATCATATTCAGGCGCTGTCATCGGCGCGTCCGGAGATCGGCGCGACGCTCGCCGATGTCAGTAAATCAGCCGATGTCGATCGCCTGTTTGAGGCCGCCACAGCGGCCATGGGCGGCGTTGATGTGCTGATCAACAATGCCGGCGTCGCCGGGCCGACCAAGCGGGTTGAGGATATCAGTGACGATGAGTGGCGTTCTACCATCGGTGTCGATGTCGATGGCCAATTCTATTGCGCGCGCCGCGCCGTGCCGTTGATGCGCGAAGCCGGCAAGGGCGCGATTGTCAATATTTCCTCGACTGCCGGACGTCTCGCTTTTCCGCTACGCCTACCTTATGCGACCGCCAAGCGCGCCGTCATTGGCCTCACCGATACCCTCGCCATGGAACTCGGCCCGCGCAATATCAGCGTCAACGCAGTCCTGCCCGGCTATGTGCTGAACGACCGGGCGCGCCGCGTGCTGCAGGCCAAGGCGGACGCGTCGGGCTGCACTCTCGATGAAATGAAGGACATCGTCCTCAGCCGCATCTCAATGCGCACCGGTGTCGAGGAACAGGAAATCGCCGACCTGGTGGTTTATTTGTGTTCGCACCAGGGCCGTCATATCTCCGGTCAGGCGATCAATATCGACGCCAATCTCGAAACCTATGCGGGCATGGATAAGCTGGATTAAGGTGCGATCAAACTGCCATTGGCACTGAGGAATTTATCCACCTCGGCGACGAAATAATCATGATCATCGTCGCTTAGGGCGAGGCTTAAGGCTATATAGCCGCGCCGCGTGATGTAGATGCTGGCGGCGATCATTTCCAGATGGAAGAGGTCGAGCGCGGTGAGATTGCGCCCGGCCAAATCCTTGTGGCTGCGGATTTTACCGTCGACAAAATGAATGTTCATCAGCGAGCCGTATCCCGCCGCCTGGAAGGGCAGGCCGTGTTTTTGCCCGAGTTCGTTGAGGCGTGCGCGTAAGGTTTCGCCCGCAGCGGTGAGCGCTGTTGCAGCCTCGGGCGTATAGACCTTCTCCAGCCCCGCCGCACCGCCTGCCAGAGTCAGCACATTATTGTTAAACGTGCCGTGATGGACGAAGTGGCCTTTCTCGCGCGGATCGTAATGCGCCATGATATCGGCCCGCCCGCCAAAGGCGCCGGCCGTCATGCCACCGCCGACATATTTCCCGAGCGTCGTCATGTCGGGGATGATGCCGAGCGCACCCTGCCGTCCGGTCGGGCCGAGGCGTGAGGTCATGACCTCGTCGAATATGAGGATCGCGCCGTGTTGGCTCGCGCGTTCGCGCAGTAGGGCGAGAAAATCCGTTGCGCCCGGAATGCAGCCGCCTGCACCCTGCATGGTTTCGACCAGCACCGCCGAAAGACTGTCGCCATGCTGGTCAAACAGCGCAGCGGTGCCGTCGATATCGTTATAGGGCGCTTGGATGAAATCGAACGGTACGTTGATCGGCGAGCCGCTTGGCGGGAAAGACAGCGTGCCGCCGTGATAGGCGCCTTCGAACACCATGATCTTCGAGCGCTTTGTTACCGCGTTGGCGGTCACCAGGGCCATGATGTTGGCTTCCGTGCCCGAATTGCAAAAGCGCACGCGCTCGATAGACGGCACACGCGCGCACACCAGCGCCGCAAGCCGCGCTTCATGCGCGCTGGCCGAGCCAAACGTCACGCCGGCCTCAAGCGCCTCTTTGACCGCCGCGTGAACGATCGGGTTGGAGTGACCATAAAGCCCGGCGGAGAAATCACCGGCATAATCATGGTAGCGATGGCCATCGAGATCCCACATATAGGCGCCCTCGCCGCGCGCCATGGCAAGCGGGTAGGGGGCGTAATACATGCCGGTGCGGGTATTGCCGCCGGGCAGGCTTTCGCAGGCGCGTTGATATTGCGCCAGACTTTGCGGATTGGCCGCAGTGAAGCGCTCTTCGGCGGCTGCATAGGCGCCGTCCAAATCAATATTCCGCCCCTGTTCCGGGGCCGCATTACTCGCCATCTCGCATTCCTTCTGGTTTTCCGAAATGCGACGATAGCCCGGCCCAACGGAAAAGAGAAAAACATTCGTTTTGCTCACTTTTGTGCCGCTATGCCAAACTGTGATCACACTATTGGCGCGACGGTGGATTCAGGTTACGTTGCCGCGCAGAATTAAAACATAATAAGTGGGCACGACGGGCGCACGTCCGGACCGGGTCCACACAGAGGGAAGAGGCGGGATTATGCGATTTGCGGTCGATACCGGAGGCACATTCACCGATTTAGTGGTTGAGGACGATAGCGGCGAAGTCCGCATGTATAAGGCCTCGACCACGCCCACCGACCCTATTGCCGGGGTTCTGGATACGCTTGATCTGGCTGCCGCCGATTATGGCCTCTCGCGCCCGGACCTGTTGGCCAAGGGCGATATGCTGATCCATGGCACGACCCATGCGATCAATGCCATTATCACCGGAAATACAGCGCGCACCGCCTTTATCACCACGAAGGGGCACCCCGATATTCTGGTCCTGCGCGAAGGCGGGCGGATCGAGCCGTTCAATTTCACCGTGCCCTATCCGCAGCCTTATGTGCCGCGCTCGCTCACCTATGAAGTGCCGGAGCGCATCAAATATGACGGCAGCGTGCGTGAGGCGCTCGATGAAAATGCGGTGGTCGAGGTTATTGCCAAGCTGAAGGAGGCCGAGGTCGAAGCGGTTGCCGTCTGCCTGCTGTGGTCGATCGTCAATGCCGACCATGAAAAGCGCGTCGGCGAGCTTTTGGAAGAGCACCTGCCGGGCGTGCCCTACACTTTATCGCACGCGCTCAATCCCTCGCTGCGCGAATATCGCC
The DNA here is from genome assembly GCA_018666805.1 of Rhodospirillaceae bacterium. GTDB lineage: Bacteria > Pseudomonadota > Alphaproteobacteria > UBA828 > UBA828 > PTKB01. The sequence continues at coordinate 27,131 of JABIXB010000041.1, read as the reverse complement.
GCGCCTCTTCCGCCGCTATCGATGCGTCGCTCAAACCCTTGATGGGCAAATATATGGGCGGATTGAACTCACGCCTGCGCGAGGCCGGTTTTGCCGGTCGCGTGCTGGTGGTGACCACCCAGGGTGGCGCCATTGATGCAGTCGATATGGCGAAATCGCCGATCCATTCGATCAATTCCGGCCCAGCCATGGCGCCTCTCGCCGGGCGCACCTATGCGCAGATTGATAGTGGCGCCGATACGGCGATCGTCGCCGATACCGGCGGTACCACCTTCGATGTCAGTCTGGTGCGTGGCGGGCGCATTCCCTGGACGCGGGAAACCTGGATCGGCGAGCCTTACCGCGGCCATATGACCGGTTTCCCCGCCGTCGATGTGAAGAGCATCGGTGCCGGCGGCGGTTCGATCGCCTGGGTCGATGAGGGCGGGCTTCTCCATATTGGCCCGCAAAGTGCCGGCGCGGTGCCGGGGCCAGTCTGTTACGGCAAGGGCGGCGTTGAGCCAACGGTCACCGACGCTTCCGTGGTGCTCGGCTGGATCGATCCGGATTTCTTCCTCGGCGGCGCCATGAGCCTCGACCGTGAGGCCGCCGCCAAGGCCATTCAAAGCCATGTCGGCGACAAGCTCGGTTTTGGCCTGCATGAAGCTGCCGCCGCGATTTTAAGTGTTGCGACCGAAAACATGGTGCACGCGATTGAGGATATTACTGTCAATCAGGGCATCGATCCGCGCGGCGCGGTGCTGATCGGCGGCGGTGGTGCTGCCGGCCTGAACGTCACCGCCATTGCGCGCCGCCTTGGTTGCGAGGCCGCCATCATTCCCGATGTCGCGGCTGCGCTCAGCGCGGCGGGTGCTTTGATGTCGGATTTGCGCGCCGAATTCAGCGGCACGCTCTACACCCAAACCGCCGATTTCGAAACCGAACGGGTGAACGAGCTGTTGACCAGCCTTGAAAATAGTTGCCGCGAATTCATTGCCGGGCCGGGCGCGGATTCAATCGAACAGATCATCGAGTTTACGGCGGAAGCGCGCTATCCGAGCCAGATCTGGGAAATCGAGGTGCCGCTGCGTGGCAATCGTATCGCCGATGACAAAGCGGTGGCCGAATTGCGCGATGACTTCCACACCACCCATGAGGAAATCTTCGCCATTGCCGACAACAAGTCGGAAGTGGAGGTCGTCGGCTGGCGCGCCAATGTGCGCTGCCGGTTGAGCGATGGCATCGAATGGAAAGTCCAGGAAGCGGCAAGTGGTGTCGATGTGCCGGACAGCCGCAAAGCCTATTTTTCCGATGTTGGCCTGGTCGATACCAAGGTGTTGCGTTTTGAGGATATGGAGCGCGGCGCGACGGTGGAAGGGCCGGCGATTATCGAATCTTCCTTTACCACCGTGGTGGTTGACCCCGGCGCCTCGGCGGAGCGGCGAACGTCGGGTAGCCTGGTAATCAACCCGGCCTCGGAGGGTTAGAAAATGGCAAATGGCGAAAAACTTGATGGCGTGCAGCTCGCGATTCTCAACAAGCGCATCGAATCGATCTGCGCCAAGATGGCGAACACGCTTCTGCGCACCGGGCGCTCGGGCGTGCTCAATAGCGCGCGCGATTTCTCCTGCGTGCTGGTGACGGCTAATAATCAGCTCTTAAACGTCTCCGAAAGCCTGCCGATTCATGTGCTGCGCGGCGCCGATATGATGTGCGAAGCGATGCAGGAATATCATCCCGAACTTAAGCGCGGCGATGCCTTCCTGCACAATTCGCCCTATCACGGCGGCTCCCATCCGGCCGATCACACTTATCTGGTGCCGGTCGTCGATGATGACGGTATCCACCGCTTTACCATGGTGGCCAAGGCGCATCAGGCAGATTGCGGCAATTCGATCCCGACCACCTATCACGGCAGCGCGCGCGATGTGTATCACGAGGGCGCGCTGATTTTTCCGGCGGTGCGCATTCAGACCGATTACCAGGACAATCTCGATATCGTCCGTATGTGCGAAATGCGCATCCGCGTGCCGGAGCAATGGTGGGGTGATTATCTCGCCGCTCTCGGCGCGGCGCGCATCGGCGAGCGTGAAATGCTCTCGCTCGGCGCTGAGGTCGGTTGGGACAGGCTGGATCAGTTTGCCGAGCAATGGTTCGATTATTCCGAACAATTGATGACCTCCTCGATCCGCCGGATGCCGGCCGGCAAGACCACCACTTATAGCCGCCATGACCCCTTCCCCGGCGCCGAGGACGGTATCGATGTTAAGGTCGAGGTCGAAATCCGCCCCGAGGAAGGCATGATCGAAGTCGATCTGCGCGACAATCCCGATTGCCTGCCGTGCGGTCTCAATCTCAGCCAGGCCTGTACCGAATCCTCGGTGTTGCTCGGTATTTTCAATTCCATCCAGGAGGACGTGCCGACCAATGCCGGCTCACTCCGCCGCGTGAAGATGCACCTGCGCGAAAATTGCGTCGTCGGCATTCCGCGCCATCCGACAAGCTGTTCGGTGGCGACCACAAATGTCGCCGACCGCGTCGGCAATTCGGTGGCGCGCGCCATTGCCGAGCTCGGCGATGGCTTCGGCATGGCGAGCGCGGGCTCAATTATCCCGCCCAGCATCGGCGTGATTTCCGGTAGTAGCGAGAAAACAGGCGGTCCCTATGTGAACCAAATTTTCCTCGGCTGGGGCGGTGGCGCCGCCGGGCCGCAGGTCGATGCCTGGATTTCGATCGGCCATATCGGCAATGCCGGTGGCTCCTATCAGGACAGTATCGAGCTCGATGAAATGCGCTTTCCGATGCATGTCGCCGGGCGTCATTTCATCACCGATTCGGGCGGCACTGGGCGCACGCGCGGCGGCGAGGCGGTCTATTGCGAGTTCGGCCCGACCGAAGGCGATATGGAAGTCGGCTATGTCAGTGACGGCAACGATCATGCACCGGAAGGCACACGCGGCGGCGGTGACGGTGCCTGCGCCAATCAGTTCCGCCGTGACCTCAATGGCGATCTGCACCAGCTCGATGCCTGCGCCCAGGCGATCATTCCGGAAGGTCACACCATCGTGTCTTATTCCTGCGGCGGTGGCGGCTATGGCGCACCGCTGGAGCGCGATGCCGATAAGGTCGCGCATGATGTGCGCGAGAAATGGATCTCCGTCGATGTCGCCAAAGACGCCTATGGTGTTGTCGTCAGCGCCGGCGGTGTGATCGACCAGGCGGCGACGGATAAATTACGCGCCGGAGAGGGCGGCTGATCGCATGAGCAAGGCGGCGCCACTTGATGGCGTACAGATGGCGATCCTCAACAAGCGCCTTGAGGGCGTCTGCCGCAAGATGGCCAACACCCTCTTTCGCACCGGGCGCTCGGGCGTGCTCAACACGGCGCGCGATTTTTCCTGCTGTATCGTCACCGCCGACAATCAACTCTTGGCCGCTGCCGAAAGCCTGCCGATCCATGTCTTGAGCGGCCCCGATTTGATGGCGGCTGCGGTGCAGGAGTTTCACCCTGTGTTCAAGCGTGGTGATGCCTTCCTCAATAACTCGCCCTATCACGGTTGTTCCCATCCGGCGGATCATACGATTTTGGTGCCGGTGGTGGATGATGATGGCCGCCACCGCTTTACCATGGTGGCCAAGGCGCATCAGGCCGATTGCGGCAATTCGCTGCCGACCACTTATATGGGCGGCGCGCGCGACGTTTATCAGGAGGGCGCGCTGATTTTCCCGGCGGTACGGGTGCAGGAGAATTTTCAGGATATCGAGGATATCGTCCGCATGTGCCGCATGCGCATTCGCGTGCCCGAGCAATGGTGGGGCGATTATCTCGCCGAGATGGGCGCGGCGCGCATTGGCGAACGCGAATTGATGGCGCTCGCCGCCGAGGTCGGCTGGGACACGCTCGACGCCTTCACCGAGCAATGGTTCGACTATAGTGAACAGCGCATGGCGTCCGAGATCAAACGTCTGCCGGCGGGCGGCATGACCGTTACCAGCGCCCATGATCCGTTCCCAGGTGCGCCGGATGGTATTGAGGTTAAGGTCAAGCTCGCCATCGATCCGGCGGACGGCGTCATTGAAGTGGATTTACGCGACAATCCGGATTGCCTGCCCTGCGGTCTCAATCTGAGTGAAGCCTGTTCGCGCACCTCAGCCATGGTCGGCGTGTTTAATTCGGTTGATCACACGGTGCCGCCCAATGCCGGCAGTTTTCGCCGCATTCGCGTGTTGCTGCGCGAGAATTGCGTCGTCGGCATTCCACTCCATCCGACAAGTTGCTCGGTGGCGACCACTAATGTTGCCGATCATGTTGCCAACGGCGTCCAGCGCGCCATCGCGGAATTAGCTGACGGTGCCGGCATGGCCGAAGTGGGTTCCGTCATTCCGCCCAGCGTCGGCGTCATATCGGGCCGTAAGCCCGATACCGGCGAGGCCTTCGTCAACCAGATTTTCCTCGGTTTCGGCGGCGGTGCGGCGGCGCCCACAGCCGATGCCTGGGTGACTATCGGCCATGTTGGTAATGCCGGCCTCTGTTACCAGGACAGCGCCGAAGTGGACGAGCAGGTCTTTCCCATCTTCGTCAAAGACCGCCATTTCGTGCCTGATACCGGCGGTGCCGGGCGCTACCGGGGCGGCGGCGGCATGCAGGTGGAGTTCGGCCCGGACGGCTGTGATCTCGAAGTCGGCTATGTCAGCGACGGCACCCTTTACCCGGCCCGGGGCGCACGCGGCGGCGGCCGTGGCGGGCGGGCGGTTCAATATATTCGTCACGCCAATGGCGAGACTGAGACGCTGGAGCCGTGCGCCCAGGTGCCGGTGCGTGCGGGCGAGACCATTGTGTCACTATCCTGTGGTGGCGGTGGTTTCGGCTCGCCGCTGGAGCGCCCGCTGGCGGAAGTCGCCAGCGATGTGCGCGAGAAATGGATCAGCGGAGAGGCGGCGGCTGCCGTCTATGGCGTCGTTCTTGGCGCAAACGGTGAAGCCGATATTGCGGCCAGCGAGAAACAGCGGCGCGAATTGGCCAGCGGAGCGAACTGACGGCTTTATCTTCCGCACGATCCTGGCAAAAAATTAGAAGGCACAAGATGATCGAATTGAACTCAACTATCACCTGCCCGGAATGTGCGACGCAAACGAAAGAGGAAATGCCGACCGATTCCTGCCTCTTTTTCTATGAATGCCCGGAATGCAAGACGCGCCTCAAACCCCTGGCCGGTGATTGCTGCGTATTCTGTTCTTACGGCGACGTAAAATGCCCGCCGATCCAGCAGGGCGACGGCTGTTGCGTGGCCTGATTTTACGCCGCAAAGGTCTCGATCATCGCGGCGTGATTGTCTTTTGATTCTTCCGGCTCGAGCCACGGCATCGGGCAGTAGAGAATAAGCGTCTCGAACAGGCCGTCGAACGCCTCCAGTTTTTTGCGTACCTCATCCGGCGTGCCGGCCAGCACCAAGGCGTCAATCATGTCTTCCGTCACCAGGTCGAGCATCTTGGGCACGTCGTTCTCGGCCATGGCGGCGCGGATCGCCAGTTTCTCCTTGGTGAATCCGGCCGGGTCGAGCACCTGGTCGAAATAGGGCAGGTTGGAATAGAAGGCGATCGGTGGCCGTGCCCGCCGACGTGCGCGCTCGCGGTCCTTGTCGACTGAACAGACCTTGAGCGAACACATTTCAATATCGCCCATCTTGCGCCCGGTTTTGGCCAGGCCCTTCTTGATATTGGGGTGGACGATATCGGTGAAATATTGCGGCGTGTTGAGCAGGTTGGCGATGACGCCATCGGCGATGGCGCCGCTCAGCTGCAACATCGCCGGCTGCACGGCGGCAAGGTAGATCGGCAGTGGCGGGTAGGGCGGTGCCATGATGCGGCGATAGTCGCTTATTTTGATATAGTCGCCGTTATAATCGATTGAGTTGGTCGGGCTCGCCGACCACATGGCGCGGATTGCCTCGACATATTCGCGCATGCGCTTGGCCGGCTTATCGACCGTTAATTGATGCCAATTCTCGTTCCACATCGGCGGCGCGGTGCCGAGGCCGAGGATGAAACGGCCCCCGGTCAGTTCGGCCATCGACATGGCGCTGATCTCGGTCATCGCCGGCGGGCGGGCATAGGTGGCGACGCCAGTGCCAAGGCGCACCTTTTTGCATTCGGCCGCCATGGCGGCGAGCGGCACGAAGGCATCGCGGCCAAGTTCGGTGGTCCACAAACTGTCGGCGCCGGCCTCTTCGGCCTGGCGGGCATATGCCACCGTTTCACTCAGGGTGAGATTGTCCCCGCTGAAGAGGATTCCCCACTTCCAATTTTTCGCCATCGTCCGCCTCCTTGTTGTGTCGCCGTCATTGTCGCATTTATTTTCACTTTTGGTAGGTGCTATGCCAGTTGGCGCATATGATGATGCGGCTTACGGCGCAATGGGAACGTTATGCTGCACGCTTTGCCATTCTTTCTTTATATCGTCGTGCTCGTGCCGGTTTTGCTCGGCCAACAGCTCGGCGGCGGCTGGACGTTTCTCACGCCGGTTGTTCTCTTCGGCGTTATCGGCGCCCTCGATATGCTGATCGGGCGCGGCGAAACCGGCGGATTCGTGAAAGCCGATTCTCCGATCCATCGCATTGCGCCGATGCTGTGGCTGCCGATTCAGGTGGCGCTGATCATCTGGTTGCTATGGGAGTTTGCCCTCGGTCGGCTGACGCCGCTTGAAATCTTCGGCATGACGCTCTCCATCGGTGCCGTCTCAGGTGCGGTCGGCATTGTCTTCGCGCACGAGCTCACACATCGGATAAATTGGTTTGAGCGTTTCGTTGCGGACATATTGATGGTGAGCGTTACCTATCATCATTTCTGTATCGAGCATGTGCATGGTCACCACCGCACGGTCGGCACAAAAGAGGATCCCGCGACCGCGCGCCTCAATGAAAGTTTTTACCGCTTTTTTCCAAGGGCCACCTTGGGCGGACTCGTTTCGGCCTGGGAGCTGGAAGCAATGCGCATGCGCCGGCGCAAGCGCAGCCCCTATCATTGGCGAAATCGGGTTTTAACCGGGCTTATCGCGCAGGCGGCAATGTATATCGCGGCGGGCTTCGCATTCGGTTGGCTGGCCGTGCCGGTATTGGCCGGCGTTGGGTTGGCAGCCGTGTTTCAGCTCGAAGTGATCAACTATCTCGAACATTACGGGCTCGAGCGACGCCCGCTTGATAATGGCCGTTTGGAACCCCTGGCGCCGCATCATTCGTGGGATGATGATCACCGCTTTTCAAGCTGGCTGCTGGTCAACTTAACTCACCACGCCGATCACCATATGCGCCCGGGCGAGCGTTATCAGCGGCTTGGCATGGTCGAAGGCGCCGGCAAGCTACCGTTCGGCTACGCCACCAGTTTTTTATTCGTGCTTGTGCCACCGCTCTGGTTTCGCCTGATGAACCCGCGCGTTCAGGCAATGCGTGCGGCGCATCCGGTTTGAGAGGTTAGGGCACCAATACCATCTTGCCGAAGACATCGCGCTCTGCGGTCTTGCGGGCCGATTCCTGCACTTCGCTGAACGGCATCACTGCATTCATCACTGGACTGAGCTTGCCTTCCGCAACCAGCTTGAGGACATGCGCCACTTCGCGCCTGCCGGCGAAATGGCTGCCATGCAGCATCATGTGTTTGCGGAACAATTCGATGATGTTGATCGGCACAACTTCACCCGCATGCGCACCGCAGGTGATCAGGCGGCCGTTTTCACACACCGCATCGATGCTCTGTACCAGCACGTCGCCGCCGACCGATTCGATCACCAGATCGACACCGAAACCGTCGGTCATTTTAAGCGCTTCTTCGCGGATGCTCTGGTTGGTGTAATTGATCACCTCGTCGGCGCCGAGCTCCTTGGCCTTTTCCAGCTTGGCATCCGAGCCGGCGGTGGCGATGACGCGCGCGCCGTGCAGCTTGGCGACCTGAATGGCCGAGGTGCCGACGACGCTGCCGGCGGCGTTGATCAGCACCGTTTTATCGGCGCGTACTTCGCCCAGAGTCACGGCCATATGCCAAGACGTACCGAAGCCGACGATCGAGGCCGCCGCCTTTTCGTAGGATAGGCTATCAGGGAGCGGCATCAGCGATGTCGCTAAGCAGCGGGTATATTCGGCATGGCAGCCCCATTGGGTCACGCCGATGCGACCATGGGTGAAGTCGACGCCATCGAGACCGCTCAGCCACATGTTGCTTTGCGGGTCTCCCTGAGGAAAATCGATGGCGACCCGGTCGCCAATCGTGGCGCTCAACACGCCCTCGCCGAGCTCGACCACTTCGCCGACGCCTTCCACGCCCATGACATGCGGCAGGTCGACGCCGAAGCCGGCGATGCCTTCGCGCAGATCGTGATCGAGATGATTGACGCCGCTGGCGCCGATCTTGACCAATACTTCGCCGGGCCCGGCTGAGGGCTGTTCGACATCTTCATAGAGCAGCTTCTCGATGCCGCCATGTTCGCGAATGACCACCGCTTTCATTTTTCTTCCCTGTCCTGGTTGTCGTTGTGATGCTTATTCGGCGGCCTGAGCCTGGCGCGCGGTCAACTCAGCAATGACTTCGTCGCGCGTCATGATGTCGGTATATTTTTGCCGAAGATCGAACAGATTGGCTTCGTGCGGCCCCAAGGCGCGATCGCCGCAGCAATCACTGATAACAATCGGGCGGAAGCCGTGGCACATGGCGTCGACCGCGCTGGCGCGCACGCAGCCGCTCGTCGTGCAACCGGTGACCAGAACGGTGTCGATGCGGCGCATGGTGAAATTGGGCGCGAGATCTGTGCCGAAGAAGGCCGAAGGCAAGCGCTTGCGCACAATGATCTCACCTGGAAGCGGCTTCAGGCGTTCGACGATGTGGCTGCCGGGTGCGTTCTCGGTCAAGTTTTTCAGCGCCGGTACTTTGATCGCCATGATGTTGTCGTCCGAGCCGTCATCCGCGAGCACCACGCGGGTATGGGCGATGGTCAAATTCAGCTCACGGCAGGCCTTTAGGAGGCCGACCGTATTGTTGCACGCTTCCGTGACGTTGCCGCCACCGAACTGGTCGGCATCGTCGAAACCGTTGACGAAATCGACAATCAGCAGGGCGACTTTGTCACCCAAGCCGAGCGGGTTGCCGAAATTCTGATGTTTATAAATATCTGCGTCCGATGACATGGCTTTACTCCTCTATTTCTTGCCTTGCGGTACGAGGGGATTGCCCCCGCTGGCATAGACAAAAACCTGGTTGAATTTTCCGTCTTCGAAGCGGAACACGTTGCAATTGCTCATGCTGGCTTCGGCGCCACTAAGATCGGTGCGGCGCACATTGAACTGGGTCGAGATACGTTGCGATTCCACATCGACGATATGCTCAAAATCGCCATGCCAAATTTTCTCGAAGCCGGCCGTGACGCTTTGGTAAAAGTTTTTAATCCCACTGTCGCGCCCCTCATAGGAGGTAAAGGCGGATTGCACGGTGAACACCGCGTCGGCGGTGAAGCAGTCGAGGACAGCTTCCACCTCCTTGTTGTCGACATTGCCGAAATAGCTCTGTTCAACCATATTGATCATCTGCTCTCTGGTCAGGGCCACCATATGTCCGCTTATCTCGTATGCTTGGGAATTGGAGGCGTCATTCTAGCGCGTGGCGTGGTTAAGTTCCAACCTGTTGCGTCTCAATGGCGGTACGATTTGCCGAAAATATGAAGAGTATGAATATGGCGGGTAGCGGAATCAATCAGGCGGCGCGCTTGTGAATAGCGCAGTTCTTAGGCCGCGCCTTGCCGCGCCTCTCTTTATGCTGTTCGTCACCGGTGTTGCCTATGGCCTGACCTATTCTCTGGCCGGCGTGTCGGTGCGCGGTGGTATTCCGTTCACTGCCTACGTTTTCTGGCTGGGTGTCGTTGCCGGCGTCGTCATGTTCGTGCTCGCGCTGTTGTTCCGCAAGCCGCCCCGTGTCTCAGTAGCCCATCTCAAATGTTATGCCGTTACCGGCGCGTCCGGCTTAGCCATCCCCTATATTATTGTCGCCATGGTTGTCGGGCATGGCGTGCCGTCGGGCGTATTGAGCATGATCATCGCGCTTGCGCCGATGTTGACCTATCTCGGCGCCGTCATATTTCGCCTCGAGCGCGCCTGGTGGGTTAAGTTTTTCGGCCTGATCATCGGCATCGCCGGTATCGTTTTGATCGTGGCGCCCGATTCGAGCCTGCCATCGCGTGACCTGGTGGTGTGGATCCTGATCGCCCTGATCGTGCCGCTGGGATACGCCACGACCACTATTGCGGCAGCGCTGATGCGTCCACCTGCCATGGACTCGCTTTCATTTAGCGCCGGTTATTTCCTCGCCCCGGTGCCGATCCTCTTTATCGCCATGCTTGCCACCGGCGAATTTTGGGCGTTTGGCAGCGGCTTTGGAGATGCCGAATGGGCGCTCGTGCTTTCAGGCCTGGTCCAGGGCCTAGGTATCTATCTCTTTCTGGAACTGGTTATGCTGATGGGGCCGGTGTTCTTCACCACGGTGAATTTCATCACCCCGCTGACCGGAATACTCTGGGGCATGGCTTTTTTTAACGAGCGGCTCAGCTTCTGGGTGCTGATTGCCCTGGTGCCGCTTTTCCTCGGACTATTCTTCGTCATCCTGCCGCGCAAAAGTCAAGAACAGGGGTGAAAGATTTAATGGACTGCTCGGTCCGTATTGTGTAGGCTAGGCGCAATGAATTTTTTAAGTGATGATTGAGCATGGCGAGACCTCGTGAATTCAACGAGAGCGACGCATTGGATGACGCCATGCAGTTGTTCTGGGGCAGCGGTTATGAATCTGCCTCGCTCAGTGAAATCACCAAGGCGACCGGGCTCAGCAAATCAAGCCTCTATGACACCTTCGGCAGCAAGCATGAACTGCTGCTCTCGTCGTTGCAGCATTATATAGAGAATATGGTGGAGCCGTCCTTGACCGTTTTGGAAGAGGGCCCATCGGCGCTGGGCGCCATCGAACAACGCTTTGAGATGATTATCGAGATGATGACGGCGCCGGGGCCACGCCGTGGTTGCCTGATTGCCAACACCACCCTTGAACTCGGCGCGCGTGACAAAGCGGTGGCGAAGACATTGCTGGCGGCGCAGGGCATGGTCGAACAGGCCTATGCGCGCGCCATTGAGCGTGGTCAGGTGGCCGGTGAGATCGTTACAGCCAAGGACGCGCAATCACTGGCGCGCTACATCATGGCGTGTCTGGCCGGCATGATCTGCCTCAGCAAATCGGGCTTCGATGCGCCCATGCTGCGCGATATATCCGCCACCGCAATGCAGGCGATCAAATAGTATTTTTTTGTTTATTTAGGACCATTTAGTCCATAACTCAGGAGGAAGAAGATCATGCAACTTACAATTAACAAACGCCTTAGTTTATCCGCTGCAGATGTGTGGACCCAATTCGCCGACTTTAGCGGTGTCGCCCGTTTTCACCCGTTCGTCGAGACGGCCGATCAACTGAGCGAGAAAAACGAAGGCGTCGGGGCGCGCCGGAAATGTAATTTCTACGATGGCAATAGCGTCGTCGAGAAAATCATCGAGTGGGAACAAGGCCGGCGCATGAATGTGGAGTTGAGTGAAATGTCGATGCCGATGAAGCGGGCCGCTGTTGAGTTTATTGTCGTGCCGCACGGCGAGCATGAATCGGATATCGCCATCACCATGAATTTCAAGCCTAAGTTCGGGCTCCTGGGCGCGATGATGGGGGCCATGATGATGAAGCCGATGATGCGCAAGATGCTGACCCAGGTTCTGTCCGGGCTTGAGCATCATGTCCGCACCGGTGAGACGATCGGGCGTGGCGGCGTGCCGCTCTCGGCCGGCGCGATGAAGGGGAACGAAGGGCGGCCCGCGACAGCCTAAAAGAAATGCATATGTAGGCACCGCCACCAATCAAGCCGGCGGCGGTGTCACCGCGTTGACCTCGCCGGGGAGGGCAATCTAATCTCCGCCCTCATTCCGGCAGGTTTTCTATGTCCCTTTCCCATATCGCCCTCGCGATTTTCGTCACCACACTCTGGGGTTTCACATTTGTGGTGATGCGTGACCTGTTGGATACGCTGCCGCCATTCCTCATGTCGACGCTTCGTGTTGTCGCGGCGGGCCTGCCGGTATTGGTGTTGTGGCGCGTACCGCGCATCCCGTTTTACTGGATATTGCTGCTCGGCGGCACTCAGGGCGTGATCCAGATGTCGCTGTTGCTGTTCGGCATGCAGTTCGGCATGCCGGCTGGGTTGGCCGCCTTGGTGCTGCAGGTTCAGGTGCTGTTCACCACTCTGTTGGCTTTCCTGTTGCTCGGCGAAAAGCCGGGCTGGGCGCAATATGCCGGTATCGCCATTTCGCTTGCCGGTATGGTCGTTATCGCCTCGACTATGCCGGGCGGCGCGACGCTGATTGGCTTCGGCATTGTCATCCTTGCCGCCCTGACCTGGGCGACATCCAATATCGTCGTCAAAGTTGCCGGAACCGATGATGTCATGAGCCTTGTTGCCTGGGCGCATGTGATCGGCATCCTGCCGCTTTTCGCGCTCTCCTATGGTTTTGAGGGACAAAACGAGATTTTCCATATTCTTGCCGATCTGAGCTGGTTTCAAGTCGGCGAGATCACGTTCCTCGGTGGCATATCGACCTTCGGTGGCTTTACCCTCTGGAGCTATCTGATGCGTAAGAATTCGGCCAGCGCGGTGGCGCCGTTTTCGCTGATCATTCCGATTGCCGGCATGACATCGACGGCGCTGTTATTGGGCGAGGAAGTGAGTCCGCTACGCATGGCGGGGGCAGCACTGGTGCTGGTTGGGCTCGCCTTCGGCACCATCCGTTTTTCGGCTTTGAAGTCACGCGCGGCGCGTTGACCGGAGCGGTGCAACTTTCTACCTTGTGGCTCTGATCGAGATAGGAACAAGAGATGCTGAGCGCTGAGGCTGCGGCACAGGCGCGCCGCGCCGCCAAACCAAATTTTCTCGTCCCTGAATCGGAGACGGCTCAGGACTGGGCCGCCTTGGCGGCGCACCTGGCGAAACATGGCTTCAGTTTTGATCCAAAGAGAGATCGGCCGCGTCAGTTCGCCGGCGGCTTCGGCAATCTCAATTATCTCATCCAGCTGGATGGCGCATCGGCGGTGCTGCGCCGCCCGCCGATGGGTGATATTCCGCCTGGCGCCAATGATATGAAGCGCGAAGACCGCATCTTAAGCCGTCTCTGGCGCGCCTTCCCGTTGGCCCCGCGCAGCCTGCACTATTCACCCGACAAGGAAATTATCGGCAATCATTTTCTTATCATGGAATACCGCGCCGGCCTGACCATTGGCGGCAGTTGGCCGGTATTCCTCGCCGGGCGGGATGATATAGGCGCTGCGCTCGGCGAGATGCTGGTCGATACGTTGGTCGCGTTTCACGCGGTTGAACCGGCGGATGTGGATTTGGGCGAGTTCGGCCGCCCGGCCGGGTTTTTGCAGCGCGCCGTTGCCGGCTGGCGTCAGCGCATGGAACTTTCCTGCGACGATGCGCCGCCTGCTGCCGGCGTCGCCGTGGCCGATTGGCTCGAAGCCAACCAGGTGCCGGATGGCGCACCGACGCTGCTGCACAATGACTTCAAACTCGACAATGTCTTGCTCGGTCCCGACAGCCTGGCGCCGGTCGCGGTGCTCGATTGGGATCAAGGCACACGCGGCGATCCACTGTTCGATCTCGCCACCCTTCTGAGCTATTGGACCGAACCGGGCGATCCGCCGGCCATGCATGAACTCGGGCAAATGCCGAGCGCCGGCAACGGTTTCCCGGCGCGGGCGGAGATTGTGCGCCTCTATGCCGAGCGCTCGGGGCGCGATGTTTCGGATTTTCTTTTTCATCGCGTGCTGGCGATGTTCAAGCTCGGCGTCATTTTTATGCAGATCTATGCCCAGTACCGGCGCGGCACTTCGAGCGATGAGCGTTTTAAGCGCTTTGGCGAACTCATCAATGGGCTGATGGCCTTTGCCCACGAGGTGGCTCAAGGCAGGGCGACTTAGGCTGGCTCACCGCCTTTACCGCATTCGCGCCCGGTGCTACCGTTCGCCGAGTTTCACAACGAAAGCCGCTCACCATGGCACATGCCGAGAATATCGTCTCCGCACCCGAATTTATTCATCAGACGCCGATTTCTGACACGCTCGCCGGCTTTGCCCGTGCGCTGTCCTGGGAAGATATTCCGGCGCCGGTGATCGAGCGCGCTAAGCTGCATATCCTGGATGCGCTCGGCATTGGCCTTGCCGCCAGCCGCTACGATTACAGCCATAAGACGCTTACGGCGATGAGCGGTCTGGCCGGGGAGGGGCCTTATCCGGTGATCGGTATGCCGGTACGCCTGCCGTTGCGCGATGCGGCGCAGATGAACGGCTTTCTCATTCACGCCCTCGATTTTGACGACACCCATGTTGCCGGTGTGTTGCACGCGACCTGCACCGCCGTTCCGACACTTCTTGCGATGGGCCAGAAACATGCCATTTCCGGACGCGAGATGCTGATCGCCTATCTCGCCGCGATCGAGGTCGATGCGCGCATTGGCATGGCGGCGACCGGCGGCTTTCACCGCAAGGGCTTTCACCCAACCGGCGTGGTCGGCGCTTACGGCGCGGCGATTGCCGCTGGCCGGGCAGGGGGGCTGACCCGCGCGCAATTGCAGGACGCCCAGGGCATCGTTCTCGGCATGGCCTCGGGCACGCTCGGATTTCTCGAGGAAGGGGCGTGGAACAAGCGCCTTCACGCCGGCTGGGCCAGCGTCGTTGGCATTACGGCGGCGGAATTGGCGCGCCAGGGTTTCAAGGGGCCGAGCAAACCCTATGAGGGCCAGTTCGGCCTTTATGATTGTTTCACCGAGACGGGCGATACAATTGATTGGGCCGCGTGCACGCACGACCTCGGCAGCGATTGGGAAATGCTGCGCATCGGCATCAAGCCTTATCCGGCTTGCCATCTGGTGCACTCCTCGGCGGATGCCATGGCGGCGCTGGTGCGCGAGCATGGCTTTAAGGCCGATGATGTGGTTTCCGTCCGCGCCCGTGTCGCGGCTGATTGCATGAGCCTGGTGTGTGATCCGTTGGAGAAAAAGCAACGCCCGGCGAGCGGTTACGAGGCACAGTTCAGTATTCCTTACGCTATCGCCAGCATCCTGATGCGTGGTCAATTGACGTTGGCCGAGCTCGAGCCGGAAGTATTTGGTGATGCGGACATCCTGGCGCAGTGCGACAAGGTAACCTGTGAGCCCGATCCCGAATCCGCCTATCCGAAATACTTTTCGGGTGAAGTGGTTGTTACGTTAAATGACGGGCGCGAGCTCAGCCACCGCGAACAGATCAACCGCGGCGCCGATGAGCGGCCGCTTAGCGCTGATGAGATCGTCGCCAAGTTCCGCGCCAACGCCGAATTGACCTTCGCGCCGGAGCGTGTCGAGCGGGTGCTGAATGCGATCCTCGATTTAGATGGCAACAGCACACCGGCTTCGGTTGCCGAACTACTCAGCCCGGCCTAAGGCAACTACCCCATCGGCTTCGAGTGTTGCAATTTCCGCATCGCTATAGCCGGCTTGACTAAGAACCTCGGCGGTGTCCGCGCCGAGCGCAGGGGCTGCGCGGCGGGGCGCCACTTCGCCGTCAATCAAAATCGGCTGGCGTACCATCTTCACCTCGCCGCGCGTCGGATGGGGCACACTCTGTACGCTCCGTTGCGCCGCGGCAAAATCGCCGGCCAGCGCCGCTTTCACATTATTGACCGGGGCACAGGGCAGTTGGCCATGCAGGCGTTCGAGCCAGGCATCCGTGCTGCGTGTGACAAACACCGATTCGAGGCACCGCACGACCTTTTCGCGATTGTCGAGGCGCGCCTGAAAATCAACCATACGCGGATCGTCGATCCATTCCGGCTTGTCCAGCGCCTGGCACAGGCGTGGCCAGAAATTCGCCTTGTTGGTCATGATGAAAATATAGCCATCTGCCGTCTGATACATCTCGCTCGGCACCAGAGAGGGATGGCCCGAGCGCGGCATGCGCACCGGCTCGAAACCTTCATTCAGATGCCAGGTCGCGGGGTAGCTCAAATTGCCCATGGCAACGTCAAACAGAGAAGTGTCGTAATCCTGCCCCTTGCCGCTTGAGCGCGCGCCCATGACACCGGCGAGGAGCGCCAGCGCGGCGGTCAATCCGGCCATGAAATCGACAATGGAGAGGCCCATGCGGGTCGGCGGGCTATCGGGTTCGCCAGTCATCGAGAGATAACCGGCCTCGGCCTGCATGACGTAATCGAGACCGGGCCAAGCGGCGCGCTCATTATCGCGCCCATAGGCTGAGAGATGAACGCAAACAATATCCGCCTTGATCGGGCTGAGCGCCGCATAGTCGAGGCCGAGCTTGGCTGGTAGGTCGCCACGCAGATTGTTGATCAACGCGTCCGCGTCGCTGACAAGGCGCTCCAGCACCTCATGCCCGGCGGGTGACTGGAGATCGAGCGCGATGCACTTTTTATTGCAGCTGAAGGTCTGGAAAAAAAGACTGTCGCCATCCTCCGAATACGGCACCACATGGCGGCCCATCTCACCGCCACTGTGGTGATTTTCGATCTTGATCACTTCGGCGCCGAGATCGGCCAGATACATCGTGCCGAACGGCGCCGCGCCGTACTGCTCAATGGTAATAAGCTTGAGGCCGCGCAGCGGTAGAGAGGGTGTCGCCATCAGACCGGGTTACGCCCGATAAGTTGACGGGCGATGACGATACGTTGAATTTCATTCGTCCCCTCGCCTATCAGCAGCAGCGGCGCGTCGCGGAACATGCGCTCGATGGGATATTCTTTGGAATAGCCGTAGCCGCCGTGTATCCGCATGGCGTCCAAGGCGTTATCCATTGCCGCTTCGGTGGCGAACAATTTCGCCATGCCGGCTTCCATGTCGGCCCGCTCGCCGCGTTGATAGGCTTCCGCTGCGCGCTCGGTGAGGAGACGCGCCGCCTCGACCCGGGTCGCCATGTCGGCGAGCTTGAGCTGGATCGCCTGATGCTCGCAGATCGCCTTGCCGAATGTTTTGCGTATCTGGCTGTATTTGACCGATTCGTCGAGCGTTGCCTGGGCGATGCCGACGCCGCGCGCCGCGACATTGATGCGGCCCAGTTCCAAGCCGCTCAATACCTGCTTCAAGCCGAAGCCCTCTTCGCCGCCGATCAGACGGTCAGCCTCGACATAATAATCCTCGAACACCAGCTCAGCGGTATCGATTCCCTTGTAGCCGAGTTTTTCCAGCTTGCGGCTGACCTTGAAGCCGGGGCCTTTCTCGGCAATGAACAGGCTCATGCCTTTGTGGCGCGGCTCCGCCTCCGGATCGGTCTTGGCGAGCAGCGCAACGCAATTGCCGTGAATCGAGTTGGTGATCCACATCTTGGCGCCGTTGACCGTGTAACCTTGATTGCCGTCGCGTTTCGCCACAGTGCGGATGGCTTGCAAATCCGTGCCGGCGTCGGGCTCGGTCAGGGCCACGCCACCGCGCAATTCGCCGCTGGCGAAGCGTGGCAGATAGCTTTCTTTTTGCGCGTCTGTGCCGTGCCGCTCGACAGCTGCGGCCATGATCAGGTGCGAATTGATGATGCCGCTCACCGACATCCAGGTGGCGGAGATCTTTTCAACAATCTTGGCGTAGGTCGTCGCCGGCAGCCCGAGGCCGCCATAATCGGCGGAGATGGTGGCGCCGAACAGGCCGAGCTCCTTCATTTTGGTGACGATGTCCTCCGGATACGTATCGTTGGCTTCGAGCTCAGCGACATACGGTCTGACGTCGCGCTCGAGAAAGCGCTCGATCCCGTCCAGGATCATCTCCTCCTCTTGCGGGTCGAAAGCCGGAGATGGTTCGCGCTGCATGTAAGAATTCTCCTTTTATGTGGCCTGTTTAAGTGCGCCACACTATAATTTGTCCGGACAATGTAAAATATGCTTGTGACATAGCCTTTGGGAAGGTATTTCCTTTAGCCAGAGAAATTGATCTTACGGAATGGCGGCACGCGAAGAATTGACTTGCCTCGGGGGGCATTATCTTGAACCCTGTAGGCCTCTATGGGGAATCGTGAATTTATTGGGCTTGAATGGTTATGCCCGTCGCTCAGGCTTCGAGCGTGAAATAGGAAAAAATAGAAAAAAGGACGTTTTGTTGCCATGGCAGGTGATGGCGAGATCGTAATTAAGGATGTCAAGAAAGTGTTCGGCCCAACGGTGGCGGTCGAGGACGTGAATTTGACCATTCCCGACGGCTGCTATTGTTGCTTGTTGGGACCGAGTGGCTGCGGCAAGACAACTCTGCTGCGCATGATTGCGGGGCACGAGACGCTGAGCGAGGGTGATATCTCGATCGGTGGTTCTTCTGTTATCGGCCTCCCCACTGGGTCGCGCGGCACGTCGATGATGTTTCAGAGCTATGCCCTGTTTCCACACCTCACGGTATTGGACAATGCGGCGTTCAGCCTGAAAATGAAGGGCGTTAGCAAATCGGAGCGCCGTGAACAGGCATACGAAGTGCTGAAGAGTGTGCAGCTTGAGCCTCTGGCGGATCGCATGCCGGAGCAATTGTCAGGCGGGCAGCAGCAGCGTGTTGCCCTGGCCCGCTCGCTGATTACCAAACCGAAGGTCTTGTTGCTTGATGAGCCGTTATCGGCACTTGACGAGTATCTGCGCCTGCATATGCGCGCGGAATTGAAGTTTATCCAGCAGGATCTCGGCATCTCGTTCATCCATGTGACGCACACCCAGCCTGAAGCGCTCGCCATGGGCGATATGGTGGTGGTGATGGATACCGGGCATATCGAGCAGGCCGGTACGGCGGAGGAAATTTACAATCAGCCCAAAACCACTTATGTGGCCGAATTCATGGGTGGCTGGAATGTTGTGAATGCGACAGTAGCTGGTACGGAAAACGGTGAGACCACTCTTAAAGGCGGCGATGGTGAGCTTTACGGCCTGAAAGCCAATGGACAGGACGTTAGCGGCGATCTGAGCTTCGGTGTCCGGCGTGATAAGATCCATCTCGCCAGCGACCATGCGGAAGGTAAGAATTCGGTGGCCGGCATCGTCCACGCCATCGAATATCAGGGCAATTGGGTCAAGGTGACAATCATCAAACCGAACGATGAACGTTTGGTCGCGGTCATCGACGATCAGGAATTTTTCGGTAATCCGGCGAAAGTAGGCGACAATGTACATGCCGTCTGGGCTGTTGAAGACGGCCGCACGTTGGAGCAAGCATTGGGCAGCCAAAACCTAATCGGGGAGAGCTTCGACTAGGACCTCCCCAGCGGCTGAGGTGCCGTGGCCAGGCTGACCAAGTGGTGTGGGAGCGTTATAATTTTGCAAAAATCAGGCAAATGACAGGCGAGGAGTATGAATATGAGTAAAAATACAAACGGCAAGGCAAAAACAGGTTTGAGCCGTCGCAACGTGCTCAAAGGTACAGCCGCTGTGGCTGGTCTAGCGGCCGGGTCGACAATCGGCGGTTTTCCGACCATTTGGGCGCAAGAGGACATCACCGTGCGGACAGTCGGCATGGCGGTTTCCAATATGCCGCAGTTGGAGGCCATGGCCAATGAGGCTCTGCCCTTCAATGTGAAGCAAACTGCGGCGCAGATTCCTGATATTATGGCGCGCGGCATTAATCAGTCTGCTTCGGCCGATCTATTCGAGCCGCCCATGATGCTCTTGCGGGCGATGTGGCCGACCGGTAAATTCCAGGCGTGGGACACCACCAAGCTGCCGGAATGGGACCAGGTGGTCGATCTTTATAAGGCGCCGGGTAAGATTTGGCCGGACGCATGGTATGGCGATGGCCAGAACCCGAGCCAGGTGGGTTACACCTCCGGTCCGGAAGCGAGAGATTTCGTCGATCCCGGTTCGACCAAGTGGATCACACACCATCCGGTGCTGCATAACGCGGATACGTTGGGCATTCGCCCCGACATCATCGGCCGCCCGATCGATTCATGGAAAGAGCTCATCAATCCTGAGTTCGCCGGCCGCTCGGCGCTCGTCGCCTTCCCGCAGATCGGTTTGATGGACGCCGCCATGGCGTTCCAGGCCAATGGCGAAATCGAATATGGTGACAAGGGCAATATGACCCGCGAGGAGATCGACTTCTCGATCGACCGTCTCATCGACCTTAAGAAGAGCGGCCATTGGCGTGTTCTGTGGTCGACCTTCAACGAGTCGGTTCAGCTCATGGTTTCGGGCGAAGTGGTGATCCAGTCCATGTGGTCGCCGGCGGTGACGGCGGTGCGCGAGCAAGGCGTGTCGTGCACCTATCAGGATCTCAAGGAGGGCTATCGCTCCTGGACCCTCGGCCACATGCTGCCGCGTCATCTCGAAGGCAAGAAGCTGGGCGCGGTCTATGATTATGTGACCTGGTACCATTCCGGTACGGCCGGCGCATTCTTCGCGCGCCAAGGCTATTACGTCGTGACGTGGCAGAACACCAAGAAATATCTGCCTGCGGCGGAATGGGATTTCTGGATGGAAGGCAAGCCGGCGACGGTTGATATTTACAGCCCGTTCGGCAAGCTCATGGAGAAAGTGGGCGCCGTGCGTGACGGTGGCTCCTACAAGAACCGTATGGGCCGGATCGCGGTATGGAACTCGGTCATGGATGAGAACGAATATCTCACCGACCGTTGGAACGAGTTCATGGCCTCCTAGGGCCAGGAATAATTTGATGCGGGGCGCTCCGGCGTCCCGCATCTCTTTTTCTCTTTTTTCTTGAATTTTCGATTATTGGGAACGCATTTATGGCGGGGTTGACAGCGATATTTAACCGCTATTCCACCTTATTTCAGATATCGCCGTTGGTGATCACACTCACGCTCTTTCTCGTTGGGCCGGTGATCGTCATCATTATTCTTAGCCTGTGGAAGTTTGACGGCTTCATGACGCTTGAGGGTGTCTGGACATTCAGAAACTATGAGAAAATTTTCACCCGATCCCTAACCGTCACCAATTATCTGCAAACCGGAAAAATGCTGCTGATAACGTTGGTGGTGACATTCGTTCTCGGCTTCACGCTGGCCTATTTCCTGGTTTTCGATCTGGTGAAACTCAGGACGAAGATGCTTCTTTTCTTGCTCTGCGTCGTACCCTTTTGGACATCCGCGGTCATTCGCACGGTTGCCTGGATGCCATTCCTCGGCACGGAGGGCATCATCAATCAGGCGGTGGTGGGCATTGGACTTTCGGACGAGCCGCTTAAATTCCTGCTGTTCTCCGAATTCGCAGTGCTGCTCTCCTATATCCAGATTTTCACGCTCTTCATGATGGCGCCGCTGTTCAACGTGATGGCGCGCATCAATAAGGATCTCATCGAGGCGGCGCGTGACAATGGCGCCAGTTCGATCCAGATTTTGTGGAATATCATCCTGCCGCTGTGCAAACCTGGCATCGCCATTGGTACGATATTCGTTATTGCCCTGGTCGCCAGTGACTTCACAACGATCCGAATCCTTAGTGGCTCGCAGGTCGGTACGGTTGCAGCCTCAATGGCCAACCAAATTTACAATGTGCAATATCCACCGGCCGCCGCCACGGCAATGATCCTGCTCCTGGCGGTCTTGCTTTTAGTGGGCGGCATTATGCGGCTGGTCGATGTGAGAAGGCAGCTTTAGATATGCGCGATGGTATTAAAAGAGCTCCGGGCTATTGGCCGCGCGCGACCCTGTTCTATCTCTATTTGCTATTCCTCTACGGCCCGATCATCATCATCGTCCTTCTGTCTTTCCAGGCTGACAACGCGTCGCTGTCGTTCCCGATGCAGGGTTTTTCGCTGTTTTATTTCGGTGAAGTCTTCGATCCGCAATATATCGGCGATTTCCGTTGGCCGTTCGGCCGTTCGGTCATTCTCGGCTTGATCTCGATGGTGCTCACCATGGGCATCTCGTTCCTCGCCGGTCTGGCCTTCCGCAAGAACTTCAAGGGCAATATCATTGTCTTCTATGTGGTGGTTGCCAGCTTGATCTGTCCCTCCATCCTGATCAGCCTTGGTATCGGTATCGGATTTTCGAATCTCGGATTGGTCAGCCAGTGGTGGTCCGGTGGCCTCGGCGCGCATCTTAGTTGGACCCTGCCGTTCGGCGTGTTGATCATGCTGGCTGTTTTCAGCCGCCTTGACCCGCGCCTCGAAGAGGCTGCCCGGGACCAAGGCGCCAGCCAATGGCAGACGCTGCGCAATGTCACTATTCCGATCACGCTTCCGGGCCTGGTCGGCGTGGCGTTGTTCGGCTTTACCCTGTCTTACGACGAATATCCGCGCATTTCGAACGTGGCCGGCGAGGACAATTCCCTACCGGTTGAGTTGGTGAACGCCCTGTCCCTGGCCGCCACACCGACGATTTACGCAATCGGTACGATGACCACCTTGTTTTCCCTGACCATCATTTTTAGCACATTTCTCGTCGTCTATTTCATGGCCAAGCGGCGCCAGGGCCTCGGTTTGAAAAAAGCGAAGGCGGAAGGATGACCCGGCCAACAACGACCGCCATCGGAGACCAGGCCGGCGCTTGATTGGCCCGGCCCGCACCGTTTCTACAAATCGCCCTTAGTGGCAAACCATCTAGCGAGCCGCTTCGGCGGAATTTCATAAGGAGAGCGAATCATGGCTTACCGCTTGGGAGTGGATGTCGGAGGTACCTTTACCGACCTCCTCCTGATCGACGAGGCGTCGGGCGAAACCTACCGCGCCAAAGTCCCCTCAACCCCGGAAGATTCATCCATCGGCGTGCTTGGCGGCATCGAAAAAGTATGCGGCAGCGCCAATGTGAACCCCGGCGATATCACGCACGTGATGCACGGCACCACGGTGGCGACAAACACGATTTTGGAGGGCAAGGGTGCCCGCGTCGGCTTGGTGACGACCGAAGGCCACCGCCAGGTACTGCAAATCGCACGCTCTTTC
This sequence comes from Rhodospirillaceae bacterium, assembly GCA_018666805.1. GTDB lineage: Bacteria > Pseudomonadota > Alphaproteobacteria > UBA828 > UBA828 > PTKB01. The sequence goes on along the minus strand of JABIXB010000041.1, from coordinate 4,191 downwards.
GTACCGGGCATTTTGGCCGGTTGGATCATTTGGCCGAAGCCGGAGCCCTTGGCGCCGCTTGAGGCGACGATTGAAGCGATAGAGCGGCGTGATGCGCGCGGCGGATTGGTCAAGGCGCTCGAGGAAGATGATCTGCGCGGAAAGCTCGAAGGCTTGAAGAAGCGCGGCATTCAGGCGCTCACGGTCTCGCTGATCAATGCCTATGCCAATGGCGAGACGGAAGCGCGCATCCGCGAAATTGCCGAGGAGATCATGCCCGATGTCCCGGTTTCGATTTCCTCCGAAGTGCTGCCGGAAATGTATGAATATGAGCGCGCCATCACCACGGTCGCTAATTCCTATGTGGCGCCGGTAGTGCGCGACTATCTGTCCAATCTCAGCAATGAGATGAAGAAGCGCGAGGTCAACGCACATCTCCATATCCTGCGCTCCGATGGCGGCCTGTCCTCTGTCGAAGCATCGCGCAATTCGCCGGTCAACGTGTTGATGAGCGGCCCCGCCGGTGGCGTTGCCGGTGCGCTCTGGATCGCAAAGCAGGCAGGCTTCAAGGATTTGCTTACCCTCGACATGGGCGGCACCTCGACCGATGTGGCCTTGATCCAGGATGGCATCCCGCGCAAGCGGCGCGAAACCACGGTCGGCGATATCACCGTACGTGCCTCGTCGCTTGATGTCCGCACCGTTGGTGCGGGCGGCGGTTCCATCGCTCACGTGCCGGAACTGACAAAAGCGCTCCGCGTCGGCCCGGAAAGCGCCGGTGCCAACCCCGGCCCGGCTTCCTATGGCCGGGGCGGCGACAGGCCCGCCGTGACGGACGCCAATGTGGTGCTCGGTTATCTGCCGCCGGAATTGATCGGCGGCGAAATGAAGCTCGACGTGCCCGCGGCCACAGCGGCGGTGCAGACCATTGCCGATGCACTCAGCCTTGATCTCAAAACCGCAGCGGCCGGCATCATCGATATCGTCAACGAGAATATCTTCGGCGCCTTGCGTCTCGTATCGGTGCAGCAGGGCTTCGATCCGCGTGACTTCGCGCTCATTGCCTTCGGCGGCGCCGGGCCGTTGCATGCCAACGCGCTTGGCAAGCTGATGGGCGCCTGGCCGGTGATCATTCCGCCTTCGCCGGGCGTGCTCTGTGCCTACGGCGATGCCACCACGCGGGTGACGGACGAAGCATCGCGCAGTGTGGTGCGGCAATTCTCGGAAATTTCGCAAGCCGATGTGGCGAAGATCCTCGGTGAATTAGAGGAGCGTGCCCACACCGAGCTCGATGCCGAGGGCGTGTCCAGGGACGAACAGTCGGTCGAATTCGAAGTGGATCTGCGCTATCACGGCCAGGGACTTCAACTTCCGGTCAACTTCACCGGCGCCGAATTCGAGAAGGAAGGCCTGGACCTGCTGCGCCGCAAATTCGACGACATGCATACCCAATTGTTTACCTTCGCGCTCGATGCTGAGCATGAGATCGTTACGTTGCGCGCAATCGTGCAGGGCAAAGAGACTTTCGTTGCCGCCGCCACCTTGCCGGAAGGCGGGGAAGACCCGTCCGAGGCTGTGGTTGCCACGACACAGGTTTACATGGACAATCGTGAGCAGGACGCCAAGATTTACGACCGTTCGAAGCTCAAAGCGGGCAATCGGATCGTCGGGCCTGCGATCGTCACAGAAATGGATTCGACGACGCTGATTCTGTCGGACCACGCCGGCGACGTCGACCAGTTCGGCACCATTATCATCCGCCCGACCAGCGCCTAGGAGTATCGACATGCCAGCCAAGATCATTCAGCCCAATAGCGAACCCTTCAAAAAGGTCGATCTCGATCCGATCACCCTCGATATCATCGAAAGTGCGCTCAGAAGCGCGCGCTACGAGATGGACGCGGTGCTCTACCGTACCGCCATGTCGCCGGGGATCCGTGAGCAGCATGACGAATTTCCCATGATCGCGAGCCCGGACGGCAAGATGGTGGTGGGCCAGTTCGGCTCCTTCATTCATGGCTTCAATCGCCTGTATGACGGCACCATTGAGGAGGGCGATGTATTCCTCACCTCCGATCCTTATAGCTGCGCCGGCGCGATCAGCCACGCGCCGGATTGGCTGGTGATGCGCCCCGTCTTCCTGGACGGCCGCTTGATCGCTTACGCCGCGATGTTCGGTCACATGACCGATGTCGGTGGCAAGGTGCCGGGTTCACTGCCAACGGATGCGGCGCAACTTTACGAAGAAGGCGTCGTCATTCCGATCGTCAAGATCTATAAGGAAGACGAGCTGCAGGACGATGTGCTCAAGGTGATCCTGCATCAATGCCGTATGCCGCAATGGAATTTCAGCGATTTCAACGCCCTGGTGGCGGCTGTGCGCCTCGCCGAGAAGCGCCTGTTGGAACTGTGCGAGCGCTTTGGCGTCGATATGGTTCAGTCCGCTATGCAAGAGCTGTTGGAGCGCAATCGCCGCGCTATGCTGCATTTGATCCAAAACTCCGTCGGCGAAGATGAGAAAGTCTATTTCGAGGACTATATTGACGATGACGGCAAGGGCATGGGGCCGTACAAGATGGCCTGCACCATGTGGCGCGAAGATGATTTGCTGATCTTCGATTTCGAAGGCACGGATCCGCAATCGGACAGCTCGATCAATTTTCTCCTCAATGAGGAGATGTTTAAGATGTTCGTCGGCGTTTACATGATCAATATTTTTGATCCGCAGATCATGTTTAATGATGGTTTCTACGATCATGTCGATGTGCGTATTCCACCCGGCACATTGTTAAAACCGCTGAAGCCGGCGGCGCTGTCATCGCGCACCCATGCGTTGGCGCGTATTTTCGACGTGCTCGGCGGACTCCTTGGCCAGCGTAATCCGGATTACATGGTTGCGGCCGGTTTCTCCGACAGCCCGCATTTCATGTATTCGGGCTATGACAAGCAAGGCGAGTGGTATCAGCTTTACCAGATCGGTTTCGGCGGCATTCCTGGCCGGCCCGCCGGCGATGGCCCGGATGGCCATTCACTCTGGCCGAGCTTCACCAATGTGCCGAATGAATTCCTCGAAGCCTACTTCCCGCTCAGAATTGATATCTATGAATCAATTCCAGATTCAGGCGGTCCGGGCCTGCATCGTGGCGGCAACGGTATCACGATTGGCTATCGTGCGCTTGAGCCGGGCGAAATGTCGCTGCATGATGATCGTTGGCTAACCTATCCGTGGGGTGTGGTTGGCGGCCAGCCGGGCCGGCGCAGCCGCAAGGAAATCATCCGCGCCGATGGCACCACCGAATTGCTGAAGCCCAAGGTCGACCACATTAAGGTCGAGGCCGGCGATCTGTTGCTGTTCCACACCTGGGGCGGCGGCGGCTGGGGCGATCCGTTCGAGCGCGATCCGGCTTTGGTCGCCCTCGAGGTCGATCGCGGTCTCGTCACCATGGAAGGCGCCAAGCGCTACGGTGTCGTTCTCAATGACGATATCAGCGTCGATGAAAATGCGACGAACGCGCTCAGGGACAAAATGCGCGGCGAGCGGAGCGAGATAAAATTGATCGACCGCGGCGGCGAGATCGAAGAACTCCGTGCTGCATGCAAGGCAGAAACCGGCCTTGAGCCGCCGCAGGCACCGGTCTTCCGCAAGCACATCATCAAGGCGCTCAGAGAACGCGATGAACGTGCCCGGCAAACGGGTGCTGCAGCCGAGTAACACCACACCCGCCGGATAACGGCACAAAAGAAAAGGCGGCGCCCGCAAGCGCCGCCTTTTTTATTGGCGATATCCTGAGTGGGTTTTATTCGGCCGCTTCTCCGCGTGCCCATTTGCGCTCAAACGCCCAGACTTCCTCGAAGCCCATCAGCTTGTGCATGTCGGTTAGGCCAATCATCGGCGTGTCGAGATTGGCGCTGGTGCCGTCTTTCAGCAGTGAGCGGTAGGCGGATTCGAGGGCTGCGGCGGCGACCAACATGCCAAGGCCGGGAAAGATGGCGACGGAGAATCCCATATCCTGGAGTTGATCAGCGGGCAGGATTGGCGTCTTGCCGCCATCCGCCATGTTGGCCAGCGTTGGCTTCTCGAACGAGCGGCCGACAATCTCCAACTCCTCGACCGATTCAGGCGATTCGATAAAAATCACGTCGGCGCCGGCATCGGCAAAGGCGTGGCCGCGCTTAATCGCTTCGTCGAGGCCGAGGCCGGTACGCGAATCG
>JABIXB010000001.1 GCA_018666805.1 Rhodospirillaceae bacterium | reverse complement strand
GGTCAGATCGGCGAGGCCGGGCTCGGCGTATATGGATTGCGCCCGGTGCGCGCGCACCGCCTGCAAGGTATCGCCGTTGGCGCTCTCGGCGTGGCCATAGTCGATAATCAGCGCGGCGCCGCCATGCTGGTTCAGGCGCGCTGCGATATCGGCCATATAGCGGCTGCGCGCCGGCGCTATCTCGAACACATCGCCAATCTCGCCCGGCCGCTCGAGGCCTGAGGGCGTCTCCGCCAACATCGGCTGGAAATCACCATCGCGGTAGCTTACCAGGCGCTCACGCCAGCCATCTTCGCGCATTTCAAATTGCTGTGCCGGCAGGGCATCGAAAAATTCGTTCGCCAACAGCAGCAACGGGCCCGGCGGCAGTGTGGTGAGGTCGTTGTGCCAAATGGCCGGGGTGCCGGCCAGCGCCTGCTGTTGCAACTCGCGCAAGCGCGTTCCGGTTTCGACAAGATGCGGCATGAGGGCGGCGCTGAATTCCGGCTCGGCTCTGATGGCGCGCAGCGCATCTTTCATCAGGGTGCCGCGCCCGGGGCCGAGCTCGACCAGATGGACCGGTGCCGGTGCGCCGAGCTGGCGCCAGGTCACGGCACACCAGAGGCCGATCAGCTCGCCGAACATTTGGCTGATTTCGGGCGCGGTGACAAAATCTCCCGCCGCGCCGATCGGCTCGCGCTGGGTGTAATAGCCGAAATCCGCATCGCCGAGGCAAAGCGCCATGTAGCGCGCCAGCGAAATCGGCCCGCTCTCTGCGATCATCCCTTTAAGACGCGCGCCAAGCGGTGTCAGGGTTCAACCTCCCGCGGATTGCGGCAGCGGCCGCCACGGCCGCGTGCGCAGCACCAGATAGAGCCCGAACAGGATCATCGGCAAGGACAGAATTTGGCCCATCGAAATACCGCCGAAAATAAAGCCCAAAAAGGCATCCGGTTCGCGGAACAGTTCGACGACGATGCGCGAGAGGCCATAGCCGATCAAAAATACACCTGTCAGCACGCCCGGCCGCCGGCTGGCGCGGAAGACAAACACCAGCACCGTCAAAACGATGAACAACAATAGGCCCTCGCCAAACGCCTCATAGAGTTGGCTCGGATGGCGCGGCGCCGGCCCACCGCTCGGAAACACCATCGCCCAGGAGACATCGCTCGCCCGGCCATAAAGCTCGCCATTGATGAAATTCGCGATACGTCCGAAAAACAAACCGATCGGAACGGCGCAGGCAGCGGCATCGGCGACCGAGAGAACGTTCAATTTACGCAGCCGGGCGAACAACAGAAGCGCTGCGATAACGCCGAGCATGCCGCCATGGAACGACATGCCGCCCTGCCAGATAACCGGGATTTGGCCCGGATGATCGATGAAATAGCCGGGCTGATAGAAAATGACATAACCAAGCCGCCCGCCCAAAATCACGCCGAGCGTGCACCAGACGAGAAAATCGTCGGCGGCGCGTTGGTTGAGCCCCGGCACCGCACCCTTGGCGAGATAGCGGATGTAGCGCCAGCCAAGCACCAGTCCGATCACATAGGCGAGCGCATACCAGCGGATGGCGACGGGGCCGAAGCTGACAATCACCGGGTCGAGATTTGGAAACGCCAAAGCTAGGCTCATCGGTAGGGATCCTCTTGCATCAGATAATCGCGCACATAGCTCGCCACGCCGTCTTCCAGCGAAGTCGGCGGCTGGTTAAATCCGGCGTCCCGCAAGCGCGCCATGCGCGCCTCGGTGAAATATTGATAGCGCTCCCGAATCGATTCCGGCATGTCGATATATTCAATCTCCGGCGACCGCCCAAGTGCAGCGAACAGCGCCTTGGCCAAATCTTCGAAACTGCGCGCCTGCCCACTGCCGACATTAAAAAGGCCGCTGACATCCTCATGTTGCAACAGCCATAACATAACGCCAACGCAATCGCCGACCCAGACGAAATCGCGCAACTGCCCGCCATCGGCATATGCTGCATTGTATGATTTGAACAGGCGCACCGGCTGGCCGGCGGCGGCGACGGGATAGGCGGTGGCGACAACGCTTTTCTGATTGCCCTTGTGATATTCATTCGGGCCATAGACGTTGAAAAATTTGAGGCCGGCCCATTGCGGCGGTTGGGGTGCGCCTTTGGCGATGAGCGCGGCGACGCGGCGGTCGAACAAATGCTTGCTGCGGCCATAGAGATTGAGCGGACGCAGCGCCGCCAGGGCCGCTTTGGAGCCGTCATCGTCGAAACCCATCGCGCCATCGCCGTAGGTTGCCGCAGACGAGGCATATATAAAGCGTACATTGGCGTCGGCGCACCAGCGCCAAAGATCGAGGCTTAAGCGGTAATTATTGCGCGCGAACAGGCTGGCATCCGTTTCCATCGTCGAAGAGATCGCACCGAGATGAAAGACCGCTTGCATCTCGGCGCGGTGGGTGTCGAGGAAAGGAAACAGCGCCTCCGGTTCGATGCAGGCCTCGAGCTGGCGCTTGGCGATGGTCCGCCCGTCATCGCCGACGCCATGACGGTCGCAAACCACCAGCGGTCCGGCGCCGCTCTCTTCCAGGCCCGCGACCAAATTCGAGCCGATGAACCCGGCTCCGCCCGTCACTAATATCATTTACTGTTATCGCCAAAAAATTACGTGAAATGGCTCGCGGCCGCCGAATGCATCTTATATTGCCCACCCTAAGCTGCCCGCAAGGTGCGAATGGGTGATTATTTGGCCAACAAGCACTATTATAGGCGCGAATTACCGCTTTGGAGTGCGAAATGCAGACCGATAACCGAATATTAGACGATCTGGCGCGCGTCGCCAGCAGTGCGATGGGCGCCGCCGGCGGCGTTAAGGGCGAATTCGAAACCCTTGTCAGGCGGCAATTTGAGCGAGTCCTGGCAACCATGGACATGGTCAGCCGGGACGAATTCGACGCCGTCAAGGAAATGGCAGCGAAGGCGCGCAGCGAGCAGGAAGCGCTTCAGCTGCGCGTCGAACAGTTGGAAGCGGCGCTGAAAGAGCAAAACGACAGCAAATAGGCTTTGATCGCCGTTTTCCCGGCTGGGCATGATTTTCTGGTCGAGCATACTAGATTTTGCGCTTTGATTTGGCCGCCATACCCACTATTGTGGGGAACAACATGATTTGGGTGCGCGCGGTCAGGTACCACAAGATATAGATATCAGTGGGTTATACCGTGCCATTCGTGAATTGTGCAGAACCGCAACACGGACAAGCGCATGTCGACCATTCTAAGCTCCGCACAATTCCACGATGACAGTCCGCTAGATATCGTCGAGAGGGTCGCCGGCGCGGCGGATTTGCCGTTTGAGCGCTTCAATGATGAAGAATTGCTGGCGGCGCATTACACCGGACCGTGGTGCGCTTATGAGATGTGGTTTGCCTATAGCTCCGATATCGATGCGCTTGAATTCCGCTGCGGCTTCGATATGAAGGTGCCGGGCGACCGGTTGAGCGATGTTTGCGGCCTGCTGGCGCTGATCAACGAGAAAATGTGGCTCGGCCATTTTGATCTGCGCCAGGATGAAAGACGCCCGACCTGGCGCCACACCTTTATTTTCCGCGGCGCGCCGCGCCCGGCGGAAGCGCAAATCGAGGATATGCTCGGCATCGCGCTACAGGAATGCAATCGCTTCTATCCGGCGTTTCAGCACGTCATCTGGGCCGGAAAAACACCGAGCGATGCGCTTGAATCGGCCCTTTTCGAGACCGCCGGCGAAGCTTGAGTAGAGTGGATATCCCCGGCGGCATTGTTCTCGCCGGCGGCGGCAAAATGGGCGGCGCACTGCTCTCCGGCTGGCTCGACAGCGGCGTTCCGCCTGGCGATGTATATGTCGTCGAACCGGAGCCCGATATCGCCAAACGCTTGGCGGCACTTGGGGTAAACGTCGGCGCTGATACATCTGGTTTACCGGATAAAGCGGCAATCGTCATCTTCGCGGTTAAGCCGCAAATGATGGACGCGGTGGTCCCGCATTATCGATCTCTTGCCGGCGCCGATACGGTCTTTCTCTCGATTGCCGCCGGCTGCACCATAAAGCAATTCGAAAGCCATCTTGGCGCCCATCCGGTGGTGCGTTCGATGCCCAATACGCCGGCGGCGATCGGCCTCGGCATGACGGTGGCCTGCGCCAACGGCCATGTCAGCGAAGCGCAGAAAGCGCAGTGCCAAATGCTGCTTGAAGCGGTCGGCGAGGTTGCCTGGGTGGCGGATGAAGGGCAGATGGACCCGGTTACGGCGGTCTCCGGCAGTGGCCCGGCTTATGTCTTTTTGTTGATCGAAAGCCTTGCCGCCGCCGGTGTGGAAGCCGGTCTGGCGCCGGATCTGGCTATGCGTCTTGCGCGCGCCACGGTGCGCGGCGCCGGCGAGCTGGCGAGCCGCGCGCAAGATGCGCCGAGCCAACTGCGCGTCAACGTCACCAGCCCGGGCGGCACCACGGCGGCGGCGCTTGATGTGCTGATGGCCGAAGACGGCCTTGGCTCCCTGATGCGGCGCGCTGTTGCCGCCGCGACGCGGCGATCCAAAGAGCTTGCCGGATAATATTTTGCCCCATCAATTGACCCACGCCAAAGCGAAGCATACATAGAGGTGGCATGATGTCTTTTAATTACGGCGCAGAAGGCCGTTAGCCGAAATGCCAAAGAAAGCAGATTTTCCCCGCCTGATCGTCGACCATGCGCTTGAGCTGGCGGCGACCCAAGGGTGGGCCGAAACGAGTCTCAACGATATCGCCGAGGCTGCCGGTCTGACATTGGCTGAGCTGCGCCGCACCTATCCGTCGAAGACGGCAATCATCGCCGCTTTTACGACGCGGGTGGACGAGATCGTGTTGAACGATATCGATCCGGAATTGGCCGATAAATCGAGCCGCGAGCGGCTGTTCGATGTGTTGATGAAGCGTTTCGATGCGATGAACCCGCACAAGGAAGCGGTGCGCTCGATCCTCAAATCATACACCTCCGATGTCGAGGCCCTGGCACGTGGGCCGCTCAGTCTCTACCGCTCGATGCGCTGGATGATGGAGGCGGCGAATTTGTCATCATCCGGTGTGCGCGGGCAGCTTCGTATCAAAGGCCTGGCGCTTATATATCTCGCCGTCCTGCGTACCTGGTTCAATGATGACAGCGAAGATATGGCACGCACCATGGCCTCGCTTGACCGCCAATTGCATCACGCCGAACGGCTTTTAGGATTTCTTCGCGGTCCGCGCCGCGCTCAGAAATCGGCAGATGCGTCCGGAGCCGTAGGGGCCGGTGCCGGCTGATACGCCGCTCTCGTTCGAGGACTTCCTCAAGGTCGATATTCGCGCTGGCACGATCATTCGCGCCGAGCCCTACCCGCAAGCGCGTCGGCCGGCCTACAAGATATGGCTCGATTTCGGATCTGAGATCGGCGAGCGCAAGACCTCGGCGCAATTAACGGGAAACTATAGCTGCGCCGATTTAATCGGGCGCCAGGTTGCCGCCGTGGTCAATTTTCCGCCCAAGCAAATCGGCACGTTCATGTCCGAGGTTCTGGTCCTCGGATTTCCGGGAAAAGACGGCGAGGTCGTGTTGATCGCAGCCGACCAAACCGTCGCCAACGGCGCACGGCTCTTTTAGCGGCTAGAGCAGAACATGATTAAATGGAACCGCGAAGCGGTTCCATTTAATCATGTTCCGATCTAGCTAAACCGGCAATCGCAACACCGCGCGCAAGCCGCCTAATGCGCTTTTTTGCAGCATGATATCGCCACCATGGCTGCGCGCGACATCGCGCGCGATGGCGAGGCCAAGGCCGGCGCCGGCGTAATTGGGATTGCGCGAATTGTCGAGGCGGTAAAATGGCTTAAACACATCCTCAATGCTCTCGGGCGGAATGCCGGGGCCGTCATCTTCGACCAAAACTTCGACGCTCTCGCCAACGCGGCGCGCGCGAATCTCGACCTGCTCGCCGTAGCGCACGGCGTTGTCGATCAGGTTGGTCAGGCAACGTTTGATGGCGTTGGGCTGAAGCGGCAGGTTCAGGGCTGCCTCGGCGTCGAGCTCTAGCACCGTGTCGTTGCGCCGCGCGCCTTCGACGATATCGCTCAACAGCGCGGAGAGATCGGCCGGCACCGGCGCCTCGCCGCCCTGACCGCGCGCGAAGGCAAGATATTCGTCGATCATCTTTTCCATTTCGGCAATGTCGGATTCGAGATCGGATATTTCCGCGCCCGTGTCCGGGCTGGATTCGCGCAGCATGGTCAACTGCAGCTTGATGCGGGTGAGCGGTGTGCGCAGATCGTGCGAAACGCCGGCCAGCATTTCCGTGCGTTGATCGATATGGCGCGCGATGCGCCCGCGCATATCAATAAAGGCCGCTGCCGCCTGGCGAATTTCGCTCGCGCCGCCCGGCTTGAAGTCGACCTCTTCGCGGCCCTTGCCGAAAGCCTCGGCGGCCCTGGCGAGGCGGCGTATGGGTTGAATTTGGTTGCGCAGGAAGAAAATCGCGATTGCCGTCACGACCAGCGCCGTGCCCACCATCCACAGCACAAAAATATAGACCGTGGTGGAAAACATGCGTTTGCGTGGGGTCAGAATATCGAGCACGCCTTCCTTCAATTCGATGCGAACGGAAATATTCTTGTCGTCACGCCGTGTATCGATATGAAAGGGAATGATCAGCCGTTCAGAAAGCGCGTGGTGCAGCATGCGGTCCATATTGCTGCTGCCCAGTGGTGGCGCCTCGGCGGGCAGCTGGGCGCCTTTCTCGAACACCGCATTTATCTGCATTTCGCGGTGCGCCGCGCGCAGCGTCCATTCGCGGAATTCGTCTTCGGGGTATTTTTGCATGGTGCGCATGACATAGATGATGTCGCCGGTCAGACCGAGCGCCAGGCGCCGGCTGACCGTATCCCAATGGCGCTCGAAAAAGACGTAGGCGACAACGCCCTGCAACAGCACCATCGGAATCAACAGGATCAGGAGCGAGCGCCAGAACAACCTCTTGGGCGTGAGATGCTTGAGCAAACTTGTGCGTGTCGCCGCCATGTTGGCTGTTATCCCCTAATCCGGGCGCAGCGCATAGCCCGCGCCCCACACGGTGCAGATATAACGCGGGCTGCTCGGGTCGGCTTCGATCTTACGGCGCAGGCGGGTGATTTGCACATCGATGGCGCGCCCGCTGGAATCGATTTCGGCCTGCTGGCACAGCTCTTCGCGGCTGAGCGTGACGCCGGGCCGGCTGACGAACAGGGTGAGGAGCTGGGCCTCGGTATGGGTCAGGCGTACACTCTCGCCGTCCTGAGTGAGTTCGCCGCGCGCCGGATGAAATTCAAAGGCGCCGATTTTTACCGCCGCCTCAATCGCCGGCGGCGGTACCGCCTGGGTGCGGCGTAAAATGGTGGCGATGCGCAACAACAGTTCGCGCGGCTCAAACGGCTTGGTCAAATAATCATCGGCGCCGCTCTCCAGACCGCTAATGCGATCCTCGGCCTCGCTCATTGCCGTTAACAGTAGAATCGGCACCGGCAGCCGCTCGCGCAGACGCCGCGTTAGGTCGACGCCGTTTTCGCCCGGCATCATGACGTCGAGCACCAGGAGGTCAAAGGTGAGCCCGCGCAGTTTTGCCTCGGCATCCTCGGCGTTTTCCGCGGTGGTCACGCGGTAGCCGTTTTCACTTAGGTAGCGGCGCAGCAGTTTGCGCAGACGATCATCATCATCAACCACCATGATGTGCGGCGCTTCGCCTTCTATCGCGTGCGTTTTCTCCGGGCTCATGGCGCTAGTATATGCCAAAACGCTGCGCCGGAACGGTCTCAGCGATTCTTTTCGAAATGCCGGCGGTCGGTCTCGTCGATGATGCCGAGCAGGACTTTGCGGTAGCCGGCCACGGCATCGCCGCCGGCGGCGCGGTAGGCGCCGCCAATGCGGGCGCGCTGAACCTCTGACAGCCGGTGCTCCAATTCCATGCCCTTGTCGGTTAGCTTGAGGAGACGGCGGCGCCGGTCCGCCTCGGCCTTTTGCACCGAGATAAATCCGTCGCGCACCAATTGGCTGAGAACGCGCGACAGGCTTTGTTTGGTGATGCGCAATATGGCCAGCAGTTCCGCCACCGAGATCGACGGGCTGCGGGCGACAAAATAGATCACCCGGTGATGCGCCCGGCCGAAACCATAGGTGGCGAGGATGGTATCGCACTCCGCCGTGAAATCGCGGTAGGCGTAAAACAGCAGCTCAAGCCCCTGGTGCAGCTCGTCATGGCGCAGGAAAAGAGGATTGGGTCCGGATTTTATGTCAGTCATGTTGACTTATATGCCGCGCGATGATACCCAACGCAACCGCTTTCGACATTGGTAAAGCGAATTAATGTGGGGGCGAAGCGAATTAATGCGGGGATGGAGCGTAAATGGCGGACTTAATTCCTTTTGACGACCGCGACGGTGTAATTTGGTTCGACGGCGAAATGGTGCCGTGGCGCGACGCCAAGCTTCATGTTCTTAGCCACGCGCTGCACTATGCGAGCTGCGTATTTGAAGGCGAGCGCGCTTATTCGGGTCGTATTTTCAAACTGAGCGAGCATACCGAGCGGCTGTTCGATTCCGCCGCTCAGCTCGATATGGAAATTCCATTCACGCCGGCGCAAATTGATGCCGCCTGCAACGAACTCATCAAACGTCAGGATATCGTCGATGGTTATGTCCGTCCGGTGGCGTGGCGCGGCAGCGAAATGATGGGTGTCTCGGCCCAGGTCGCCAAGACCCATGTTGCCATCGCCACCTGGCCCTGGCCCAATCTGTTTGGCGATGATCGGCTCGATAGCGGCATTCGCATGAAGACCTCGAAATGGCGCCGCCCGGCACCCAACACGGCGCCGGTCAAGGCGAAGGCGGCTGGGCTCTATATGATCTGTACCTTGTCGCGCCATTCGGTCGAGCCCGAGGGTTATGACGATGCGCTGATGCTCGATTGGCGCGGTCAAGTTGCCGAATCGACCGGGGCCAATATTTTTCTCGTGATAAAGGGTGTGATCCACACGCCGACGCCGGATTGTTTCCTCGACGGCATCACGCGCCGCACGGTCATGGACCTCGCCCGCAAACGCGGCCATGAAGTGATCGAGCGCGTCATCATGCCGGAAGATCTGGGCGACGCCGACGAAGTGTTTCTGACCGGCACCGCCGCCGAAGTTACGCCGGTCGGCGAAATCGACGAACACAACTATCAGGTCGGCCCGATCACCCGCCAATTGATGGACGATTACGAAGCGGCCGTACGCATGGGCGATTGAGGCCGGGCGGCCTATTTCTTAGCGGCCCATTTCTCCGCCGCCTGATCGTCGGCGGCACGCGCCTCGACCCATTTTTCGCCGCCCGTGCGCTCTTCCAGTTTCCAGAACGGCGCGCTGGTTTTTAGCCAGTCGATAAGAAAGGCGCAGGCCTCCAATGCCGCTTGGCGGTGCGATGAGGCGGTG
>JABIXB010000040.1 GCA_018666805.1 Rhodospirillaceae bacterium | reverse complement strand
GGTTCTGAGGAACGGCGCGCGCGGCAATGATTTGGATCAAACGGGTGGATGATCTCCGTGTGTGAAGAGCGCCTTGGAGCATGTCACGTTCGCATGCGCTCACGCGACATGCTCTAACTCTTTGGAAATGAAGCAAATCGTCGTCGCAGGTGATTCCACCTGCTCGGGTTTTGCCCTAAAGCTCCGGCGAATTGAGCACCATCATCTTTTTGATCTGCATTTCTTCCATGGTGTGGTGGATGCCGCCGGTGCCATGGCCGGAATGTTTGAGGCCGGTGAAAGGCATCCAGTCGACGCGGAAAGCGGTGTGGTCGTTGAGCATTACCGCCGAGCCATCGATGCGCTTATAGACCCTGAGCGCCGTGTCCATGTCCTGGGTAAAAACGGCGGCCTGGAACGAGACATCGAGGCTGTTGGCGCGCTTGATCGCCTGATCGAGCGAGCGCACGGGATAGACGCACACCACCGGGCCGAACACTTCGTTCTGGCTGACCCGCGCATTCTTCGGCGGGTCCCAAAGGACGGTCGGCGCATAGCAGGTTTTTGACAGCCGCTTGCCGCCGGCCAGCACCTTGGCGCCGCCGGCCTTGGCCTCCTCAACCCATTCCGCCACCCGATCGACCTCGCGCGGGCGAATGAGCGGGCCGACTTCGGTCTTGGTCTTGGTCGGATCGCCAACCTTTAGCGCCTTGGCCTCTTTGGCGAGACCGTTCGCCACCGATTTCGCGATCGAATGATGGGCGAAGATGCGCTGCACCGAAACGCACACTTGGCCGGCATGATAGAAACCGCCCTTGGCGAGGAGCGGCAGCGCCCGTTTGACATCCGCATCCGCCGCCATGATGACCGGCGCGACGCCGCCATGTTCTAGCGCGCAGCGCGTGCCGGGGGACAGTTTTGAGCGCAGCATCCAACCTACCCCGGCTGAGCCGATAAAGCTGAAAAAGCCAACGCGCGGATCAGTCACGAGTTTCTCCGATTCCGCACGCCCGGCGGTGACCATCGGCTGGCACCATTCATCGGGCAGGCCGGCCTCGCGCAGAATCTTGACGAAGCGCATGCACGAGAGCGGCGTATCCTCGCTCGGCTTGACGATCACCGGGCAGCCGACGGCAACGGCCGGGCAGACCTGATGGACAATCAGGTTGAGCGGATGGTTGAAGGCGCTCACCGCCGTCACCACGCCGATTGGCTCAAGGCTGGTGAAGGCCAGGCGGTGCACCGAGGAGCGCGAAATCCCCATCGGGATTTCCTCACCCGCCTGGGTGCGTAGCGCCTCAATGCAGAGCTTCACGCCATCAATGGCGCGCGCCACTTCATGCTGCGAATCGACGAGCGGCTTGCCGCCTTCGCGGGCCGATTCGAGGGCCAGATAATCGGCCCGCTTGGTCATAAGCTCGACCGTGCGCTCCAAAATATCGACGCGCTTCCAGGCCGGTAGCCAGGCGTCGCGGTCGCGGTAGAGTGCGTAGGCGGTTTTCAGCGCGCGTTCGGCGACGGCAGCGTCCGCTGTCGCCACACGGCCTATCTTGCGGCGGTTATAGGGGGATAGGACGTCGATTGCGGGCGCGCTTGATTTCGCCCCCGGCACCATCAGTCCATAGCGCTCTGCCATTGTCACACTCCTTGGTTTGTTCCCTAACCGGAAACGTACCTTGAGGGTGCGGGCAGCGACAAGCCCAGTGCCGGACTCAATTATATTTTATTGCGAGAATTTCGTAATTGCGGGTGCCGCCGGGTGCGTGAATCTCGATCGCGTCACCCTCCGATTTGCCGATCAGGGCGCGCGCCAATGGGGCTGAAACGGAGAGCCGCCCCTCATTTACATCGGCCTCTTCGGCGCCGACAATCTGATAGGTGCTTTCCTCTTCGGTCTCTTCATCGATCACGGTCACGCTGGCGCCGAACTGAATACGGTCGCTCGAGATATTGGAAATGTCGATCACCTCGGCCAGACCGACGGTGCTCTCCAAAATACTGATGCGCGCCTCAATCATGCCCTGGCGGTCCTTGGCGGCATGATATTCGGCATTTTCCGAGAGGTCGCCATGTTCGCGCGCCGTGGCTATTTCACCGATGATATACGGCCGTTCCTTGTTTTTCAGACGGCTGAGTTCTTCCTTCAGCTTAGCATAGCCTTCGGGCGTCATGGGGTGCTTTTCCATAGTCCTTGCCTCGTCTCTCAGCCGTATCGCGCCTTGCCGCGCCGTTTGTTCAAACACCAAAAGAACACCTACCGGCAGCTGCAGCAGCCGGGCGGGTATCCGTTTAAATCTGCCGAAGGACTATGCTTGTTGTCCGTCGGAGGTCTGAGAATAGGACTGCAGGGTTTTAACTTCAAGGCCGCCGCTTGTCAGCGCGGCAACGGCGCGCAGCATGGCCTGGCTACCGGCGGTGGTGGTGAAATAGGGAATCTTGTTTTCGAGCGCCGAACGCCTGAGTTCATAACTGTCGGCAATCGCCTGTGCGCCTTCCGTGGTATTGACGACAAGCTGGACGTCGCCGTCCTTGATCGCATCGACAATGTGCGGGCGGCCCTGATGCACTTTGTTGATTGCTTCAACCGCGACGCCGGCCGCGGTTAGGGCCTCGGCCGTGCCGCCGGTGGCGATCAGGCTGTAGCCGATGGCCGTCAATTCCGCCGCAATCGCGCAAATCGCCTGCTTGTCCTGGTCACGCACCGAGAGGAAGACGCAGCCCTTGAGCGGCAAATCAACACCGGCACCGAGTTGCGCCTTGGCAAAGGCGCGGCCGAAATCCGTGTCGATGCCCATAACCTCGCCGGTCGATTTCATTTCCGGCCCGAGCAGCAAATCGACGCCGGCGAAACGGGCAAAGGGAAAAACAGCCTCTTTGACCGAGATGTGGCCGCTGCCGGTGTTACTGATATCGAACGCGCTCAGTTTCTCGCCGGCCATGATGCGCGCCGCGACCTTAGCGATCGGGCGGCCGATGCTCTTGGCGACGAACGGCACGGTGCGGCTGGCGCGCGGATTGACCTCGAGCACATAAATTTCATCGTCCTTAATCGCGAACTGCACATTCATCAGGCCGCGCACGCCGATCTTGTGCGCCATTGCTTCGGTCTGGGCGCGGATGCGCGCCACCATCTCGTCCGAGAGCGAGTGCGGTGGCAGCGAACAGGCGGAATCACCGGAATGAATGCCGGCCTCCTCGATATGCTCCATGACGCCTGCGACGACGACGCTCTCGCCGTCCGCCAGGGCATCGACATCGACCTCGATGGCATCCCGCAGGAAGCTGTCGATCAATACAGGGCTGGTGCCGGAGACCTTCACGGCTTCGCGCATATAGCGCTCGAGATTGCTGGCGTCGTGGATAATTTCCATGGCCCGCCCGCCGAGCACATAGGATGGCCGCACCACCACCGGATAGCCGATTTCTTCGGCCAGGCGCGCGCCTTCCTCGGCCGAGGTGCAGGTTGCGTTGGCCGGTTGCTTGAGGCCAAGCTCGTTCAGAAGATTACGGAAGCGGTCGCGATCCTCGGCCAGGTCGATGGCGTCGGGCGGGGTGCCGAGAATGGGCACGCCGGCGCGCTCGAGGTCGCGCGCAAGCTTGAGCGGCGTTTGACCGCCGAACTGGATATTAAGCCCGGCAAGTTCGCCCTTCGAGCTCTCGATACGCACGATATCAAGCACCGTCTCGATGGTGAGCGGTTCAAAATAGAGCCGGTCGGAGGTGTCGTAATCGGTCGAGACGGTCTCCGGGTTGCAGTTGATCATGATCGTCTCAAAGCCGGCCTCAGAGAGCGCATAGGCGGCGTGGACGCAGCAATAATCGAACTCGATGCCCTGGCCGATGCGATTGGGGCCGCCGCCGAGGATGATCGCCTTGCGCCGTGCACTCGGGTCGGCCTCGCATTCGGCTGGTATGGCTTCGCCATCGGCGCCGATCTCGTCCGCTTCGTAGCAGGAATACATATAAGGCGTGCGTGATTCGAATTCGGCGGCGCAGGTATCAATGCGCTTGAACACCGGATGGACGCCAAGCTCATGGCGCCGCGCCATCACCGCCATTTCCGTGCCGCCGGTGAGCGCGGCGATGCGGGAATCGCCGAAGCCGGCGCGCTTGAGCGCGAGCATCCCGGCGCGATCCTCGGGTAGGCCGTTTTCGACCAGCGCCTGTTCGCGCGCTACCAGCTCTTCGATTTGGGCCAGAAACCACGGATCGAAATAGCATGCGCGGTGAATCTCCTCGAGCCCGAGGCCGGCGCGGAACGCTTCCGCCACCACCAGCAGCCGGTCGGGCCGGGGTTGGCTGAGGGCGGACAATAGCGCGCGCTTCTCGCCGCTTGGCTGCCAACCTTCGACAGATGGCGAATCAAGGCCACTGATGCCGATCTCCATCGAGCGCAGCGCCTTTTGCAGCGATTCCTGAAACGTCCGGCCGACCGCCATCGCCTCGCCAACCGATTTCATCGAGGTCGTCAGTAGCGCCGCCGTGCCGGGGAATTTTTCGAAGGTGAAGCGCGGCATCTTGGTGACGACATAATCGATGGTCGGCTCGAACGAGGCCGGGGTGACGCCGGTGATGTCGTTGTCGATTTCATCCAGGGTGTAGCCGACGGCAAGCTTGGCCGCGACCTTGGCAATCGGAAAGCCGGTCGCTTTCGAGGCCAGCGCCGAAGAGCGCGAGACGCGCGGGTTCATCTCGATGATGACCATCTTGCCGGTCGCCGGGTCGACGGCGAATTGCACATTCGAGCCACCAGTCTCGACACCGACCTTGCGCAGCACATCGATCGAGGCGTTGCGCATGCGCTGATATTCCTTGTCGGTCAGCGTCAGCGCCGGCGCCACGGTGATCGAATCGCCGGTGTGGATACCCATCGGATCGACATTTTCAATCGAGCAGATGATGATGCAATTGTCGGCCTTGTCGCGCACCACCTCCATCTCGAATTCTTTCCAGCCCAATACCGATTCCTCGATCAGCACTTCGCCGACCGGCGAGGCATCGAGGCCGCCGCGCACGATCTCGTCGAATTCGGCCCGGTTATAGGCAATCCCGCCGCCGGTACCGCCGAGTGTGAAAGACGGGCGGATGATCGCCGGCAGGCCGGTGGTGGCGATTGCGGCGCGCGCTTCCTCGGCCGTTTTCGCGACCTGGCTCTTCGGGCATTCGAGGCCGATTTCCTCCATCGCGTCGCGGAACAGTTGGCGGTCCTCGGCCACCTTGATCGCTTCGCGCGAGGCGCCAATCAGGGCGACGCCATGCTCATCGAGCGTGCCGTCATCGGCGAGCGCCAGCGCCGTATTGAGCGCCGTCTGCCCGCCCATGGTCGGCAGCAGCGCATCGGGCTTCTCCGCGGCAATGATCTTGGCGACGATCTCCGGCGTCACCGGCTCGACATAGGTCGCATCGGCAAAATCCGGATCGGTCATAATCGTCGCCGGATTGGAATTGACCAATATGACGCGATAACCCTCGTCGCGCAGCGCCTTGCACGCCTGCGTCCCGGAGTAATCGAACTCGCACGCCTGGCCAATCACAATCGGCCCGGCACCGATAACGAGGATTGATTTTATGTCTGTGCGCTTAGGCATGTGAATTCATCAACTTAACGAAGCGCGCGAAGAGATATTGCGAATCCTGCGGGCCGGGCGAGGCTTCGGGGTGGTGCTGGACCGAGAAAACCGGCTTGCCTTGGACTTCGAGGCCTTCGAGCGTGCCGTCGAACAGTGAGACATGGGTCGCGCTGACGCCGTCCGGCAGGCTGTCAGCTATTACTTCGAAGCCGTGGTTTTGGCTGGTGATCTCGACCTTGCCGCTTTTCAGCTCTTTCACCGGGTGATTGGCGCCACGGTGGCCGAACAGCATTTTTTTGGTTTTGGCGCCGAGCGCCAGGGCCAGCATCTGGTGGCCGAGGCAGATGCCGAAGATTGGCAGGCCGGCCTCGAGCAGCGCCTGGATGGCGGGAATGGCGTATTCGCCTGTCGCCACCGGGTCGCCCGGGCCGTTGGAAAGGAATACGCCGTCGGGCTTGTGGGCGAGGATTTCCGCGCCGTCGGCGGTGGCCGGAACGACGGTGACGCGGCAGCCATGGCCGGCAAGCGAGCGCAGAATATTGCGCTTGGCGCCGAAATCGACCGCCACGACATGATGGCGCGGTGTCGGCGGGGCGGCGTAATGACCTGCGCCGGCAAAATCCCATACACCCTCTTCCCAGCCATAGCTTTGGCCGCAGGTCACCTCCTTGGCCAGGTCCATGCCTTCGAGGCCGGGCCAGGCGGCGGCGTTCGCCGCCAGCTCAGAGGTCTCAACGGCGCCGTGGCACAATGCGCCAGCTTGGGCGCCGTGTTTGCGTAAGTGGCGCGTTAGGCGCCTGGTATCGACACCGGCGATACCGGTCAGGCCATGTTTCTTCAGCCAGCCGTCAAGATGCTCGAGGCTGCGGTAATTGGACGGCTCTGTGATATCGGCGCGCAGTATCACGCCGCGCGCCGCCGGGTCGAGCGATTCGATATCCGCCGCGTTGGCGCCGACATTGCCGATATGAGGGAAGGTAAAGGTGATGATCTGGCCGGCATAGGATGGGTCGGTGAGGATTTCCTGATAGCCGGTGAGCGAGGTGTTGAAGCAAATTTCGCCAACCACCGTGCCCTCGGCGCCGATGCCAACGCCACGGAACAGGCTACCATCGGCCAGCGCCAAAGCGGCCAATCCGGGGGTCTTTCCGGGGTTGGACATGGCAGTTTGATCCATGTTGTGAGCCGTGCTCGCTGGCGGTTTGTTTGGTGGTTACGCTTTATTTGGCAACCAATGGACTGGCGTGATCGCGGCGGGAGAGGCGCGCGGAGCCGCCGCCAAGTGCCACGCGGCGCAAGTTACGAAGTCGTGCTGAGCCCGTCAAGTAATCGCCGCCAGAGAGCGTCTTTGAGCTTGGGATTCCGCTATTGTTAAAAAGTTTTCGCCGATTTCCACCATGATCGACGCGCTGATAGTAGCCGGTTTCGCCCATCCGGTGGCCGAATCGAGGCGTATCAGTTAAGCGCTTTGATCAGGCGGGCGCGCGCCTCGCATTGATATCAGTAATCTTCGCCGGCGTAAATTTCGCCAATCTGATTGTTTGGCCTAACTAACTGATTAAAATATCTTTTCTCGATGCATGGTTAACAATTCGTAATCTAGGGTTGATCCTGGCCCGCTGGGCGCTATATTGCGGCGCCTCTTTCGGGAACCATATGCATAGACCATGATCAGAGAGCAGCTGGGCGAAGCCCTTAAAATTGCCATGAAGGCGCGTGACGAGCGTACGATTCTAACCGTGCGCCTGATTCTCGCGGCGCTTCAGGACCGTGATATTGCCGAACGCAGCAAGGGCAATCCGGACGGCATTGGCGATTCGGATATATTGCTGTTGTTCGCCACCATGATCCGCCAGCGGCGCGAAAGTATTGCGCAATATGAGAGCGGCGGACGTATCGATCTGGCCGAGCGCGAGGGCGAGGAGATCGGTGTGATCAGCCGCTTCATGCCGCCGCAGATCGAGGGCGATGATATGGTGAAGGCGATCCAGGGCCTGATCGGCGCGGAAAATGCCAAGACCATCAAGGATATGGGCCGCACCATGTCGGCGCTGAAAGAGCAATATGCCGGGCGCATGGATTTCGCCAAGGCGAGCGGTGTGGTCAAGGAATTGCTCGCTTAGTTCGAGCCAAAGTTATCCCAGCCTTATCCACCGATATTTAAGCCTGACCGTCCGGTAGCACTCGCACCAGACAAATGGCTGCGTTACTGTGGCCGATGGCCTTTACGCCGCAATTCCTTGACGAAATCAGAGTCCGCGTCGCGCTTTCCGATGTGATCGGCCGGCGTGTGCGCCTGGTCCGCAAGGGGCGTGAGCATTCGGCGCTGTGCCCGTTCCACAATGAAAAGACGCCGTCCTTCACGGTGAGCGACGAAAAGGGCTTCTTTCACTGCTTCGGCTGTGGCGCGCATGGCGATGTCATCGGCTTTGTCATGCGCGACGAGGGCTTGTCGTTCCCCGAAGCGGTTGAACGGCTGGCCGGCGAGGCGGGCCTCGAGGTTCCCAAGGAAGCGCCTGAAGACCGCGCCCGCGCCGAAGCTCAGCTCACGCTCTATGGCGTGCTTGAAGAAGCGGCCAAATATTTTGAGGCCGAGCTTCGCGCCGATTCGGGCGCCGCGGCGCGCGCCTATCTTCAGGGAAGGGGGCTGAAGGCCGAGACGATTGCGGAATTTCGGCTTGGATTCGCGTCAGATTCCCGGACCGCGCTTAAATCGGCTTTGAAGAACGAACAGATAACCGAATCCCTGTTGGTGACCGCCGGCATGTTGATTGAGCCGGAAGGCGGCGGCGCCAGTTATGACCGCTTCCGGGACCGCGTGATTTTTCCGATTCAGGACCGGCGCGGGCGGGTGATCGCCTTTGGCGGGCGCGCGCTTGGCGATGCGCCGGCCAAATATCTCAATTCGCCGGACACGCCGGTTTTTCACAAGGGCTCAGTACTTTACGGCATGCATCTGGCGCGCGGCGCGGCGCGGAAATCCGGGCGGATTATCGCCGTTGAAGGCTATATGGATGTCATCGCGCTCAATCAGGGCGGCCTGACCGAGACGGTGGCGCCGCTCGGCACGGCGCTCACCGAGCTGCAAATGGAGGAAATGTGGCGCCTGGTGGACGAGCCGACCCTCTGTTTTGACGGCGACCGGGCCGGGCAAAAGGCGGCGGCGCGGGCGGCGGAGCGCGCCCTGCCGCGCCTGAAGTCAGGTAAATCCCTGCGCTTTGCCGCGCTGCCTGCCGGCCAGGATCCGGACAGTCTGATGGCCGAGGGCGGCAAGGGCGCGTTAGAGGATGTGCTGGCCGGAGCCAGCCCGTTGTCCGAACAGATATGGAAACTGGCCGGCGGCGGCAGCGAATTGTCCACGCCCGAGGCGCGCGCCGCGCTCAATCGCCGCCTCAATGATTATCTTGAGCAGATCCCGGATGGCGACCTCAAATTCTATATCCGCCGGCACTATAAGACCCGGCTGTATGAGCCGTTCAGCAAAGTAAGATCTGGCTGGCGTGCGCCGCCGGAACAGCCGCGCCGGCCGCGTGACGACGAAAAGGTTTTGCCGCAACAGGGCCTGGGCGGGCGTGCCGACGGAAATTCAACCCACCGCGAACGCGCCATTTTGCAGACCATTCTCAAATTCCCCGCATTACTGCATGAATTTCATGAGGAAATCGGACGTCTGCCGCTGCTCGCGGCGCACTACCGCGCCTTCCGCGATGCGCTACTCGCCGCCGATGTCGATGGCGGTGCACCGGACAAATCCAAAATTAACCATGTGCTGACCCAGGCCGGGCTGGAAAAGCTTCTCGATGAGCTGGTTGGCAGCGACGCATCCTATTTGAACTGGGCCGCCAAGGCCGATGCGACGAGCCTGGATGACGCACGAATGCAATTGCGTCATGCGCTCGATCTGCACCACCGCCTGATCGATATGGAAAAATTCCGGCGCGAGGCGGAAGAGGCGCTGGCCGGCGATATGAGCGAGGAGAATTTGCGCCGTTTGGCGGAAAGTGTGCGCGCCGTGGATGAAGCGCCCGGCACCGAAGTGCTGCTGCCCGGCTACCGTGACAACCCGGAGAGCCGCCGCGGTTAGGCGGGCACGGTTCAGCCAACGCGCCTCTGTACTCTGTGGCGAGTTTGTTCGGACAAATTCACGTGCTTGACAGCTTCAGCCAGCCGATTTAGACATTTCGGTGGAGTAGACTTGAAATGGCGCGTTGCACACGCCATTTCATGGGAACGACAGATTTGAAGGAACCCCATTGAACGTCTCTCGCCGACCGCTAGGTGGCCGGCGATAAAGGGCGTTTTTTGTGCTGTTTTGACTTCTGCGTGTTTTTCGCGGGTTAGACCGTTGTTTTAGCTATGTTTTTTTCCGGCCGAATTTCGAGGCCGAAATTTGGAGAGACCGGTGTATGGCGACAAAACCTGCAAAAACCGCTGATTCTTCCGAACGGAGCGAAGAATCCGCGGATCGCCCCGTCCTCGACTCGCTTACGGCGGCGGTTCGCAAACTGGTCAGCCGCGGCAAAGAACGTGGCTATGTCACCTATGACGATTTAAATGAGGCGCTGCCGCCCGAGGAAGTAAGCTCGGAGCAAATCGAAGACACGATGACGCAGCTCTCGGAAATGGGCATCAACGTCATTGAAAACGAGGAGTCCGAGGAAGCCTCAAGCGATGACAAGGCGGCCACCACCGGCACCACCGCGCCGGCCAAGGTTGAGGATGAGGATCTCGGCCGTACCGATGATCCGGTGCGCATGTATTTGCGCGAGATGGGCAGTGTGGAGCTGCTCTCCCGCGAAGGCGAAATTGCCATCGCCAAGCGTATTGAGGCCGGCCGCCAACGGATGATCGCTGGTATCTGCGAGAGCCCGCTCACCATGCGCGCCATCATTGAATGGCGCGAAGCGCTCAAGGAAGAGACGATTCTGCTGCGCGATGTGATTGACCTCGACGCGACCTATGGCCGCGAGCCGGGCTCCGCCGTTAATGGCGGCATGCCGGGCCAACAACCAGGCCAACAACCAGGCCAACAACCAGGCCAACAACCAGGCCAACAACCGGGCCAGCAACCGGGCCAGGTGGGCGCAGAAGGCGCCGGCCCCGGCAATGGAAATATCCAGAATGCGCCGGGCGAAGCGGCCCCGGGCGCGGCGGCCGGCGGCGAGGCTTCCGAAGGCCAGTCCGCGGAAGGCGAAACCAAGGACAGCGACGCTGCCGACGGTAAGGCCGAGGACGGTGAGTCCGGCGAGAACGGCAAATCGCAGAATGAATCGGAAGAAGAAGATCTCGATGAGGGCACCGTATCGCTCGCCGTCATGGAAGAGGCGGTCCGGCCCAAGGTTATTGAGACTTTCGACAAGATCGCCGCATCCTATAAGAAATTCCGTAAATTACAGGATATGCGCCTTGAGCTGGCGCTCAAGAACGAGCAGCTGACCAAGCCGCAATTAAAGCGTTACGACGCGCTCAAGCAGGATCTGGTCGAATTTATGCAAAGCGTGCGCCTCAATTACGGGCGTATCGAGGCCATGGTCGACGAGCTCTATGGCATCAATAAGAAGATCCAAAATTGCGAAGGCGAATTGCTGCGCATGGCGACGCGCCACAAGGTTGACCGCCAGAGCTTCATCAAACGCTATGTCGGGCGCGAGCTCGATCCGCGCTGGCTGTCGCGCGTCTCGCGCCTGTCTGACCCGGCATGGAAGAAGTTCGCCACCGCCGAGCGCCCGCGTGTGGTCGAAGTCCGCAAGGAAATTGCCAAGGTTGCGACCAATACCGGGCTTGAGCCGAGCGAATTCAAGCGCATCGTATCCACCGTGCAAAAAGGCGAGCGCGAGGCGGGCCTTGCCAAGAAGGAAATGGTCGAGGCCAATCTGCGTCTGGTGATTTCGATCGCCAAGAAATACACCAATCGTGGCCTGCAATTCCTCGATTTGATCCAGGAAGGCAATATCGGCCTGATGAAAGCGGTCGATAAGTTCGAATATCGCCGCGGCTATAAATTCTCGACTTACGCCACCTGGTGGATCCGCCAGGCCATCACCCGTTCCATCGCCGACCAGGCGCGCACCATCCGCATTCCGGTGCACATGATCGAGACGATCAACAAGCTGGTGCGGACCTCGCGCCAGATGTTGCACGAAATCGGCCGCGAGCCGACGCCGGAAGAACTGGCCGAGCGCCTCGCCATGCCGCTCGACAAGGTGCGCAAGGTGCTCAAAATCGCCAAGGAGCCGATCAGCCTGGAAACGCCGATCGGCGACGAGGAAGACAGCCATCTCGGCGATTTCATCGAGGACAAGAACGCGGTGCTGCCAGTCGATGCGGCGATCCAGTCGAATTTGCGCGAAACGACGACGCGCGTGCTGGCCAGCCTGACGGCGCGCGAGGAGCGCGTGCTGCGCATGCGCTTCGGTATCGGCATGAATACCGATCACACGCTGGAAGAAGTCGGCCAGCAATTCTCGGTCACGCGCGAACGTATTCGCCAGATCGAGGCCAAGGCGCTCAGGAAGCTCAAGCATCCGAGCCGCTCGCGCAAATTGAGAAGCTTCCTCGACACGTAAGGAAGCGGGACGGTGACGCCGCCGTCTCATTTATCCGGTAAACGGCGATGAATTCGCCGTCTCATCGCGCCGGTGAACTGAGCGACATCAGTCAGCGCCAAGCCTACCGTATCGGCATATCCGACGGCAGCCGTCTGCCTGCCGCCCTCCTCATCATCAGCTTGATGGGCTTTGGCTCGCTGTGCCGCGAGAGTGGCCTCAGCCTCGATTTTGCCGTCGTGCAATTGGTCACCATGTGGGCCATGCCGGGGCAAATCGCCTTCGTTGAACTGTACGCGACCGGTAATTCGATGTTCGCCATTGTGCTTGCCGTGGCGATGGCCAATGCGCGCTTCATGCCGATGACGGCAACCCTGATGCCGCTTCTCCGCCCCGGCATGCGCCAACCGGCCTGGCTCTACGCCATGTCCCATCTGGTGAGTTTCAATGCCTGGGTGTGGGTGCTGCGGCGTTGCCCTGAGCTGCCGCCCGGCCGCCGCGCCGCCTATTATATGGGCTTCGTCACCATGACCTTCCTGGCCGGCATGTTTGGCACCCTTGCCGGCTATCTTCTGGCCGGCGTCGTGCCGGGCAACGTCACACTCGCCATGGTGTTCGTCAATATCGTCTATTTCGTTCTCATGCTGGCCGATGCGCGTGGCCTCGCCGCCCTTCTCGCGGTGATAGCCGGCGCCATCGCCGGGCCGTTTTTACACATGGCGACATCCGATTGGGGCTTGTTATTGAGCGGTATCATCGGCGGCACGCTGGCTTTTGTCGTTGCCCGCGTCTGGCGCGGCATAAAGGCGGAGCATGTCTGAGAGCGCCGCCTGGGCAGCGCTGCCGGCGGCAATTGCCGTGAGCTTCCTGTGGCGCGCCGCCGGCGTCGCCATATCGGGGCGCATCAATCCCGATAGCGATGTCTTTCTCTGGGTCAAATGCGTCGCCTACGCCATGCTCGCCGGCCTGGTGTCGCGCATGCTGTTCCTGCCCTCGGGCGCCTTGGCGGAAAGCGAAAGCTGGATCCGTCTGGCCGCTGTGGGTGTTGGTCTCGCCGTTTGTTTTGCCCTT
>JABIXB010000039.1 GCA_018666805.1 Rhodospirillaceae bacterium | reverse complement strand
GCGCGCCTGAACCAGCATGGCGGCGCCGCGCTGATTATCGACTATGGCCACGCCGAGAGCGCCAACGGCGATACCTTGCAGGCGGTGCGCGCGCACCGGGCGCAATCCATATACGCCGAGCCCGGCCTCGCCGATCTGACCTCGCATGTCGATTTCGAAGCCTTGCGCCGGGCCGCCACCGGCATCCAGACACATGGTCCGGTGACGCAGGCGAGTTTCCTGCGCTGCCTCGGCATCGAGGCGCGCGCGGCATCATTGCAGCGCTCCGCCACGGCGCAACAGGCAAGGGATATCGCCACGGCGCTGCAGCGCCTGCTCGACCCGCGGCAGATGGGGCAGTTATTCAAGGTGGTGGCAATGAACCCGCTTGGCAGCCCGCCACCTGCCGGGTTTGAGCGCCTCGAAGAGGCGCCGCTGGCGGCGCGGTCGACGGCCTCATGACGGTGCCAATCGAGCATCCCGCATTGGCGGCGCCGGGGCTGGTACGGCACGGCTTTTTTGACCGCAGCGGCGGCGTAAGTGAAGGCCTCTATGGCTCGCTCAATTGCGGCTATGGCTCGAACGACGACACCCAGGCGGTGCGCGAGAACAGGGCGCGGGCGGCAGCCGTCTTCGGCCGTACGGCAGACGAACTGTGCACCGCCTACCAAGTGCATGGCGACGTTGCGGTGACGGTGGAGACAGCCTGGCCGCACGGCGAAGCGCCGCAGGCGGACGCGCTGGTCAGCAACACGCCAGGTGTGGTGCTCGGCATTCTCACCGCCGATTGTGCGCCGGTGCTGCTCGCCGACAGCGGCAATGGCGTGATTGGCGCGTTGCACGCCGGCTGGCGCGGTGCGCTCGGCGGCATTGTCGAATCCACCGTCCAGGCGATGCTGGCGCTGGGCGCGCAGACGGCGGATATCCGGGCCGTGATCGGCCCCTGTATCGGCCCCGATTCCTACGAAGTGGGGGCGGAATTTCCGGCCCCCTTTCTCGCCCAGGACAATGCCACCGAACGGTTTTTTCGCCCGGCGCCACGCGATGGCCATTTTCTCTTTGATCTACCCGGCTATGTAACGCATCGGCTGGCACGGCTGGAATTAAGCGAAATCGCCACGCTCGGACGCGATACCTACGGCGAGGAGGCGGACTTTTTCAGCTACCGGCGTAACAGCCAGAATGGCGAGCGCGATTACGGCCGGTTGCTCTCGGCAATCACGCTCGAAAGCTGAAGCCGGTGCCGCATATGATCCTCTTTATCGCTTTCCTGTTTGTCGGGCTCATGGCCGGCTGCGTGTTTATGTGACGTTACCGCCGTTGAGATTGCTGGCCGCCCTGGCAGGCATATTTCTAATCACTGCCTGCGGAACCTTGCCGCGCCCCTTCCAGCCCGAGGAAAAAGCGCCCCCGGGCGCGCTTGAAGCGGCGCTTGGCGCCCGCGCCGGGGTGTTTGTCGAAGCCATATCCGGCTTGCCGGCGCCTCAATCGGAAAAATTAACGGCAGAGCTTGTGCGCGCCTTGCATGCCCGCGATGTGGCGGCCGGGCGGCAGGCCAGCAACCGAGCGAGTTACCGTATTTCAGCCCGCCAGAGCGATTCGGGAAGACTGCTGTGGTTTCTCGCTGCACCCGGCGGCACTATTGTTCTCCAATTCGAAGAACAAGTGGCGCCGGGAGATGGCGGGGATGGTGCAGGGGATGGCGCCAGTGTGAACCGCGTCGCGGCGGCGGCCGTGCGCTTTGCCGCCTATTTCAACCCGCCCGAGGCGGCGCTAGAGGTGCGCGCCACGCCGGTGAATTTAACCCTTTCAGTGCTCCCGGTGGATGGCGCGCCCGGCGATGGCCACGCTTCGCTGAGCAGGGCGATGCGCCGTGCGCTGGCGGCGCATGGCCTGGAATCGACAAAAATGCTCGAAAATGCCGATTTTGTCGTGCTCGGCAGCGTTTATGTTGCTGATATGACGGATTCGAACGACCAGCAGTCGATCGCCGTCGATTGGACGGTAATGTCGCCCGATGGCAAACGCATTGGCACGGTTAACCAGAGCAATACCATCGCGAAAGGCACGCTCGACGGCGCTTGGGGGCCTGTGGCGCACGCCGTGGCCGGGAATGGCGCGGACGGAATCATCGCCATGCTGGAACGTGTCGGCGCGATTGACCGGGCGGCCAAATAAAGAGCGCAATAATTGCCACCAAGAGCGTTTACAGCCCAACATCAGCTTGATACATTCCGCCGCGCCAAATGGGCAACTCCATGCGTAAAACTCAAATACCGCCGGTCTCGCGATAAGCCGCCCGGTGCGTGGCCGTTATTGGAGAACGATATCAATGAAGCTCCTCGCCGGAAATAGTAACCGGCCTCTCGCCGAAGCCATTGCGGCTTCGCTCAATATTCCATTGACCAAAGCCACTGTCCGGCGCTTTTCGGACAATGAGATTTTTGTCGAAATCCACGAGAATGTGCGTGGCGAGGATGTCTTCGTCATCCAATCCACCTCCTCGCCGGCCAACGACAATATGATGGAACTGCTGATTTGCCTGGATGCGCTGAAGCGCTCCTCGGCGCGCCGCATCACGGCGGTGCTGCCCTATTTCGGCTATGCCCGCCAAGACCGGAAATCGGCACCGAGAACGCCGATATCAGCCAAGCTGGTGGCCAATCTGATTGCCGCCGCCGGCGCGCATCGGGTGCTGACCCTCGATCTGCATGCCGGGCAAATTCAGGGCTTCTTCGATATTCCGGTCGATAACCTTTTTGCCGCAGGCGAAATGATCGGCGATATCGAGCAAAAATTTCCCGCGGGTAAGCTGGTCGTGGTGTCGCCCGATGTCGGCGGCGTGGTGCGCGCGCGTGCCGTCGCCAAGCGCGTCGATGCGGATCTCGCCATCGTCGACAAGCGGCGCGAGAAGGCCGGCGTCTCCGAGGTGATGAACATCATCGGCGATGTCGACGGGCGCGTTTGCGTGATGGTCGACGATATCGTCGATTCAGCCGGAACCTTGTGTAACGCGGCGGCGGCGCTGAAGGCAGCCGGGGCCAGTGAAGTGCACGCCTATGTGACCCATGCCGTGCTCTCCGGCGGCGCCGTGGCGCGCGTCTCTTCTTCCGAACTCGAATCACTGGTGGTGACCGATACGATCGCCATGACCGAGGCGATGCGGATTTCAGAAAATATCAAGACACTCTCTATTGCGAAATTAATGGCGGAAGCGATCCGGCGCATCAGCGCTGAAAGCTCCGTCTCCAGCCTGTTCAACTGAGCGAACATTCCCGATTCCGGGAAAAACGTTACAGTTGGCAGCGAACGTGTAAGGAAAAGACAATGAGCGATGCAAATGTGATTAGCGCCGAAGCGCGCGAACTGACCGGCAAGGGTCCGGCGCGGAGAATGCGCAATGAGGGCCGCATGCCGGCCATCATCTATGGCGGCCAAGGGGAGCCGATCGGCGTGTCGATGAACACCGCCGAAGTCCGTAAGGAGTTACGCCGCCCCGGCTTCTTCACCCGCCTCTATGACCTCAAGATGGACGATGACACGGTGCGCGTCCTGCCACGTGAAGTACAGCTTCATCCGGTGACCGATTCACCCATGCACGCTGATTTCCTGCGCTTCGTCAAAGGCGCGAAAATCGCCGTTTTCGTTGCCGTGCGTTTTGAGGGCCAGGAAGAATGCGAAGGCCTGAAACGCGGCGGCGTGATCAACGTGGTGCGCCATGAGATCGAACTGATGTGCCCGGTTGAAGCCATTCCGGACGGCTTGGTGGCCGATATCGCCGGCATGAATATCGGCGATAGCGTGCATATCAGCCAGATCGACCTGCCCGAAGGCGTCACGCCAACCATTACCGACCGCGACTTCACCGTCGCCACCATCGCCGCGCCGACAATTCATGTCGAAGAGGAAGAAGAAACCGAAGGCGAAGAAGGCGAGGAAGGCGAGGAAGGCGAAGAGGGCGAAGAGGGCGAAGAAGGCGCAGAAGGCGCAGAAGGCGCAGAAGGCGAAGAGGGCAAGAAAGATTCGGAGGGCTCGGACTCCTAACGCGGGACGGCCCGGCGGCCGGTCCGCGCGCGGACCGCGTGAAAACCTATGTATGTTCTCGCCGGTCTCGGCAATCCAGGCGCCCGGTATGCCAAGAACAGGCACAATATCGGCTACCTGGTGGCCGATGAAATCGCGCGTTGCCACGGCTTCGAAGGCTTCCGCAGCCGCTCCCGCCTGTCGGGCGATATTGCCGAGGGGCGGATCGGCGAGGCGCGCGTCGCGCTGTTCAAGCCGACCACCTTTATGAACGAATCCGGGCGTGCGATTGGCGCGGTATTGCGTTTTTACAAGATCGAACCCGAGCGGCTCTTTGTCTTTCATGACGAGCTCGATCTCGCGCCCGGCAAAGTGCGGGTCAAACTCGGCGGCGGCAGCGCCGGGCATAATGGCCTGAAAAGCGTGACCGCCCATATCGGTGCAAATTATTGGCGCGTGCGCATGGGCATCGGCCATCCCGGCGACAAAGACCGGGTGCATGATTATGTGCTGAGCGATTTTTCCAAGACGGAATCGCTGTGGCTCGACAAGCTGGTCGATGCGGCAGCGGGCGCAGCACCGCTGCTTCTCGGCGGCGAAGAAAACGATTTTATGACCCGCGTCGCCCTTTTGGCGCCGCCACCGGCGAAGCCGGCCAAGCCAGGCAAAACTGAGACAAGCGAAGAAGAACAGAAAAATGGGATTTAGATGCGGCATCGTCGGTTTGCCCAATGTCGGCAAATCGACGCTTTTCAACGCGCTCACCAATGCGGCGCAAGCGGATACCGGGAACTATCCCTTTTGCACGGTTGAGCCCAATGTCGGGCGCGTGCCGGTGCCCGACCGCGAGCTCGAGACGGTCGCCAAGATCGCCGCCTCGGCAAGCATCGTACCGACCATGCTTGAGGTGCTCGATATCGCCAGGCTGGTGCGCGGCGCCAGCCAGGGCGAGGGGCTCGGCAATAAGTTTCTCGCCCAGATCCGCGAAGTGGAGGCGATCCTCCATGTCGTGCGCTGTTTCGAAGACGACCAGATCAGCCATGTCGAAGGACCGGTCGACCCGATCCGCGATATCGACCTGATCGAGACCGAGCTGATGCTGGCCGATCTCGAAAGCCTGGAGCGCCAATTTGATGGCGTGGTCAAGCGGGCGCGCGGCAATGACAAGGAAGCCAAGGCGCTGCAGCCGATCATCGAGCGGGCGCTCGAGATGTTGCGCGACGGCAAACCGGTGCGCGCCCTTAGCCTCAATGAGGACGAACGGCCACTCCTGAAAATGCTGCATCTGTTGACGGCCAAGCCGGTGCTCTATGTCTGCAATGTCGATGAGGATAGCGCCAAGGCGGGCAACGCGATGAGCGAAGCGGTGGCGGCGCGGGCACAAG
This sequence comes from Rhodospirillaceae bacterium, assembly GCA_018666805.1. Lineage (GTDB taxonomy): Bacteria > Pseudomonadota > Alphaproteobacteria > UBA828 > UBA828 > PTKB01. The sequence continues at coordinate 33,622 of JABIXB010000039.1, read as the reverse complement.
AAGAAGGCGCCGAGGCCGTTGTCGTATCGGCGGCGATCGAATCCGAAATCGCCGGCCTTGGCGATGCCGAAGAAAAGCGCGCCTTCCTCAACGATCTCGGCCTCGAGACCGCCGGGCTGGAGCGCGTCATCCATGCCGGCCACCACCTCTTGGGCCTGATCCGCTTTCTCACCGCCGGGCCGAAAGAGGCGCGCGCCTGGACGATTAAAAAAGGCGACAATGCACGTGACGCGGCGGGCGGCATTCACAGCGACATGGCGCGCGGCTTCATCTGCGCGGAAACAATATCATTCGAGGATTTCGTCGCCTGCGACGGCGAGAACGGCGCCAAATCGGCCGGTAAAATGCGCCAGGAAGGCGCCGACTATACGATGCAGGAAGCCGACGTGGTTCTGTTTCGCTTCAACGTATAAGCTTCGCCTTACAAAACTGGCGCGGCCAACAGGGGGAGATTGTCGTGGGAGAATTTATTGCATTAACGGCCGAGGACGGGCACGGCTTTGATGCCTACCGCGCGGCGCCGCAAGGTCCGGCCAAGGCCGGGCTGTTGGTGATTCAGGAAATTTTTGGCGTCAACGGGCATATTCAATCTGTCTGTGACGCCTTTGCCGCCGACGGCTATCTCGCCATCGCGCCGGCGATCTTCGACCGCAAGCAGCGCAAGGTCGATCTCGGCTACACCGCCGAGACCGTCGCCGAGGGCCGCGCGCTCAAGGATGATGTTGGCTGGGTCGACCCGGTGCCTGACATGCAGGCCGGGCTTGCCGCCTTGCGCACTGAATTAGGCGCAGCGGCAAAAATCGGCGTGGTTGGTTATTGCTGGGGCGGCACGCTGGCCTGGCTCGCCGCCTGCCGCCTCGAAACGGATTGCGTCATCGGCTATTATGGCGGCCAGATCGGCCAGTTTATCGACGAGCAGCCGCGCTCACCCACCATGCTGCATTTCGGCAGCGAAGATGCCGGCATTCCTTTGGATTCGGTGGAGGCGATCCGCGCCGCCCATGAGGACGTCGAAATTCATATTTATGACGGCGCCGGGCACGGCTTTGCCTGCGATCAGCGCGCCGACTACCACCCGACGGCAACGGCGCTGGCGCGTGAGCGCAGCATGGCCCATTTCGCCAAGCACTTAGGCAGAAAGATATGACAGATGAAAGCCGGCCCGTCCGCCTCGGCATTATCGGCGGCAGTGGCCTCTACCAAATCGACGGGCTCAAAGATGCGGAATGGGTAAGCGTCGAATCGCCGTTCGGCGAACCCTCCGATCAAATTCTCTTGGGCAATCTGGAGGGTCTCGATGTCGCCTTCCTGCCACGCCATGGGCGCGGCCATCGCATCCCGCCGGGCGAGATTAATTTCCGTGCCAATATCGATGTGCTGAAGCGTGCGGGCGTGACCGATATCGTCTCGCTCAGCGCCGTCGGCTCGTTGCGCGATGGCCTGGCGCCGGGTGATTTTGTCGTCGTCGATCAATTCATCGACCGCACCTTTGCCCGCGTCAAAAGCTTCTTCAGCGCCGGGCTGGTGGCGCATGTCTCCATGGCCCATCCGGTTTGCGGCCGCGTTGGCGCCAGCCTGATGCAGGCGGCCGGCGACATATCCGATATGCGCGCGGTGCACGGCGGCACTTATCTTGTTATGGAGGGGCCACAATTTTCCACCCTGGCGGAATCGGAGCTCTACCGTGCCTGGGGCTGCGACGTGATCGGCATGACCAACATGCCCGAGGCCAAACTGGCGCGCGAAGCCGAGATTTGTTACGCCACCGTGGCGATGGTCACCGATTACGATTGCTGGCACGAGGATCATGACAATGTCACGGTCGAGGCAGTGATCAAGGTGGTGAATGAAAATGCCGCCCATGCACGCGCCCTGGTAACGGTGTTAGCCAGTGGTTTTTCGCAAGCGCGCGGCACCTGCGACGGCGGCTGCGACCGGGCGCTCGAGAATGCCGTGATGACGGCGCCCGAAGCGCGCGATAAAGCAATGGTCGCCAAACTCGATGCCGTCGCCGGGCGGGTTTTGGCACCTTAAATAGAATTCTCGGCGAACTAATTTTTTTGTGCCTTGAAATACCTACCAAAAGATTCTATAATTCGAAACATGTCGAATTATTCAAATGTTGATGCCGAGGAACTGGCCGGCCTGTTCAAGGCCTTGTCCAATCCGCACCGCCTGAAAATTTTCATCGGACTGGCGCGTTGCTGCCGGCCGGGACAGGCCTGCGCGCCGAATATGCGCGCCTGCGTCGGAGAGCTCGGCGACGGACTTGGGCTCGCGCCCTCCACGATATCGCATCACTTAAAGGAATTGCGCCAAGCCGGCCTCATTCACATGAAGCGGGCCGGCCAGCATGTCGAATGCTGGGCCGATCCGGAAGCCTTGGCCCGCCTATCCGAATTTTTCCGCTTCGCCGGCAGTGACGAAACCGCCTTCGCGGCATTTGCCGGAGCGCAAGATAGAGCTATAGGAGAAAAGAGATGACCAGCACGAGATCAAGTGACGAAATCCGTAATTCGGTGCGCTCGGCCTATGCCGCTGTGGCGGAAGCTGCAGCTGATGGGTGCTGTGGCCCGAGCGCCGGTTCCGCGCCGCGGACATCGTGCTGCCCGGCACCGGATGATGCCGCGCCGACCGATGGCCGCCTGCTGGGCTATGGCGAGGATGAGCTGGCGGCGGTGCCCGAAGGCGCCAATCTCGGCCTTGGCTGCGGCAACCCCACCGCCATCGCCGAGCTTAGCGAAGGCGAGACGGTGTTGGACCTTGGCAGTGGCGCCGGCTTCGATTGTTTTCTCGCAGCGCCCAAGGTCGGCGCGACGGGGCGGGTCATCGGCGTCGATATGACGCCGCAAATGCTCGAGAAGGCGCGCGCCAATGCGAAGAAAGCCGGCATCGAGAATGTTGAATTCCGCCTCGGCGAGATCGAGCATCTGCCGATCGCCGACAACACGGTCGATGTCATTATTTCCAACTGCGTGATCAATCTCGCGCCCGACAAGAATGCCGTGTTCCGCGATGCCTATCGCGTGCTCAGCCCGGGCGGCCGTCTCTGCATTTCCGACATTGTGGCGACCGAGGAACTGCCGGGCGATATGAGAGACGATATGGGCATGATCTCGAGCTGCATCGGTGGCGCCGAGCATGTCGACAAACTGGTCGCCGGCCTGAAAGCAGCCGGCTTCGATGCACCGGATATCGATATCAATGAGAAGAGCCGCGAGTTTATTGCTGATTGGGCGCCGGGGCGCGGTATTGAGGCCTATATCGCTTCGGCCACCATCCGCGCGGTGAAAAGCTAGCTCAGATCGAATAGTTAGAGCAGATTCACATGGCTTGTCGGATCGCTGAAGCGATTCCGACAAACCATGTTCTGCTCTAGCCCGTCACGAAGCGTAGCTTCCCGATGCCGCGTTCAGCGTGACGATGCCGGCTACGACCAGGGCGATGCCTATTCCCTTCCAGATATCTATGCGCTCTTTCAGCACCAAAATGCCGATCAGCGCCACCCCTGCGGTGCCGCCGCCCGCCCAGACCGGATAAACCGAGCTGACCGGCAAATGCACGAGGGATAGGCTGACGACGTAGAATGCCGAACCGAAGGCGGCGAGCGCGAACAGCGTTGGCAGTGGTTTGGTGAAGCCGTTGCTGAAGCGCAACCCGAGCGCCGCCGCAATTTCGGCGATAACCGCCAGGCCGACAAGAAGCCATTCGGAGGGCATATTATTATTACCCGCTGGGAGACCGGAAAAGCCGAAGACTGGAGCGTTTGCTCAACATCCGGCGGTCTTCTCTGACACCATATTGATGACGACGACACCAATCGCGACCAAGGCAACGCCGATCGCCTTGGCAGCGTTCAACTCTTCGCCGAGCACCGCGATGCCGATGATTGCGACTCCTGCGGTTCCGCCGCCCGCCCAAATGGGATAGGCAACGCTGAGCGGCAGTTTTTTCATGACACGGCTGACCAAATACAGCGCCAGCGCAAAGGCGATAAGGGCGGCCACGGTCGGCAATAGCTGGGTGAAGCCCTCGCTATAGCGCAGACCGATGGCACCCGCTGTTTCGAGAGCAACCGCGCAGCCGAGCAACAGCCATGTGATGGATGTCGCCGCTTCAATTTTTTTCATGGACACAGCCTTTCATGCCAAAGCGCTTTGCCATTTTTTTCATTGTCGACGGCGTGGAATCAAAAAAAACGGCGGGCCCCACAATATGGGAATCCGCCGTTTTTTTGTTGTCCGTTCCGCCTCTAGTGCAGTTTGGCCCACACCCGGCGTTTAATGATGTAAATCAGCGCCGTGAAAATGGCGATAAAGATAAGCACCTTCAGGCCCGTCTTCTTGCGAATTTCGAGCTCCGGCTCCGCCGTCCAGGCGAGGAAGACGGATACGTCATGCGCCAATTGTTCAAGCGTCGGCTCGGTGCCGTCGGCATATTCCACCGCTTCTTCATAGAGCGGCTCCGGCATGGCGATCTGATGGCCGGGGAAATAATGGTTGTAGTTCATGCCCTCGGCGAGCTCGAAACCCTCGGGCGCTTCTTCCTCATAGCCGGTGAGAATGCCGTAGAGATAGTTGAGGCCGCCGTCGCGCGCCTTGACGATAACCGAGAGGTCGGGCGGAAATGCGCCACCGTTTGAGGCGCGGGCGGCTTGCGGATTGGCGAACGGCGCGGGGAAATAATCCGATCCCTTCGCGGTGCGCATGAACATCTCGCCTTCATTGTCGGGGCCGTCCTCGACCTCATATTCGGCGGCGATGGCCTTGATCTGGTCAACGTCAAAGCCGATATCGAGCAGATTGCGAAAGGCAATGAAATCGAGCGAATGGCAGCTCGCGCATACTTCCTGGAAGACCTGGAAGCCGCGTTGCAGCTCGCCCCGGTCGAAGGTGCCGAACACGCCGGTGTGCTGCCACTCATGATCCGGTGGTTCGGCGGCACTGCCTGCGGCAACGGCGTTGCCGATGCCGGCAAAAACCAACCCCAGGGTGGCGGCGATAGCGAACAATTGCGCGCGCATCACGCAGCCCCCCCCGGTGATGAACCGGCAGAGGAATCGGGTGGCGCGCCACTTGCGTCCGCGCCGCCCTTCTTGGCCAACACCGCCTGATGAATGCTTTCCGGCAGCGGTTTGGTGCGCTCGAATTTACCCAATAGCGGCAGGATGATCAGGAAGTGGGCGAAATAATAGACTGTGGCGATGCGCCCGATCAGGATGAACGAGCCCTCGACCGGATTGGCGCCGACCCAGCCGAGAACAAAACAATCAGCCAGGAAAATCCAGAAGAACTGTTTGTAGATCGGACGGAAACGCGCACTCCGCACCTTGCTGGTGTCAAGCCACGGCAAGACAAACAGAATGGCGATGGAGGCGACCATGGCGATCACGCCGCCGAGCTTGTCGGGTACGGCGCGCAGGATCGCGTAATAGGGCAGGAAATACCATTCCGGCACGATGTGCGGCGGCGTCACCAGCGGATCGGCCTTGATGTAGTTGATCGATTCGCCGAGGAAATTGGGCAGATAGAAGACGAAGATCGCCAGCACGAAAAACATCACGCCGAGGCCGACCAGATCCTTCACGGTGTAATAGGGACTGAAGGGGATGGTATCCTTCGGGCTCTTGACGTCGATACCGAGCGGATTGTTCGACTTGCGGTGATGCAGCGCCCAAAGATGGATAAAGACAACCGCGCAGAGCAGGAACGGCAACAGATAATGCAGCGAGAAAAAGCGGTTGAGCGTCGGATTGGCAACCGAGAAACCGCCCCACAGCCACTGCACTAAAGTCTCGCCGATCCACGGAATGGCGGAGATCAGATTGGTGATCACGGTCGCCGCCCAGAAACTCATCTGGCCCCACGGCAGAACATAGCCGAGGAACGACGAACCCATCATCAGGAACAGAATCAGCACACCCATCCACCACAGAATCTCGCGTGGCGATTTGTACGAGCCGTAATAAAAACCCCGGAATATATGAATATAGACCACGACAAAGAACATCGAGGCGCCATTGGCATGGAGGTAGCGCATCATCCAGCCCCACTCCACATCGCGCATAATATGCTCGGTCGAATTGAAGGCGTAATCGACATGCGGCGTGTAATGCATGGCGAGGATGATGCCGGTGATGATCTGCACCACCAGCATGATTCCGGCGAGCGAGCCAAAATTCCACCAATAGTTCAGATTGCGCGGCGCCGGATATTCGACCAGATGTTCATTGGTCCAACTGAAGATCGGCAGACGGTAATCGATCCACTGAACGATTCTATAACGGTGAAGGGGAGTGGTCATATTTCTGGCGCTCCGTCTCAGCCGATCCGGACGAGCGTGTCGTCGAGGAATTCATATTCGGGAACGGCAAGGTTGTTCGGTGCCGGTCCCACGCGGATACGCCCCGAAGTATCGTAATGCGAGCCGTGACAGGGGCAGAACCAGCCGCCGAAATCACCGCGCGGATCGCCGATCTTATTGCCGAGCGGAATACAGCCGAGATGGGTGCAAACGCCGACCAGAATCAGCCATTCAGCTTGTTGCACCCGCGCCTCGTCGCTTTCGGGATCGCTCAGATCATCCAGCGGCACGGCGCGCGCGGCGTCGATTTCTTCCTGCGTGCGGCGGCGGATGAAAACTGGCTTGCCGCGCCACTTCACGGTAACCGATTGCCCGACCTCAATCTCTGAAATATCGACTTCGGTCGAGGACAGCGCCAAGACGTCAGCCGAGGGGTTCATGGTTTCAATCAGAGGCCACGCCACGCCGATAGCTGCCATCGCACTCATCGCGCCCGCCGCCAAAATCAAAAAATCTCGCCGGGTTTCTTCGCCCTGCGGGCTCGCCTGATCGCTTTCAGGCGCTGTGTCTGCCATTATCCAACCCTTCAATCCCGCGGCCCCGAGGACCGGCCAAGCACATGATCGTGTGGAAAATCAGTGGTGCGCCAACGGCCTTGCGCCGCAGTCGTTCGGAGGGGTAACACGGGTAGAAGCGAAGGGCAAGAACCTATAGCCGGCGCGCCAACGTGACGCAGTGGCGGAATGCGGACGGACCACGGGCGGCGAGCGCGAGAGGGGTGAAACAAAGGGTGAAAATCGCATTATATCAACCGGATATTGCCGCCAATGTGGGTGCAATTATGCGTCTTGGCGCTTGCCTGAACGTTGCCGTGGAAGTGATCGAGCCGTGCGGTTTCCCCTTCGATATGCGCCAAATTCGCCGCGTCGCGCTGGATTATATCGAGCATGTCGATCTCCGCCGCCACATATCGTGGGAAGCTTTCCTATCGACCCATCGGGGGCAGAGCGGGCGGTTGATCCTGCTTTCGACCGAGGGCACCGCACGCTACGACAAATCTGCCTTTTACCCGGACGATACGCTCCTGCTGGGCCGCGAGAGCGCCGGCGTACCGCCTGAGGTGCGCGCGGCGGCGGATGATTGCGTGACCGTGCCGATGGCTGCAAATATGCGATCTCTTAATGTCGCCAGCGCCTGTGCCATGGTATTGGGAGAAGCGTTGCGCCAAACCGACTTATTACCCGGAGACCGACATGAGCGATAGAAGGCCGGCAGACTTGCCTCTCGGCGCCTCCAGCGATGCCGAGAAGAGCCGCGCAGTGGCATGGTTCGAAGAGTTGCGCGATTCGATTTGCGCTGCCTTTGAGGGCCTGGAAGACGGTTTGGAAGGCTCCGATCAGGCACCCGGCCGCTTTGAACAGAAGCCGTGGCAGCGCGCGGAAGGCGGTGGCGGCGTGATGTCGGTCATGCGCGGGCGGGTGTTCGAAAAGGTCGGTGTGAATGTTTCAACCGTGCACGGCGAATTCTCGCCGGACTTTGCCAAAAATGTTCCCGGCGCAAAAGACGACCCCCGCTTCTGGGCAAGCGGTGTATCCCTGGTCGCGCACCTTTGTTCGCCGCGCGTGCCGGCGGTACATATGAATACGCGCCACATCGTCACCGCCTCGCGCTGGTTCGGCGGCGGCACCGACCTCACGCCGATGGTGCCGAACGACGGCGACACGGCGCTCTTTCACGGCGCTCTGAAAGAAGCCTGCGACGACCATGATCCCAGCTATTACCCGCGTTACAAGGAATGGTGCGACGAATATTTTTATCTGCCGCACCGGGGCGAGCCGCGTGGCGTCGGCGGCATCTTCTTCGATTATCTCAACAGCGGCGACTGGTCGGCCGATTTCGCCTTCACCCAGGATGTCGGGCGCGCTTTTCTCGCCATCTATCCCGAGTTGGTGCGCCACCACATGCAGGAGCCGTGGACGGCGCAAGAACGCGAGCATCAGCTCATCAAACGCGGGCGCTATGTTGAGTTTAATCTGCTGCATGACCGCGGCACACAATTCGGCCTCAAGACCGGCGGCAATGTCGAGGCGATATTGATGTCCATGCCGCCTGCGGCAAAATGGCCGTGACGCCCGCGGCAAAGTGGCCGTGACAGGGCGCTTCGGTTAAACTGTCCCTGGATCAGCTTTGAGTGGAGATTACGAGATGCGAAAAGCCATAATAGCCGTTGCCGCTTTGGCGTTCATTTTGTTGTCGGGCGTCATGCCAGGCGCTCACGCCGCCGAGCAATTATCGATCGAAGCCTTTTATGGCAATTTTCGCGGCGCCGGCATCGCGCGCTCCGACGCGAGCGATTATTTCGGCCTCACCCTGCGCGATTTTGACGTGACGGTTAAGCCAGAAGGCGCCGGCATTTCGATTTCCTGGACGACTGTGTTGCGCCAGGGCGGCGATCCCGACAATCCTGATGTGCGGCGCAAATCAAACAGCCTGAGTTTAGTACCGAGCGACATGCCTGGCGTTTACCGCGCGGTTAATTCCGGTGACGCCCTGGCCGGCCAGCCCGTCGCCTGGGCCTATGTGCACGGCTATACCTTGACCATGCATTCTCTCGTCGTGCTCGACGATGGCAGCTATGTGATGCAAACCTATAACCGCACGCTCTCGGATATGGGCATGCAGTTGGAATTTATCAGCGTGCAAAATGGCGAAACCGTGCGCCGGGTTGAAGGCCGCCTCACCAAACACGCCAATTAATTTTTCCGCGCCGCCGCGAGACTGCGCAATTTGTCGAGGCACGCTGCCCGCGTTGGCGCGAAGTCTTCCGCGATCCACCAGCTTTCGACCGCCTTCAACAGATCACCGATATCCGGGCCGGCCGCGAGACCGAGGGCGAGCGCATCGGCGCCCTTGATTGGCAAGACGGCCGGCGGCCAGGCCTTTGCCGCCTCGATCAGTTGCCGATAGCGCGCGCCGTCTTTGCCATGTTCGGCCGCGGCGAGAATTAGCCAATCCACCATTCGCTCAGCGCCATGCGCATAAACCTCTCGGTGCAAAGCGCGCTCATCGAGCGCTGCATTTATTGTACCCGGCGGCGACCGCATTGCGGCGAGCCTTGCGCTTTCGGCGTTGGAGAGTCGCAAGCGCTCTGCCACCGTCTCTGCGCTCGCTTTGTCACGCATAAGCGATGCAAGACGGCGCAGCGGATCGGCTCCGGACTGCGCTTCGATCTCCTGCAAGCCGCGCAGAATATTTGTATCATTGGCGACGGCCACGATTTCGCCGAGCACACCCGCCGCCGCCATAATTTCGATCACCGGCGCCGGATCGGCTGCGGCCAGCAGCTTGAGCATTTCGTTGCGGATGCGTTCGCCCGAAAGCCGGTTAAGGAGCTTCGCTCCGGCCGTTGCGGCGGCAAGACCGGCATGATCGGGCGCGCCCTTGCCGAACCAGGCATGGAAGCGGAAGAAGCGCAGCAGGCGGAGATGGTCCTCTTGGATGCGCTCCGCGGCGTCGCCGACAAAGCGCACACAGCCGGCCTCTAAATCCTTGATACCGCCCCACGGATCGTAGATATCGCCCTCCGGCGTGAGGCTGAGGGCATTCATGGTGAAATCGCGCCTCGCCGCATCTTCCAGCCAATCATCGGTATAGGCGACATCGGCGTGGCGGCCATGACTGTTCACATCGACCCGGAGCGTGGTGATTTCGAAATGCTGGCCTTCGGCGACCGCGGTTATCGTGCCATGCGCCAGGCCGGTCGGGATATTCTTGATCCCGGCCTTGTCGAAAAGGGCGATGACGGTTTCCGGCCGGTCCGGCGTAGCGATGTCAATATCGGAGCCGGCGAAACCACCGTGCAAACTATCACGCACGCAGCCGCCGACAAAGCGGATCTCCTGTCCGTTCGCGCGCAGCGCCGCGACGACAGCACGCGTCGCCGGTGCGCTCATCCATGGTTTCGGCTCGATCCGGCGGTCGGGCTTCACGCCTAGGTCTCCTTAATCGTTATTCCACCTTAGCCGGGACGATTTTGCCGTCTTCCACATAGGCGGGCACATAGGTGCCTTCGCGGTCCTCGCCGGTGCTGAGGCTGAACACTACCAGGCTCGCCGCCATCAAGGCCAAGCCGGCGCCGAGCAGCCACGGCCAGGGCAAATCGCGCAACGTCTTGGCGACCTCGCTCTTGCTCATGCGAACCTTGCGCGCGATTACCAGATAGAGAAAAAACAGCACCGCCGGCGCGAGCAGCAGGGCGACGTGAAAGAGCGTGGTGCGCATAGGCTTTAGCCGCTCAACGTATCGCGTAAATTTAACAGGATCGACGCCGTCGCGCCCCAAATACGATACTCGCCGTAAGGCAGAACGTAATAAGACCTGTTGATATTTTTAATACGCATATGCTCCCGGCGGTAATTGTCCGGCTCCATCACCAATTCCAGCGGCACCTCGAATATTTCGGCGACCTCGCGCTCATCGCGAACAAATTCCTGCTGCGCATCGACGAACCCAACAACCGGCGTGATTCGGTAGCCGGTGCCGACGACATAGTTTGCCAAACGGCCGAGGATTTCAACACGCGCCGGCTCAAGGCCGATTTCCTCTTCGCTTTCCCTGAGCGCCGTATGCACCGGCGCCGCATCGGATTGCTCGACCCGCCCGCCGGGAAAACTGATCTGTCCGCTATGCGAGCTCAAATTTTCGGTGCGCCGGGTGAGCAGCACGGTGATGCCCGCCGCGCGCTCGATCAGCGGCACCAAAACCGCCGAGGGCTTGAGCGGCCCGGTCAGGCCGAAATCTTTCCACGAATTCTCGTCGTCGCGGTAGGAGCCCGGCACATTGGCGTTGGGCTCCTGCTCGGCGAGCGCGGTCACTTCGCTCCAGGCCTGTTCCACATCGCCCGCCGTGCGCGCCCGCATCTGGGCGCGGATATTATCGCGCATCAAGCGCCACCGGGCGCCGGCGCCATGTTGCCAAAGACAAAGAATTCGCCGCCGCTCCAGACTCCGAACTTGGTCTCGCCGCCGCGCTCTTCCTCGACGCCAAGCTCGATCAGCTCGTAATAGACGGCGCGGCTGACAAGCGCGGTGAGGCCGCCGCCAAGGTTCAGATAGGGCGCAGGCTCACTCTCTGGCGCATGCGCGGTGGCCGGCCGGGGGCAGAACTCCAACGGATGTTCAGCATCCGCCATGACTTCAGCATCGATATTGGTGCGGAAGGTCAGGCACTGTTCGCGCCCGCTGCCGGTGACTTGCATTTCGAGCGCCAAAAACGGTGCATCGTCGACACGGATGCGCGCCCGCTCGACCGGCGTAACCAGCCAATAGTCGCCCGCCTCGTCACGCTCAAGTACGCTGGCGAATAGTTTGACCAGCTTCTTGCGCCCGATCGGTCCGCCTTCATGAAACCACGTGCCGTCGGCGGCGATACGGATATCGATGTCACCGCAGATTAGCGCCGGGTCCAGCTTCTCCGTATCCTGCCCGGATTCGGCCATGCTTCGCTCCGCTCTAGATCGAATCACGATTTAATGGAACCGCTTCGCGGTTCAATTGAATCGTGTGAATCCGATCGATATCAAATAGTTAGAGCAGATTCACATGGCTTGTCGGATCGCCACGGCGATTCCGACAAACCATGTTCTGCTCCGCCATCGGAAAGCCCGCCAATGACCGGCGGCCTACCCGATCAATTCATCGATCAGCCGGTTGACCTCGGAAGCCGCTTCCATCTGCACCATGTGGCCCTGGCCCGCCATCACCTCGACGCGAACATTGCCGGGCAAGCCCTCGGCATGGCTCGCCGGGACGATGCGGTCGCCCGAGCCCCAGATGGCAAGCACCGGTCCGGCGACATCGCCAATCCTATCGCGCAACACCAGCGCCTGACTGCCGCCCGGCGCGAACGCCGCCATGATCGTCTCGAGCGCCGCCTGCACACCATCGATACGCTTGAAGGCGAGGAGATCGTTGATCAATTGCCGCGTCACCAGGGCCGGATCGCTAAACAGCTTCTCGACATGGGGCTTCAGGTCCTTGCGCCGCTCGGCGGCGATAAAGCCCTGAAGATAGTCACCATCAATGTCAGCGCCGAGGCCAGCGCTACCGATCAGCGTGAGCGAGGCCACCTTGTCGGCATTGTCGAGCGCGACGCTGAGCGCTATGGCGCCGCCCAGCGAATGGCCGACGAGATGCGCCTTGTCGATACCGAGCGCCGCCATGAAGCCGCTGACAACAGCCGCCAACGCGGCAACACCGCCTTCGCCAACATCCTTGCTCGACGCACCGTGGCCCGGCAAATCGAGCGCGTAAACCGCGCGCGTCGCTGCCAGAGCCTCGTGGTTGAACAGCCAATTGTTGAGATCGCCGCCAAAGCCATGCACCAGGATAATCGGCACACCGCCTTCACCGCGCAGCAAGTAGCGGATCGAGCGGCCGTCGACATCGACCGTTTCCGTCGCCGCGCCACCGTCTTCTTCGTCATCGGCGGGGGGCACGTAATTGGCCTGGAACTCGGTGACAAAAGCATCGATATCCGCATCCGGTGTAGCTTCGTCAGCGAGGACGCCAAGCAGATCGCCGACCGACAGGGTATCGCCCTCGGAGGCGATCTGCCGCCTGAGGATGCCGCTTTCGGAGACCTCAACAGCGCTCGAAATCTTCTCGGTATCGACGTCCATGACCTCGTCACCGGAAGAGATTTCGTCGCCTTCATCCATCAGCCATCCCGCAACGGTGCCCTCCTTCATCGAGAGCCCCCATTTCGGCATGCAGATGGCGCGGATCGAATCGCTCATATCAGTCTTTCCCCATCACCGTACGTACCGCCTGCTGAACCTGCCCGGCATCGGGAATATAGAGATCTTCCAGATTTTCGGCGAACGGCACCGGCACATGCGGCGCGGTGACCATGCGGATCGGCGCCTTCAAGGCGCCGAACGCTTCCTGGGCGACGATCGCCGAGACGTCGGTTGCGATGCTGCAGCGCGGGTGGGATTCATCGAGCACCACCAGACGCCCGGTATTCTCGACGCTCTCGATGATGGTGTCGGTGTCCATCGGCGAGGTGGTGCGCAGATCGACCACTTCGCAGCTGATTTTTTCCTTGGCGAGCGCATCGGCTGCCTCATGCGCGACATGCAACATGCGCCCGAGCGTGACGATGGTGACATCATCGCCCTCACGCGTGACGTTGGCCTCGCCGAACGGGATGGCGTAGGCCTCTTCGGGGACATCGCCTTCCAGGGTGTAGAGCGCTTTGTGCTCGCAGAAAATCACCGGATCATTGTCGCGGATCGACTGGATCAACAGCCCCTTGGCGTCATAGGGCGTGGACGGCGTCACCACCTTCAGTCCGGGAATATGAGTGAACACCGGATAGAGGCATTGCGAATGCTGGGCCGCGGCGCGGAAGCCGGCGCCATACATGGTACGGATCACCACCGGCGTTTCGGCGTTGCCGCCGAACATGTAGCGGAATTTGGCCGCCTGATTGAACATCTGGTCGAAGCAAACGCCCATGAAATCGATGAACATCAGCTCGGCGACCGGCCTGAGGCCCGACGTCGCGGCACCCACCGCGGCGCCGATAAAAGCCGATTCGGTGATCGGCGTATCCATAACACGATCGCCAAACTTGCCATAAAGACCCTTGGTCACGCCGAGGACACCGCCCCAGGCATCGTCCTCGCCGGGCGAGCCGGCGCCACCGGCGACATCTTCGCCCATCAGGATGACCGTTTCGTCGCGCTCCATCTCCTGCGCCAACGCTTCGCCAATTGCTTGTTGATAGCTAATATTGCGTGCCATCTTCTTAATTCCCTTCTTCTTAGTACGAGATGTAGACGTCGGTGAGCAGCTCGGCCGGCGCCGGCATCGGCGCGGCCTTGGCTTTCTCGACCGAACCGTCGATGAGCGCGGCCACTTCGCCGTCGATGACATCTAGCTCGGCTTCGCTCAAAAGATCGGCCGACGTCACCTTGGCGCGGAACCGGTCGAGGCAATCGATCGTCGCGCGCAGGTTTTTAACCTCGTCCTTGCCGCGATAGGTCTGCGCATCGCCTTCAAAATGACCGTAATAACGGTTGAGCTTGCACTCAATCAGGGTCGGCCCTTTGCCCTCGCGGGCGCGCTTGACGGCCTCGCCGGCGGCTTCGTAAACGGCAAAGAAATCATGACCGTCAACCACCACGCCCGGCATATTAAAGGCGCTGGCACGATCCGCCGCATCGTCGCAGGCGACCGAATATTTCGATGATGTCGCTTCGGCGTAGCCATTATTCTCGACCACAAAAATACACGGTAGGTTCCACACCGACGCCAGATTGAGGCTTTCCATGCTGGTGCCCTGGTTGGACGCGCCATCGCCGAAGAAGGAAATCGCAACGCCACCGGTGCCGAGCTGTTTGGCCGCAAGTGCCGCGCCGCAGGCGAGCGGCGATCCGCCGCCGACGATGCCGTTGGCGCCCATCATGCCTTTGCTCAAATCGGCAATATGCATGGAGCCGCCCTTGCCACCGCAGAGGCCGTTTCCGCGGCCGTAAATTTCCGCCATCATGGCATCCACGTCGCAGCCCTTGCCGATCGAGTGGCCGTGGCCGCGGTGATTGGAAGCGATCTTGTCGCGATCATCCAAATGCATGCAGAACCCGGTCGCGCTGGCTTCCTCGCCGGCATAAAGGTGAACGAAGCCGGGAATCTCGCCAGTGGCGAATTCCACGTGCAGGCGTTCCTCAAACTCACGAATGGTTTTCATCATCCGATATGCTTTGAGCAGTTCGTCTTTACTGAGTGGCATGCTTAGTCTCCCTGATTGTCTGTTAGCTTGGCGCGGCTTGAAGCTCGCTCCCTCAATTCGCGTTTACACGGTGCAATAATTCATGCTCTGCGGCGTATGTCATGACCTTGGATATATCGAGCGTGAGCGGTCCGTCCCACTCCAGCCGCACGGCTAATTTATCGGTCTGCGAAAACTCTATCTCTCTCTCACCGTCGAGCGCAACGACTCCGCGCTCGGCGCGTAACGATATTGCCTCGCCGGGGCGCAAATCCTGCACCGCCTCGACACCGATATCGATCATCAAGCCCGGTGCGAGAGGTGCGGTGACGATAATCGGCGCGCTTGCGGGATCAGCCAGATTGAGCCACAGGCCACCTTCCGCCGCGCGCGTCACCGGTCGTATTAGCCCACCAATCGACGAGAGGCCGATCGCATCCGCTTCGGCGAACGACAGGAAGAGCTGATCCAGGCCCTCGGCCCGCCACAGCGCGCGCGAGCCGATCCAGAGCTCCGTGCTGGTGCAGAGATCGACCAGCGCCAGGTCGCTCTCGACACCATTGACGTCAACCCGGAGCACTTTGTTGCGCACCGCGCAGTCACCGACGGGCACCTGTCCGGTCGCGACCAGGCCGGCGGCAAGGCCGGCGATCGACGCCTCGCGCATCGCCGGAAATACATTATTGGTGCCGGTTGAGAGCGCAGTGATGGGAACATCGCCGGCTCTGGAGGCGACCAGGCGGTGGGTGCCATCGCCGCCAAGCACGATAATGCCGCCAACGCCATGCGCCACCATCTTCTCGGCCGCGACAAGCGTATCGACCGCGCGATCCTCGATCGGCATGTCGAGAAAAACGACCTTGGGCCAGATTTGGTCGGACGGCGGCGGTGTCTCGAGGGCATGGCGGATGCGGTCCGCAATACCGTTGCCATCGGACATCATATATACCGTGCCGACGCCGAGCATACCGAGCGAGGAGAACAGACGGGTGATCATGTTGCGCTTTTCAGCGATGGGAAATACCGAAGCCTGGGCAACGAGGCGGCGGATATCGCGGCCGGCCGCCGGGTTGGCGAGAACGCCGATCGAAGGTGCGTGATCGTCTAAGCTCATTTTACTCCGGTCCGATTGCCGCAATGGTATTATTTTTGGCCCAATCAGGCGGCGCATTATGAACCATCTCACCCGGTTCGCCCAGCCGTTCTTTAGCTTTTTTCAGACGATGCTGACCAGAGCGCCGCGATAGTGTAAAAACGGCCCGCGATGTTGCAGAACCAGCCAAATAATGTACGCGTCTATGGCGTGTTGTTGCGCGCCGGGCGGGTGCTGATGTCGGCCGAAACGATTGTTGGCCGGGATATCCTCAAATTCCCCGGCGGCGCGGTTGAGGCCGGTGAAACGCCGGAGTTGGCACTTGTGCGCGAATTTATCGAAGAAGGAAATCTGGCGGTAACACCCGCTTATCTGCTACACGTTCCCGGCACTTTATTCAGTCCGTGGACACATAGCGAATACACCCCGCTCTATTATAGAGTGCATGGCGAGGGCGAACCGCGGACACCGGACCACGAAACCATCGAGTTGATATTCATGGAACCCGATACAGCAATAGAGAGCGGCCGCATGGCCGCGCCCGAAATTCTCGCGCTCAAACGCGCCCTTCAAGGTGAGGGTGCAGCATGATGACGCGCCTGATAATGGCGGCAATGTTGGCACTCACGCTACCGCTGGCACTGCCCGGCACGCCCGGCGCCCTGGCCCAGCAAGCGGCGGCGGTCGGCGTCGATGAAGTGCGCATGGAGCCCTTGTCACAAACCGTTCCGGTGATTGGCCGGCTGGTCGCGCGCCAATCCGGCATCGTTGCCGCCCGTATTGGTGGCCCGGTGGCCGATATGCGGGTCAGCGTTGGCGACCGGGTTCAGAAAGGCGATGTACTCGCCCTATTGGATACCGCCCGTCTTGAGCGCCAGCGCGCCCTGTTGGTCGCCGAAGCGGCCGAAACCGAAGCGCAAATCAGGCTGGCCGAAGCGCAATTGACGCTGCGCCGCCAGGAGTTGGCGCGCCTTGAGGGGCTTAAGAATTCGGTCGCCTTTTCCAAGGGCCGGCACGAAGACCAGCGCCAGCAGGTGGTGGTGGCGCAAACCTCGGTCGGCGCCGCCATGGCGCGCAATGAGCGCGCGCTGGCCAATCTCGCCCTGGCCGAGATCGATCTCTACGACGCCAAGGTCCGCGCGCCTTATGGCGGGGTGGTCACGCTTGAGCATACCGAGACCGGCTCGTACGTGCCGGTTGGCGGCTCGGTGGTGTCCATGCTGAGCGACCGCAAACTCGAAATAGAGGCCGATGTTCCAGCCACCCGCATCCCGGCCCTGGAGGCCGGCGTGGTGATTACGATTACGCTCGATGACGGCTCGGATCATCAAGCCGTGGTGCGCGCCATCGTGCCGGAGGAGAACCCCCTCACCCGCACCCGTCAGGTACGTTTCACCCCCGACATCGCCCTCAATGGCCGCGTTCTCGCGGTCAACCAGTCAGTCGTGGTGCATTTGCCGCAAGGGCCCTACCGCGAAGTGGTGACGGTGCATAAGGATGCGGTGATAACGCGCCAGGGACAGACCTTCGTTTACCTCGCCGCCGACGGCAAGGCCGATATCCGCCCGGTGCAGACCGGTGCCGCGGTCGGCGGGCGCTTTGAGGTGATCAGCGGCGTGGCGCCCGGCGATTTGGCCGTGATTCGCGGCAATGAGCGCCTCCGGCCCGGCCAGGCCGTCACGGTTGCCGACGGCTCGTAAATGAATCTTATCCGCCTCGCCATTGCGCGGCCGATCGCCATGATCGCGGCGGTGCTGATGATTCTCCTGTTCGGCCTGGTAGCGCTCCAGACCATCCCGATTCAGCTTACGCCCGATGTGCGCAAACCGGTGCTCACCATCACCACCAATTGGTTTGGCGCCGCACCGGCCGAGGTCGAGCGCGAAGTGACCAACCGCCAGGAAGAGGTGCTGAAGGGCCTTGAGGGCCTGTCGCGCATGGTCAGCCAATCGCAGGACAACAGCTCCGAGATCACGCTTGAATTCAAAGTCGGCCATAATATGGACCGCGCACTGCTGCTTGTCGCCAACAGCCTCGACCGCGTGTCGGGCTATCCGGAGGAAACCGACGAGCCAACGATCCGCACCGCGAGCGCCGAGGACCAAGCCATCGCCTGGTTCATCATCCAGCGTGTCGAAGGCAATATTCGCCCGATTCACGAATATGGCGATTTTATCGAAGATACGATCAAGGAACGCATCGAGCGCGTGCCGGGCGTCGCCCGGGTCAATGTGTTCGGCGGTTCCGAGCGCGAATTGCGGATCACGGTGGATCCCAAAAAGATGGCGCGCTACGGCCTCACGGTGCGCGATGTGGTGAGCGCGCTACAGGGCGCCAATACATCGATCTCCGCCGGCGATTTGAACGAAGGCAAGCGGCGCTACATCGTGCGCACCGATGCCGAGCTCAAAACCCCCGAGCGGGTGCGCGCGGTGCTGCTGCGGAGCGCCGAAAACAGTGCCTCCGGGCGCCTTGCGCGTGTGACGCTGGGCGATATCGGCGAGGTCCATTTCGGCTACAAGGATCCGGTCGCGCGCATTCGCACCCTGGGTGAGCCGGCGATGGCGGTCAACGCCATCCGCGAGACCGGCGCCAATGTGATGGAGACCATGGAAGGCGTGCGCCAGGCCGTCGCCGAGCTTAATGAAAGGGTGTTGCCCGACGCGCTGCTGACGCTTGAGCAAGCCTATGACGAGACCGTCTATATCGATTCGGCAATCGAATTGGTGCAGCAGAATATTTGGGTCGGCGGCACCCTCGCCGTCATTATCCTGATGTTGTTCCTGCGCTCTTTCGGCGCCACGATAATTATCGCTATCGCGATACCGGTATCGGTGGTCGGCTCGTTCGTCGCCATGGCGCTGCTCGGCCGGTCGATCAATGTGGTGTCGCTCGCCGGCTTCGCCTTCGCCGTCGGCATGGTGGTCGATGCCGCCATTGTCGTGCTCGAGAATATCTACCGATTGCGGCAATCCGGCCTCACGCGCCGCGAGGCCGCCTATCAGGGCGCGCGCCAGGTGTGGGGCGCGGTGTTCGTCTCGGCTCTGACCACGGTATTGGTGTTTATTCCGATATTGATCATGGAGTTGGAGGCCGGCCAGCTATTCCGCGATATCGCCGTCGCCATTTCGGTCTCGGTGCTGCTGTCGCTGGTCATCGCCATCACTCTCATCCCGTCGCTCGCCGCGCGCATTCTTGGCCGCTCAAAGACGAGTGCCGGCAATGTGCTCGAAGCGCCGCGCCGTTTGCCAATTCCGATCATCGATCACTTTGCCCGCGCTTTCGTCGCTGTGGTGATGGGTTTTACGCGCTGGGTTGTGCGCGGGCGCCTGCGCGCCATCGCGGTGGTGATCCTTGTCTGCGGCGGCTCGCTTTATTTTTCATATCAATTCCTGCCCAAGCTCGACTATCTGCCGGAGGGCAACCGCAATCTCGTGTTTGGCGTGGTGGTGCCGCCGCCAGGCTATAATTTGGATACCACCAGCGGCATTGCCAAGCGCATCGAGAACGCGGTGCGCCCGCTCTGGGCAACCGAAACCGGGCCGGTATCCGAGCCCGGCGGACCGCCCAAGATGGAGCGCTTCTTCTTCGTCACCTTGCGTTCGCGCGCTTTTGTCGGCGCTGTTTCAATGGAGCCGCAGCGCGCCGGCGAGCTCATTGACCCGATCCGCATCCCGGTGTTCCGCGAGCCCGGTACTTTCGGTTTCGTCAGCCAGACCAGCCTGTTTGGCCGCGCCATCGGCGGCGGGCGCAAGATCGACCTCGATATTTCCGGCCCCGATCTGGAGACCATTCTTGAAGTCGCGGTGAGCGCGGTTGGGCATCTCTTCATGGCGATGCCGTTCTCCGAAGGCAACCAGATGCGCCCGGTGCCGGGGCTCGAGCTCGGCGCGCCGGAAGTGCGCATCGTTCCCAACCAGGTCCTCCTAGGCGATAACGGCCTGAATGCGCTCGAGCTCGGCCTCACGGTCGATGCTTTCAATGATGGTCTGCGCGTTGACGAGATCACCATCGGCGGCAAGCGCTTCGATCTAATGTTGACCGGCCCCGAGCAGGCCGTCGGCCAAACCCAGGACATTAATTTCCTACCGGTGGTGACGCGCGACGGCACTATTCTGCCGGTCGGCGCGCTGGCCGATATCATCGTCACTGAAGGGCCGACGCTGATCCGCCATGTCGAGCGCGAACGCACCGTCACCCTGGAAATCCGCCCAGCCGCGGCAGTGCCGCTCGAAGTCGCCATGCAGACGCTCGAGGAAAGCGTCATCGGCGCGCTGGCGGGCGATCTACCGCCCGGTGTCTCGATGCACCTTTCGGGCACGGCGGATCAGTTGACCAAGACCTGGGACGCGATGGTGCTCAATCTCGTGCTCGCGATATTTATCGTCTATCTCATCATGGCGGTGCTGTTCGAAAGTTTTATCTACCCGTTCATCATCATGCTTTCGGTGCCGACGGCGGCGGCCGGCGGCGTGCTTGGCCTGTTGCTGATCAATATCGACCGCTTCCAGCCGCTCGACATGTTGACGGTGCTGGGCTTCGTCATCCTGATCGGCATCGTCGTCAACAATGCGATTCTCCTGGTGCATCAGACTCTGCACCACATGCGGAGCGACGATATGGAGGTCCAGGAAGCCATTTTGGAAGCAACGCGCAACCGCATCCGGCCGATCTTCATGTCGACCGTCACCTCAGTTGTCGGCATGTTGCCACTGGTGCTGTTCCCGGGCGCCGGCTCGGAACTCTATCGTGGTCTCGGTTCGGTGGTGGTCGGTGGTTTGGCGCTATCCGCCCTTCTCACCCTCTTGATCATTCCGCCGATGATGACGGTGCTGGCGCGCAAACCGCGCACGGGCCCGACCAAGACCGAAGCACGCGAACAGGCAGCGGTTGAGGTCTCCACCGATTAATTGCTGTTCCGGTCCAGACAAGTAAAAATATTAACCCCCTAATTTAAAACAATAAAACTGGTATTATTTTGTAATCCAGTGGATTTTTACGCGATCATGGCGGCGCCCGGCCGCTTGCCGCCGCGCCCGCATCATAGCGTAGGCGACACCGGACGCCGACAATTCCGCACACCTCATAGCGAATGGATGGGGTGATTAGCCGGCGATTATCTGCTAAATGATCATGGCTATATTTCTGGCTTCCCCGGGAACGTTGGTATGGCGGCTGCACCACTATTTATTGTTTTGGCCTCACCCGAGCATGAGAAGGTGCAGCTTGCCGGCATGATGGCTTCGGTCGCCGCCGTTTCCGAACGGCCGACCCAGCTTTTTGTCAGCATGGCGGCGATCCTGGTGTTTGCCAAAGGCTTGAACGCCGAGGCGCGCTACCGGGGCGGCGCCTTTTCCGCCGAGATGTTGAAAAAAGGCGCACCCGATGCGCTCGAGCTCTTGCGCCAGGGCAAGATGCTCGGCGATCTAACAATCATCGCCTGCTCGATGGCGCTCGACATCCAGGAATGGACCCTGGCCGATCTTGAGGACGGCCTGTTCGACGAGGCCGGCGGCCTGACCAAATTCATGTCCGACGCCGAGGCCGGCGAATTGATCGTTCTCTAAACCGAAAGAAAAACCGCACCTATGAGCACAACAACCATCGATGCGCGCGGCTCCTATTGCCCGGGACCGTTGTTGGAGCTGATCGCCGGGCTCAAACTGATCAGCATCGGCGATGAAATCGAGATCTGGTCGTCCGATCAGGGCTCGGTCAAGGACATTCCCGAATGGATCGCCAAGGTCGGCCATCAAATGGGCGAAACCACCGAACAGGACGGCTATTGGAGCATTCGCATCATCAAGTCGAAATAACAATTACAGGCTGGGAGACGAAAAAATGAGCAAACGCATATTGATTGTCGGCGGCGGACTGGCCGGCACGATCACCGCAAACGGCCTTTGCCGCCAGCTCGGCAGTGCGCTCGGCAAGGGCGAGGTCTCGATCACCATGCTCGGCACGACGGACCAGCACATGTATCAGCCGGGCCTGTTGTACATCCCGTTTGGCACCATGCGCGAGGACGAGCTGTTTCGCGATCAACGCAAGGTGCTCGACCGGCGCGTTAATTTCTTCGTCGACCCGGCGAGCAATATCGATGTCGAAAACAACAGGGTCGAAACCCATGCCGGTATGAGCTTCGGCTATGATTATCTCGTCATCGCCACCGGCTCGCGCATCGTGCCCGAAGAGATCCCCGGCATGGCCGAGGGCGCGCACTGGTTCTACGATCTCGACGGCGCGCGCAAAATGCGCCAGGCACTTGAAGATTTCGACGGCGGCAAGATCGTCGTCAATGTCAACGCGCCGCATAAATGCCCGGTGGCGCCGCTCGAAATCAGCTTCATGCTCTATCACCATTTGCAAAAGCGCGGCCTCGCCGACAAAACCGAAATTACCTACACCTATCCGATTGGCCGGCTGCACGCGCTTGAACCGGTGGCCCATTGGACCAGCGCCGAGTTCGATAAATACGGCATCAAATCCGAGACTTTCTTCAACGCCAAATCGGTCGACCCGGCGGCCAAGACGATCGAATCGGAAGAAGGCTCAACCCTGCCCTACGACCTCTTGGTGACGATCCCGCCGCACCGTGGCGCCGAAGTGATCGAGGCCTCCGATCTCGGCGCCGGCGGCTGGGTGCCGACCGACCGCCATTCGCTCAACCGCGAGGGCTCGAGCAATGTTTTCGTCGTCGGCGACACCACCAATATCCCGATCTCCAAGGCCGGCTCGACCGCCCATTACGAAGCCGATACCTTGATCGACAATCTGACCTCGCTGGTGCTCGAGGGCCGCACCGCGCGGCCCTATGACGGCAAGGTGTTCTGCTTTGTCGAAACCGGCATGGATAGCGCCACCTATGTCTGGTTCAACTATGAAACGCCGCCCAATCCGGGCCCGCCGTCGAAGATGATCCATTGGTCGAAACTTGCCTACAACCGGCTCTATTGGTTGTCGGCGCGCGGCTTGCTGTAGGGGGGGCCAGAAGATGAGCGATATCGATAGCCGGCCCAACGCGCCGGAAGAACTCGACCGCCTGATCGCGGCCGCCGGCGACGCCATGACCGACCAGATGGTCGGCCGCCTGAGCGCCACCCTCGGCAACGGCATGGAACTTCTCGATCGCCTCAATGATGAGGACACGCGCGACGCGGTGCACAGCCTGCTCGACGAATTGACGGCGCTGCACCGCACCGGCGGCCTCAAGGCAACCTTCGAGCTGATCCACATGATCAGCGCCATGCGCAACGCCATGACCGACAGCATGGTCGAGCGCCTGGCCCAGTTCGTCGAACATATGTTGACCAACCTCGCCAACGAGGAAATCGCCGACCTCGCCCATGCCGCCAAGGAAGCGGTCAACGAAGCGGTGCGCGAATCAGCCGACTACCAGGCGCCCGGCGGCATCATGGCAACGCTAAAAATGCTCGGCGACCCGAAGACGCAGTCCTCGATCGTGTTTCTGCGCACACTGGCTGAGAATTTACGCAAGTCGGAGTTGGGCTAAGGCGGGGGCGCTAAATCAGGCCGAGATTGTCGACAGGACTTCGCTCAGGTTGGGACCATGGGCGAGGGCGGAGCCGTCGTCGCAAAAAGCGACATACTGGCCTTCCTCGCGGGCGATTACCGCCAGGCTCGCATCCGTCTTGCGCGCATCCAATATGGCCATCCAGACATGGCCGTGCATCGTCTCACCGGTGATCCAGCCCTGGGCCGCGCCCTTGAGCTGAAGCTGATAGGCCAGCGACACGACTTCCTGCCGGTCCTGTTCGGTTAGGCCGCTGCTTGGAAATGCTATTATATTTGACATAATCAATCCAGCATATTATTGCATATTGCGAATTGTGTCGTAGGCGTTTCAGGGTAGTTGGACTATCTAAACATATATTTATTATAAAATCGTTGACGGGCACGGAGATTTTTCCGCCTTGTCTCGGGCGATCATCTGGCCACGCTTCATGACTCCGTCGCCGCCCTTCTGGCGCCTGAAGACCGCAAGAGCAGAACATGGTTTATCGGAATCGCCCCGGCGATCCGACAAGCTATGTGAATCTGCTCTAACTATTTGATATCGATCGGATTCACACGATTAAATTGAACCGCGAAGCGGTTCCATTTAATCATAATTCGATCTAGGGTAATGGCTGCGGCGTTAGCAATTTGTACAGAAGACGTGCAACGTCTCACCGGGCGTTATGTCGGTCGCGAAGTTGGTGACCCTGACATCCTGGCCGCTGCCACTGATTTGCGCCTCGGCGGTAAACTCGAATCCCTGGGAAACCAAAACCGCGAGACAGACCGCTATCACGGTGAGAATGGCCTTGGTGTATAAATCGACCTTCATCGTTCACCTTCCTTGTTATAAGTAAATGTGGTGATGTCGCGGCTTGGGGGGATGGCTGGGGCGGTAGGATTCGAACCTACGGTACACGGGATCAAAACCCGATGCCTTACCACTTGGCTACGCCCCATTCGCCTAATCCGGTGGCTTCTATCATAACAATTTCGCTGGGTCTCTTGTAAAATGCCCCTCAATCGCCGGGCGGGCGCATCCGCGCCCTTGGCTACCTCGATAGCTCGGGCGCATTTTTTAGACCCTCAATCGCCGGGCGCGCGCATCCGCGCGCTTGGCTTGGCGCGCTTGCCGGAATGCAAAATGCATTCCGGAGAGTGGTGCCGCTTGGAAGATTTAATGTGGGTTCGTTTATGTTTCCGGCAAGGCGGCAAATCGACGCCGGTGGTGATCGGTGTTGCCGAACAGGGTTTCGATCATGGTCAGGCGTTTGAAATATTGGCCAAGCGGAAGCTCGTCGGTCATGCCCATGCCGCCATGCAGCTGGATCGCCTGCTGGCCAACCAAGCTGCCGGCTTTGCCGATTTGTACTTTTGCGGCGCTCACCGCGCGGGCACGGGCGGCGCTCTCTGCCGAAGCGATGGCGGCGGCGGCGCGGTAGGTCAGCGCCTTTGACAGTTCGTGCGCCATATACATATCGACGAGCTGATGTTGCAGCACCTGGAATTTGCCAATCGGGATGCCGAACTGCTTGCGGTTGTCGAGATAGGCGCGTGTCATTTCAATGAGCGTTTGCATGATGCCGATGGCTTCGGCACACACGGCGATGATAGCGCGGTCGATCACCGCTTCGATGATGGCATGGGCCTGACCTTCCTGGCCGAGCAGGTCGTATTCTGTCACCACCGCTTCGTCCAGCACCACCTCCGCTGCGCGCCCGCCGTCGACGGTGGGATACGATTGAAGATTCACACCCGGCGCGGCGCGCTCGAGCAAGAACAGGCTGATACCGGCTTTGTCGCCGACGCCGCCGGCGGTGCGCGCCGAGACGATAATTTTGTCGGCACTGGCGGCGTGCAAAACGACGCTCTTGTGGCCGCGCAGAAGATAGCCGCCGCCGCATTTCTCAGCGATGGTCGCGACCTTGGCGAGATCGTAACGCGCGCGCGGCTCGGCAAAGGCAAAGGCAAGCAGTAACGCGCCGCCACCAAGCGCCGGCAGCAGGGCTGATTTTTGCTTCTCGCTGGCGGCCAACTCAAGCGCGCCGCCGCCCATCACCATGCTTGAGAGATAGGGCTCGAGCACCAGGGCGCGGCCGAAGCCTTCCATCAGCACCGCCATATCGAGCGCCGTACCGCCGAGACCGCCATGCGCTTCTTCAATGCCGAGGCCAAGCCAGCCGAGCTCAGCGAAATGCGCCCAGTGGGCGCGGCTGAAGCCGTCTTCACTTTCTGAGAGGGCGCGCCGCTTGTCGGCATCATATTGCTTGGCGGTAAAGCTCTCGACGCTTTCCTGAAACAGTACTTGCTCGTCGCTCAGGGTAAATTCCATCACAGCCGCCCCTAGAGTCCGAGCACCATCTTGGCGATGATGTTCTTCTGGATTTCGTTGGTGCCGCCATAGATCGACGCCTTGCGCCAGTTGAAATAATGCGGCGCCACGGTGGCGGCATATTCGGGGCCGACCGGCGGTTCGTTCCAGCCGGCTTCCTGCGCCTCGGCAATATAGGGATTGGCGTAATAGCCGATGGCTTCGAGCGCGAGTTCGCTCAGGCGTTGCTGAATTTCGGTGCCCCTGATTTTCAAAATTGAAGCTTCGGCGCCGGGTGTGCGGCCCGCCGCCTCGTCGGCGACGATTTTCAGCACCAGGGATTCGAGCGCCAGGATATCGATTTCGAGATCGGCCATCTTGCCGGCGAAGGCACCATCCTCGGCCAGACTGCCGTCACCTGCGGCTTCCGCCGCCGCAATCACCTTGAGCTGCCTCAGCTCCTGTTTCGAGCGGCCGATGGCGGCGATGCCGGTGCGCTCATGGCCGAGCAGAAATTTGGCGTAGGTCCAGCCCTTGTTTTCTTCACCGACGCGGTTGGCCTGCGGCACGCGCACCTCGTCAAAGAAAACGTCATTGACCTCGTACCCGCCATCCATGGTGCGGATCGGCCGGACGGTGATGCCAGGCGAATGCATGTCGATCAGCAGGAACGAAATTCCGGTTTGCGGCTTGCCTTCGCTTGAGGTGCGCACCAGGCAGAAAATCATATCGGCGTATTGCGCCAGCGTGGTCCAGGTCTTGGCGCCACTGACGATATAATCCGTGCCGTCCGGCACCGCCTTGGTGGTGAGCGAGGCGAGGTCCGAGCCGGCGCCGGGCTCGGAATAACCCTGGCACCACCAATCCTCACAACTGAGAATACGCGGCAGGAAATGCTGTTTCTGTGCCGCATCGCCGAACGCCATGATCACCGGCGCCACCATCGAAAGGCCGAACGGCATCAGGCGCGGTGTCGAGGCGCGGGCCAATTCCTCTTCGAACAAATGGCGCTGCAGCGGCGTCCAATCGGTGCCGCCATATTCCACCGGCCAGGCAGGCGCGGCCCAGCCTTTGGTGTGCAAGATTTTGTGCCAGCGCACATAATCGTCTTTTTCAAGATGCTGGCCGAGCTCGACCTTGGATTTGATATCGCCCGGCAACGCGGCCTCAATGAAGCTCCGCACGTCGCTCTGAAAAGCGGCGTCGGCGCTGCTAAGAGTGATTTCCATCGCTACATATCTCCAAAGCCTTTGCCCGCCGCCGCCAGCTCGGCCAGGAGCGGCGCCGGTTTCAGCCATTCGCCATGCTGATCATAGAGCGCGCTCATGACATCATAGACTTCTTTCAGGCCGACCGTATCGGCATAGAACATCGGCCCGCCGCGCTGGCGTGGAAAGCCGTAGCCATAGATCCACACGGTATCGATATCGCCAGGGCGCTGGGCGATGCCTTCCGAGAGGATTTTCGCGCCCTCATTGATCAGCGGATACATGCAGCGCTGGACAATCTCCGCTTCATCGATGCTTCGGCGCTGATAGCCGAGCTCGTCCGAGACACCGATAATAAGCTTCTCGATCTCCGCATCTGGGATCGGCACGCGGCTGCCTTTTTCATAATTGTACCAGCCGGCCGAAGTCTTCTGGCCGTAGCGCCCCATCTCGCAGATTCGGTCGGCGATCGGCGAATAACGCAGATTCGAGGGCCGTGTCGCGGCGCGCGCCTGGCGCACCAGCCAGCCGACATCAAGGCCGGCGAGATCGCCCATGGCGAACGGACCCATGGGAAAGCCAAAATCGAAAATCGCCTTGTCGATCTGCTGCGGCAGGGCGCCCTCCTCAAGCAAGAAATTGGCCTGGCGCGAATAGGCATAGAGCATGCGGTTGCCGACAAAGCCGTCGCACACACCGACCAGCACGCCGACCTTGCCGAGCTTCTTGGCCAGCGCCATGGTGCTGGCGATGGTCTCGTCCGAGGTTTTGGCGCCGCGCACATTTTCCTGCAGGCGCATGATGTTGGCCGGGCTGAAAAAATGCGTGCCGATAACTTTCTCGGGCCGCGACGTCGCGGCTGCGATTTCATTCACATCCAGGGTCGAGGTGTTGGTGGCGAGAATGGTATCTGGCGGACAAACGGCATCAAGCTTGGCGAAGACTTCTTTTTTGACAGCCATTTTTTCGAAGATCGCCTCGATCACCATATCCGGCTCGCCCAATTCGGCGTAATCGGTGACGCCCTGAATGAGGGCCATGCAGCCATCCATCTTGTCCTGAGCAATGCGGCCCTTGGCGACGCTCGCGGCATAATTGCCGCGGATGATATCCAGGCCCTTTTGCAAGGCGCTGTCTTCCGCCTCCAGCACCGTCACCGGAATGCCGGCATTGGCGAAATTCATGGCGATGCCGCCGCCCATGGTGCCGCAGCCGATCACTGCCGCGCGGCGAATATCCTGCTTGGCCGTGTCTTTTGCCAAGCCATCGATCTTGGTGCTGGCGCGCTCGACGAAAAAGGCATGGCGCAGCGCCTCGGATTGGGTCGAAACGACGAGCTTCTTGAAGGTCTCGCGCTCGAACGAGAGGCCGGCGTCGAAATCCTCACCGAGCGACGCCTCGACGCATTCGACCGCCGCATAGGGCGCTTCCAGGCCACGGGCACGGCGCGCCATTGATTTACGGTAATCGGCGAACAGGCTCTCATTGCCGCGCGCTTCGCTCATTTTATCGCCGCGCGCGCGGGTCGGGCGCAGCGCGGCTTCGCCGGCCGGGAGACGCCCACAAAATTCCACCGCCGCCGCAACCAGGTCGCCCTCGGCCAGCTCGTCGACCAGGCCAAGCGCCAGGCCTTTCTCCGCCTTGATCGGCTTGCCGGTGACGATCATGTCGAGCGCCGGCGCGGCGCCGATGACGCGCGGCAGGCGCTGGGTGCCGCCGGCGCCGGGGATAATGCCGAGGCTGACTTCCGGCAGGCCGAGATTGGTGCCTTTGGCAACAACCCGGTAGGCGCAGCCGAGCGCGAGTTCGAGCCCGCCGCCGAGCGCATTGCCATGCACCGCCGCAACCACGGGCTTCTCCGCGCGCTCAATAATATTGATGATATCGGGCAGCGACGGCGCGGTCATCGATTTGGGCGTGCCGAACTCGGTGATATCGGCGCCGGCCGAGAACATCCGCCCCGCGCCGGTCAGGACAATGGCGGAAATTTCCGCATCCGCGCACGCCGCCTCGAACGCCTCCGTCAGTGCGATCCTGAGCGCCAGGCCAAGGCCGTTGACCGGCGCATGGTCCAAAGTGAGCACGGCGCAATTGGAAATTCGGGTGGTGGTGACCATACTCATATGCGTTCCTCGCCTTTTATCCAGCGCACAGCTTCATTGCCTCTGTCGCGGACGCAACGTACACTTATCGATGGGCGCTCGCCAAGGTAGGTCTTTCGATAAGAGACCCCGGTGGAACGCCCCAAACATATTGTGAAAACGAACTGGTAGGGAGATCGTCATGCGATTAAAGGGATTATTTGCCTGTCTGACAGGCTTGGTTATGGGCGGTCTTTTGACCGTCACGGCGAGCACCGGCGCGAGTGCCGCGGAGACGATAAAAATCGGACTGATTGAACCACTTTCCGGCCCGGTCGCAGCGGTCGGCACCGACGCGCTGCAGAATTTCGAATTCAGCGCCGCCAAGATCAACGCCGCCGGCGGCGTACTCGGCGGACAGATGCTGGAGATCGTGCCGCTCGACAATGCCATGAGCGCCGAAAAAACCACCCAGCAATTGAAAAGAGCTGTCGATATGGGCCTCAAATATGTCGTTCAGGGCATCGGCTCCAATCATGCGCTCAACATCATCAAATTCGTCAACAAGCATAACAAGCGCAACCCGGGCAGCGAGATGCTGTTCCTCAATCATTCGGCGGTGACGACGGCATTCACCAATGAACTGTGCTCGTTCTGGCATTTCCGTTTCGACGCCAATGTGGACCAGAAAGTGGCCGGACTGGTGACGCAAATGAGCCGCGACAGCAGCATCAAAAAGGTCTACATGCTGAACCAGAACTACGCCTACGGCAAAAGCTTCCAGGCGGCGGCGCGGCGCATCATGGCCGAGCGCACGCCTGGTATCGAGCTGGTCGGCGACGAGTTGATCGTGCCGTTCGGCAAAGTGCAGGACTTCACCCCCTTCATTGCCAAGATCAAGGCCTCGGGCGCCGATACGATCCTCACCGGCAATTGGGGTCCGGATCTTGTCCGTCTGGTGAAATTTGCCGCCGGTGCCAATCTGCCGGCGCAGTTCTATACAATCTATGGCGGCCTCACTTCCTCGGTCGGCGGCTATGGCGCCGATGCCGCGAAAGTCACCATGAAACAGATCAACGAGTTTCATGAAAACCATGCCGACATTCCGGCAGATGTTAGCCAGTTCGCGATGGACTATTTGGGCAAATATCAGGACACCTGGTATTCGGACCGCCATCGCTGGGTGATCGATATGCTGTCGGCGGCGATGAACAAGGCCGGCAGCAGCGATGCGATCCCGGTCGGCAGAGCGCTTGAGGGCATGACCTATCAGGGCCCGCTCGGCGAAGTCGAGATGCGTGCATCCGACCATCAGATCCAGACGCAGCTGATGGTCTCCAGCCTGACCAAGGATTATTCCCACCCGATCTCCTATAAGGGAAAAGACTTTGGCCTCGCTTTTGCCACCGACGGTGTGATTAGCCGGGCGGATACCACCCTGCCAACGACTTGCGATATGAAGCGGCCCTAGACAAAGGCTGCACGATTCTGGGAGTAGTGCCCGGTCCCCTTACCGCCTAGGCGGGGGCCGGGGATTTTTTGCATTAAACTAGACCGGCGCGGCGGGAAGCGTTTTGGAAGTATTCGTATTTTCGCTCTTTAACGGCATCCTCTATGGCATGCTGTTGTTTCTGCTGGCCAGCGGCCTCACGCTGATTTTCAGCATGATGGGCGTGCTCAATTTTGCCCATGCCAGCTTCTTCATGTTGGGCGCCTATTTCGCTTATCAGGTGAGCGATCATATGGGCTTCTGGCCCGGACTGATCATTGCCCCCATCTTGGTCGGCGCGGTCGGCGCGCTGGTCGAGCGTTATGCATTGCGCCCGGTGCACCGCTTCGGCCATGTGGCCGAGCTGCTCTTTACCTTCGGCCTCGCTTTCGTCATCGAGGAAATTGTCCAGATGGTGTGGGGCAAGGTGCCGGTGTCCTATGACGTGCCGGCGTCGCTCAATGTCACCGCCTTTGCCTGGCAGGGGCTCGATTATTCGGCCTACCGCATCTTCATGTTGCTGATTTCGGTGGCGATCTTCGTCGCGCTATTTTTCGGCCTGACCAGGACCCGCATCGGCCTCATCATCCGCGCCGCGCTGACCCACCCGCACATGGTCGCCTCGCTCGGCCATGATGTGCCGAAGGTGTTCATGTGGACCTTTGGCGTCGGCTGCGCGCTGGCCGGTGTGGCCGGCGTGATCGGAGGCAATGTGCTCGGCACCGAGCCCGGCATGGCGATCCAATTGGGGCCGATTGTCTTTGTCGTGATTGTTGTCGGCGGGCTCGGCTCGCTCGGTGGCGCGCTGATTGCTTCGCTCCTCATCGGCATCCTCAACAATCTCGCCATCTCCTATGATTTCTCGCTCTATCCGATTTTCAGAGCGCTTGGCGTCGAGCGCGATGTGGATGGCATTCTCGCCGATCTGGTCAATCTCACCACCGGCGGCATCGCGCCGCTGGTACCCTACCTGTTGCTCGTGCTGATGCTGATCTTCCGCCCGCGCGGCCTGCTCGGAACGCGCGACGTATGATTATGCCGGGCCTCAAAAAACCGGGAGCGGGCGCTGGCCTCATCGCCCTCTTGATCATCCTGCCGCTGCTCACCGATTCCGGTTTCGCTATTACGGTGATGAGCCAGGCGGGTGTCGCCATTATTTTTGCGCTGGCGTTTAACATGCTGCTCGGCCAGGGCGGCATGCTGTCGTTTGGCCATGCGGTTTATTTCGGCCTCGCCGGCTATGTCACGGCGCATGTCATGAACGGCATGGCCAATGAGGATTTACCCTACATGCCGGTGACCCTCATTCCCATTGTCGGCGGCATTGCCGGCCTCTTTTTCGGCATTCTGATCGGCTTCGTCTCGACGCGCCGCGCCGGCACCGCCTTTGCCATGATCTCGCTCGGCTTCGCCGAACTGGCGACGGCACTCACTCTGATCATCGTCTTTTTCTTCAATGGCGAAGAAGGCGTGCAGACCGACCGCTGGATCCGCGAGGAATGGTTCGGCATCACCTACGGTCCGGATATTCAGGTCTATTATTTGATCGCGGTCTGGTGCGTGATTGCCGCGATTGCCATGTATGCCCTCACGCGCACGCCGTTCGGCCGTATTTCGAATGCGGTGCGCGACAATCCCGAGCGGGTGCAGTTTATCGGCTACAACACCCACCGGGTGCGCTGGCTCGCCTTTTCGCTGTCGTCGTTTTTTGCCGGCCTGGCCGGTGCGCTGCATGCGGTGAATATTGAGCATATCGGCTTCGAGACGGTCGGCCTCGGGCAGTCGGGCGTGATTTTGATCATGGTCTATATCGGCGGCACCGGAAATTTCGCCGGCCCGATACTAGGCGCGATCCTGATCACCCTCCTGAACAGCTATCTCAGCGATATCACGCCGGCCTGGTATCTCTATCTCGGCCTCATATTTGTGCTGATGGTGATGTTTGCGCCGGGCGGCCTGGCCGGGTTGATCATGATGCATGACCCGATCCGCCGGGTGCGGCCGCGTCTGTTGCTCACCATGCTGCCGAGCTATGCCATTGCCTCCGGCGCAACACTCGTGGCGCTCGCGGGAATTATCGGCCTGATCGAAATGATCTATTTCCTCAGCACCACGGTAACGCGCGATACCGCCATGGTGCTTTACGGTATCGCCCTTAATGCCGCTGATTTCTGGCCCTGGCTGATTTGCGCCGCGCTTGGCGCCGCCGGCGGCTATGGCTGCGCGCGCGCTTATCCGCGCATGGCCGAGACCTATAACAGCGCCATGCATGAAGCGCGGGCAACGGTGGCGTCATGACGAACGCAATCGAGCTCAGTGGCGTGGAGAAATCCTTCGGCCCGACGGAGATTATCCGCGGCCTCGATCTCGCCATCGCAGAAGGCGAAATCCACGCCATCATCGGCCCCAACGGCGCCGGCAAATCGACGCTCTTCAATCTGGTCACCGGGCGCTACCGTGTCAGCCGTGGACGCATCGCGCTCAATGGCGAGGACATCACCAATCGCTCGCCGTTCCAGATTAACCGCAAGGGTCTGGCCCGCAGTTTTCAGGTGACCAACATTTTTGCCCGCATGAGCGTCTATGAGAATGTGCGCTGCGGCGCCTTGTGGAATCTGGGCTATGGCTATTCCTTCTGGCAATTCGTCGCACGGCGCCGCGACCTTAAGGAGCGCACCGAGATGGTGCTCGAGCAAACCGGCTTGATGTCACGCCGGGGTGTGCCGGCGGGCCTGCTGTCCTATTCCGATCAGCGCGCGCTTGAGATCGCCGTGACGATTGCCGGCGGCGCCAGCGTGGTGATGCTCGATGAGCCAACCTCCGGCATGAGCCACGCCGAGACCG
>JABIXB010000038.1 GCA_018666805.1 Rhodospirillaceae bacterium | reverse complement strand
GCGATAGAGCCACAACATATAAGCAGCGCCTAGGATCACGCCGATCAACCCGAGCATGGCGACCCATGTATTGACCTGGAAGACGCCGACAAAAATCAAAAACTCGCCGACAAAACCACTCGTCGCCGGCAGCCCGACCGAGGCGAGCATGAAAATCATAAAGACGAAGGCGTAAACCGGCATGCGGTGAACCAGGCCGCCGTAAGAGGAGATCTCGCGCGAATGCACGCGGTCATAAATAACGCCAACCACCAGGAACAAGGCAGCGGAGACGACGCCGTGGCTCAGCATTTGGAAAATACTGCCCTCAATGCCCTGATTGTTGAAGGCGAAGATACCGATCGTCACGATGCCCATATGGGCGACCGACGAATAGGCGATCAGCTTTTTCATATCCTGCTGCATGAGGGCGACAAGCGATGTATAGATGATCGCCACAACCGACAGCGAGAAGATAAACGGCATGAAAAATTCGCTCGCATCCGGGAACATCGGCAGCGAGAAACGCAGGAAGCCGTAGCCGCCCATCTTTAGCAGAATGCCAGCGAGAATGACCGAGCCCGCCGTCGGCGCTTCGACATGCGCATCGGGTAGCCAGGTATGGAACGGCCACATCGGCAGCTTGACCGCGAACGAGGCGAAGAGAGCAAGCCACAGCCAAGTCTGAATGCCCGGCTCCCAGACCTCTTTCATCAGGGTTGGGATATCGGTCGTGCCGGCCTGGTGATACATGAACAAAATGGCGAGTAGGAACAGCACCGAGCCGACCAGGGTGTAGAGGAAAAACTTATAGGCCGAATAGACTCGCCGCGCGCCGCCCCAGATACCGATGATCAGGAACATCGGGATCAACTGGCCCTCGAAGAAGATGTAGAACATCAGCATATCGAGCGAGCTGAACACGCCGACCATCAGCGTTTCCAATATCAGGAACGCCAGCATGTATTCGCGCACCCGCGTTTTCACCGAGTCCCAGCACGAGATAATGCAAATCGGCACCAGGAAGGTGGTCAGCAGCAGGAAAAAGACCGAAATACCATCGACGCCGAGATGGTAGCCAATGCCATATTCAGGCAGCCACGGCGTATATTCCTCGAACTGGAACGCCGCCGTCGTTGTATCGAAACTGAAGATGAGTACCAGTGAAAGGGCGAAGGTGACTAGCGTCGTCCACAAGGCAACATGGCGTGAATTGCGCGCAATCGTCGCCTCGTCGCCGCGGATGAGAAGGATGAAGGCTGCCCCCAGCAGCGGCAGGAAAGTGATGGTCGAAAGAATGGGCCAATCGGTCATGTCATCATCATCCTAAAATCAGATACCAGGTGATGATGACGGCCACGCCGGCCAGCATCAAAAACGCATAATGATAGAGATAGCCGCTTTGCAGCTTGACGACGCGGCGCGCGATGGCGGTCGCCGCAGCCGCTATACCGTCGGGGCCAATGCCATCGATGACGCCGCCATCGCCCTGCTTCCACAAGCCATGGCCGAGATATTTGGCCGGGCGGACAAACATCCAGTCGTAGAGCTCGTCGAAATACCATTTGTTGAGCGAGAACAGATAGAGCGGGCGCAAACGCTCGGCCAACATTGCCGGCAATTGCGGCTTGGTCATATAGAGGTAGTAGGCCGCTAAAATACCAATCACGGCAACAATGGTCGGCAGCGCCTTGACCCAGAACGCAACATGGTGGGCGCCCTCAAGCGCGTTATTATGCGGCAGCACTAAAATGGAGGTGCCCCAGAAATCGGAATGGCTGCCGACCATGGGCAACAGCAGATAGCCCGCAACAATCGCGCCAACCGCCAGAAGGATGAGCGGCACGGTCATGATCGCCGGCGATTCATGGACATGCGCCATAACCTTCTCATCGGCGCGCGGCTTGCCGTGGAAGGTCAGGATAATCAACCGCCACGAATAGAGCGCTGTCAAAATGGCGGCGGCAATACCGGCGGCATAGGCGTAATAGCCCAGCCCGGTCTCGGCGGCGAAGGCGGATTCAAGAATGATGTCCTTGGAGAAAAAGCCGGAGAAGAACGGCACGCCGGCAAGGGCCAGACTGCCAATCCACATCAAGGTGTAGGTCAGCGGGATCGCCTTCCAGATGCCACCCATCTTGCGCATATCCTGCTCGTCGGACATGGCGTGAATGACCGACCCGGCGCCGAGGAAAAGCAGGGCTTTGAAGAAGGCATGGGTGGTCAGGTGGAACATGCCGGCGGAATAGGCCGAGACGCCACAGGCAAAGAACATGTAGCCGAGCTGGCTGCAGGTCGAATAAGCGATCACCCGTTTGATATCGTTCTGGGTAATTGCGATGGTCGCGGCAAATATCGCCGTCGTCGCGCCGACAAAGGTGACAACCGCCAGCGCTATTGGCGCATATTCGAACAATGGCGAGCACCGTGCGACCAGGAACACACCGGCAGTCACCATGGTTGCGGCATGGATCAGGGCCGAGACCGGTGTCGGGCCCTCCATCGCATCGGGCAGCCAGGTATGGAGCAGGAATTGCGCCGATTTACCCATCGCGCCAACGAACAGCAGGATGCAGATAACCGTTAGCGCGTCAAAACTGCCTCCGAGGAATTCAAGATCAACATCGACCATGTTGGGCGCGGCGGCAAACACGGTGTCGAAACTGATCGAGCCGAAGGTGAGATAAATCGCCAAAATGCCAAGCGCAAAACCGAAATCGCCGACCCGGTTGACGACAAAAGCCTTAATCGCCGCCGCATTGGCCGCAGGCCGCTTATACCAAAATCCGATCAGCAGGTAGGACACCAGCCCGACGCCCTCCCAGCCGAAATAGAGCTGGAGGAAATTGTCCGCGGTGACGAGCGCCAACATAAAAAAGGTAAAGAGCGAGAGATAGGAAAAGAAGCGCGGAACGTTCGGGTCATGCGCCATGTATCCGATCGAATAAACATGGATCAGAAACGACACAATGGTGACGGTGAACATCATCATCGCCGACAATTCGTCGATCCGGAGTGCCCAATCGACCTGGAAATCACCCGAGGATATCCAATTGAACAGATATATCTGCTGAACCTCACCCTGCATCACGACATTGTTGAAGACGATAATCGCCGTGATCGCGGCCGCCCCCATGGCGACACAGGAAACGATCTGCGCCGGACGGTCGCCGAGGACGCGGCCAAACAGGCCGACAATCGCAGCGCCAATCAGCGGCAGAAATACGGGTGCGATGTAAAGCAGCACTTGTTCTAGCCCTTCATCACGTTGACGTCTTCAACCGCGATAGAGCCACGGTTGCGGAAATAGACCACCAGAATGGCGAGACCAATGGCCGCCTCGGCTGCGGCAACCGTCAACACCAGCATGGCGAACACCTGCCCCGCCATGTCGTTGAGGAATACCGAGAAGGCGACAAAATTGATATTGACGGCGAGCAACATCAGCTCGATCGACATCAGGATGATGATGACGTTCTTGCGGTTGAGAAAAATACCGAATACGCCCAGTGTGAACAGAATGGCGGCAACGGTTAGATAATGGGTCAGTCCGATTTCCATGACCCCTCCTCGCCTGGTTTGACGTCTTTGAGTGTAATTGCCGCCTTGGGGTCGCGCGCGACCTGGTCGGCGATTTTTTGCCGCCGCACATCTACCCGCTGGCGGTGGGTCAGCACGATGGCGCCGATCATCGCGACCAACAGAATAAAGCCCGCCCCCTGGAACAGGTAGGCGTAGCGGGTATAAAGAATATTGCCGAGTGCGCGCGTGTTGCTCACTTCATCCGGCGCAGGCATGGCAACCGCCACCACCTCCGGCACGTGGATATCAACCGCGCCTGTGGCAAACACCAAAATCAACTCGGCAAGCAGTATGATGCCGACTATCGCGCCAATCGGCAGATATTGCAGAAAGCCCGCGCGCAGCTCGGAGAAATTGATATCGAGCATCATGACGACGAACAGGAACAGCACAGCGACGGCGCCGACATAGACGATGATCAAAATCATGGCCAGGAATTCCGCGCCCAGCAAAACGAACAGGCCAGACGCGTTGAAAAAGGCCAGAATCAGGAAAAGCACGGATTGGACCGGATTGCGCGAGGCAATAACCATCACGCCAGCGGCAACTGTGACCACGGCCAAAACGTAAAAGACAATTGTCTCGATAATCATGCGTTCATTCGATCTTTCGGCTCTTGCGGCCGGATTTCCTTAACGATACGGCGCTTCGGACGCAAGGTTCGCTGCGATTTCACTTTCCCAGCGCTCCCCATTATCCAAAAGCTTTTGTTTGTTGTAGAGCAATTCTTCCCGCGACTCGGTGGCGTATTCGAAATTGGGTCCCTCAACGATGGCATCCACCGGGCAGGCCTCCTGGCAAAAGCCGCAATAGATACATTTAACCATGTCGATATCGTAACGCGTCGTGCGCCGGCTGCCATCACTGCGCGGCTCGGCCTCAATCGTAATCGCCTGGGCCGGACAGACCGCCTCGCACAGCTTGCAGGCAATGCAGCGTTCTTCGCCATTGGGATAGCGCCTGAGCGCATGCTCGCCGCGAAACCGCGCGCTGATCGGCCCCTTTTCGTAGGGGTAATTAACCGTCGCCGTTGGGCTAAACATGTGGCGGAAAGTGATTCCCATGCCCTTTATCAGTTCACTTAAGAATAGCGATTTGGTTGCCTGTTCAATGAGCGACATGGCGCATGCCTTTCCCACTCATTCGATATTTCCAATTTCCGCTCATTGCGGCATCCACCCAAATAAATGCATTGCGCCGGCCGTGATCACCACCCAGGCAAGGGAGGCCGGCAGAAAAACCTTCCAACCGAGGCGCATAAGCTGATCGTAACGATAGCGCGGCAGCGTCGCTTTGACCCAGGTAAAGACGAAGATCACGAAGGCCGTTTTGGCAAGGAACCAAACGACATCGGGAATCCAGGTAAACGGCTCAACATGGAAGGGCGGCAGCCAGCCGCCGAGGAAGAGCACAACGCAAAGACCGCTCAAAAGAACAATATTTGCGTATTCGCCCAGCATGAAGAGTACCCATGTCATGGACGAATATTCGACCTGATAACCGCCCACCAATTCGCCCTCTGCTTCGGGCAAATCAAATGGTGTCCGGTTGGTCTCGGCCAGCGCCGAAATGAAATAGATGACGAACATCGGCGCCAGCGGAATGAAAAACCACAACCCCTTTTGCGCCTCCACAATATCGCGCAAATTGAGCGATCCCGCAGCCAGCAATACGGTAACCAGAACAAAGCCGATGGAGACCTCATAAGAGACCATCTGCGCCGCCGAGCGCATGGCGCCGAGGAAGCCATATTTCGAATTACTCGCCCAACCGGCGATAATGATGCCGTAAACGCCGAGCGACGAGACGGCAAATAAATAGAGGATGCCGACATTAATGTCGGCCAGCACCATAACCGAATTGAACGGTATAACCGCCCAGCCGATCAAGCCGAGGGTAAACAAGATCATCGGCGCCAGGATGAACAGGACGCGGTTGGCGCCGGCCGGAATGATGGTTTCCTTCAACATCATTTTCAGGCCGTCCGCCAGCGGCTGGAACAGGCCGAACGGCCCCACCACATTCGGCCCCTTGCGGTATTGCATCGCCGCCCAAATCTTGCGCTCGCCATAGGTGACCAAGGCCACGATAAGCAATAACGGCAGGATGATCGCGGCGATGTAACCGACGATCAACAGCAGCGGCAAGATATAGTCGACCCAGAAATTAGACTCAGCCATCGGTGCCCGTCTTTCCTTGCTGGCCGGTTACAAAGAGTCCACTGCATTGTGCCATCGTGTGCGAGGCCCGCGATATGACATCGGTCAAATAAAAATCATCGACCGCGCCGCTAAAGGCACCGCCTGACAGGTCGCCCGTTGTGCCAAAGTCATCCCAGGCTGCTGGCGTTACGGAATCGACCGTCTCAAAGCTAGTCGAAATTTTCGCCATGCGCGCCCGCACATCGCCCAGCCTGTCAAAAGGTAATGTATTTCCCAATACCTCGGAAAAAGCGCGCAGAATTGTCCAATCCTCGCGCGCCTCGCCAGGCGGAAAGATTGCCCTGCGGGTCCGTTGCACGCGGCCTTCCAAATTCACATAGGTCGCGTCTTTTTCCGTGTAGGCGGCGCCCGGCAAAACAACATCCGCCGCTGCCGCGCCCGCGTCGCCATGGTGCCCCTGGTAAACCACAAAGGCGTTGTTGAGCCGCGCCACATCGATTTCATCTGCGCCCAACAGCCAGACAAATTTAATCGCGCCGCTTTCCGCGCCCTCGAGAATGGCACCAACATCGCGCCCGCCAGCCGCCGGGACAAAACCGAGATCAAGACCGCCAACCCGTGAGGCCGCCTTATGGAGAACGTTAAAGCCGTTCCAGCCGTCACGCACCATGTTGAATTTTTCCGCCACGCCGCGTGCCGCAGCCAAAATACCCGCACCGTCGTCACGCGCCACCGCGCCCGGCCCGACGATCAGCATCGGCCGTTCGGCGGCGCTGAGCGTTTGGCAAAAATCATGGCTTCCGCCAGCAATTTCGCCCAAAGTTTGCGGCCCAGCACCGAGAAGGTCATAGGGATAGGTCAGATCGCGTTGGGCGCCGATGACGCCAACCTTGAGCCCGCCACGCAGGTAACGCTTGCGAATGCGCGCATTAACCAGAGATGCTTCCCAACGCGGGTCGGCGCCGACGATCAATATTGCGTCGGCATCCTCAATTTGGGCAATCGTCGTATTGAACAGATAGCCGGCGCGCGCGCCGCCCAACTTGGCGCCGTCCTGGCGACAATCCATATGGTTTGAGCCCAACCCCGTCATGAGATCCTTGAGCGCGGTCATCGATTCGCAATCGGCGAGATCGCCGGCAATCGCGGCAGCCTGGTCTCCCGAGACACCTTTCAGCGCTTCCGCCGTGGCAGCAAAGGCCTGTGCCCAGCTCGCCTCTTCCAGCTTGCCATCCTTACGCACATAGCAACGGTCCAAGCGGCGCTTGCTCAAACCATCGCAGGCGAAGCGCGATTTGTCGGAGATCCACTCCTCATTTACGTCCTCATTGAGGCGCGGAACGATGCGCATCACCTCACCGCCGCGGGAATCGACGCGGATGCTGGAACCAACTGCGTCCAGCACATCAATGCTTTCCGTCTTGCGCAGTTCCCATGAACGCGCGGTGAAAGCAAAGGGCTTGGAGGTCAGTGCGCCGACCGGGCACAAATCGATCATGTTGCCGGACAGTTCGGAGGAAACAGCCTTCTCAACATAGGTGCCGATTTCCATATGCTCGCCGCGGAACACGGCGCCGAATTCCTCGACACCGGCAATTTCATCGGCGAAACGGACGCAGCGTGTGCAGTGAATGCAGCGCGTCATGATGGTTTCGATCAGCGGGCCGACATCCTTGTTTTTAACCGCCCGCTTGTGCTCGCCATAGCGGCTGAAATGGCGGCCATAGGCCATCGCCTGGTCCTGCAAATCGCATTCACCGCCCTGGTCGCAAATCGGGCAATCGAGCGGGTGGTTGATGAGCAGGAATTCCATCACCCCTTCGCGCGCTTTTTTGATCTCGGGCGTGTTGGTGTGCACGACCATCCCGTCACCCGCCGGCATGGCGCACGACGCAATCGGCTTCGGCGCCTTTTCCAGATCGACCAGGCACATGCGGCAATTCCCGGCGATCGACAGGCGATCGTGAAAGCAAAAGCGCGGCACTTCTGCGCCGGCCTGCTCGCACGCCTGAAGCACCGTCGAGCCGTCCTCGACTTCTACTTCGATGCCATCGATTGTGAGTTTCATCATCGACCTAGGCCCTCACGCCGCGCGCGGTGCGTCGGCACCACTCGGAATGCCCTGGCGGGCCAAAATGCGTTGTTCCATTTCGCTGCGAAAATGACGGATAAGGCCCTGGATCGGCCACGCCGCCGCATCCCCCAGCGCGCAAATTGTGCTGCCCTCGATCTGGCCCACCACATCCCACAGGAGATCGATTTCCTCGACTGATGCGTCGCCTTTCACCAGGCGCTGCATCAGACGGTAAACCCAACCCGTTCCTTCGCGGCACGGCGTGCACTGGCCGCAACTTTCATGCATATAAAAATGAGACAAGCGGGCAATCGCCTCGATCACATCGGTCGATTTGTCCATGACGATCACCGCCGCCGTGCCGAGGCCGGATTTCTCCGCCATCAGCGAATCAAAATCCATCAGCACATCGTCGCAAATCGATTTCGGCAGCATCGGCACGGAGGCGCCGCCGGGAATGACCGCGAGCAAATTGTCCCAACCGCCGCGCACACCACCGGCATGTTTGTCGATCAGTTCTCTCAGCGGGATACCCATTTCCTCTTCAACATTGCAGGGCTGATTCACATGCCCCGAAATGCAAAATAATTTGGTCCCGACATTCTTCGGCCGGCCAAGCCCGGAGAACCATTCGGCGCCGCGTTTCAGAATCGCCGGCACAACCGCGATGGTCTCGACATTGTTCACCGTCGAGGGGCAGCCATAGAGCCCGGCGCCGGCCGGGAACGGCGGCTTCAGGCGCGGCCTGCCCGGCTTGCCCTCGAGGCTCTCGAGCAGGCCGGTTTCCTCGCCGCAAATATAAGCGCCAGCGCCCCGGTGCACATAAAGGTCGAAATCCCAGCCCGAACCGGAGGCGTTCTTGCCAATCAAGCCGGCCTCATAGGCTTCGTCGATGGCGGTTTGTAAATTCTGCGCTTCGCGGAAAAATTCGCCGCGGATATAGATGTAACCGG
This sequence comes from Rhodospirillaceae bacterium, assembly GCA_018666805.1. Taxonomy (GTDB): domain Bacteria; phylum Pseudomonadota; class Alphaproteobacteria; order UBA828; family UBA828; genus PTKB01. Next base: position 18,248 of record JABIXB010000038.1, on the reverse strand, counting down.
CATTGGCGCGCATGGCGAAGGCGGCAAGCAGGCAGCCTTCGATCAGGATATGCGGATCGTGCCGCATCACGTCGCGGTCCTTGCAGGTGCCGGGCTCGGATTCATCGGCATTGACGATGAGATAGTTCGGCCGCCGCGGGTCCGGCTCCTTGGGCATGAACGACCATTTAAGCCCGGTCGGGAAACCGGCGCCGCCACGACCGCGCAAGCCTGATTCCTTCATCTGCTCAACCACCCAGTCATGCCCCTTGGCGATTAGTTCGCTCGTGCCATCCCAGGCGCCGCGCGTGCGCGCGCCGGCGAGGTGCCAATCATGGGCACCGTAGAGGTTGGTAAAGATGCGGTCTGAATCGCTCAGCATCACGCGTTCCCGGCGTCGGTGAGAGTGGTGGCGCCCGTTGCCGGCGCCGATGTCTGGCGGCCGGTTTGCGAGCCCGTCGGCGGCTGCTCGCCGCGGCGCAACATCTCCAAGATTTCCTTCATGCGCGCGGCCGAGAGATCCTCATAGAAATCGTCATTAATCTGAGCCATCGGCGCGTTGACGCAGGCGCCCAGGCATTCCACTTCGATCAGCGTAAACATCCCGTCTTCGGTCGATTCGCCAACTCCGATGCCGAGCACGTCCTTGCAAACGTTGCGCAAATCATCTGACCCGCACAGCCAGCAGGGCGTCGTCCGGCAGAGCTGGATCAGATACTTACCGACCGGCTGCAAATTGACCATGGTGTAAAATGTCGCAACCTCATAGACGCGAATCTCAGCCATATCCAACAGCTCGGCAATATGCGCCATCGCTTCACGCGACACCCAACCGCCATTCTGGCGCTGCGCCAGGTCGAGCAAGGCGAGCACCGCACTGGCTTGGCGGCCCTCGGGATATTTCGCCATATGCGCTTTCGCCCGCACCATATTTTCGGGCGAAAATACGAAATTCTTACTGCCGGCGTTCAACGGTCGATCTCCCCAAAAACGATATCCATGCTCGCGATGTTGACCACAACATCAGCCAACATCCGGTTCCGGCTGACATATTCAAGCGCCTGCAAATGGGCAAAACCTGGACTCCTGATCTTGCAACGATAGGGCTTGTTGCTGCCATCCGACACGAGATAGACGCCAAACTCCCCTTTCGGCGCCTCGACTGCCGCGTAAGTTTCGCCCGCCGGCACGTGATAGCCTTCCGTATAGAGCTTGAAGTGGTGGATCAGCGCCTCCATCGAGTTTTTCATCTGACTCCGGCTGGGCGGGCTGATCTTATTATCAACGACCTTGACCGGGCCGTCCGGCAGGCGTGCCAGGCATTGATCGATAATCTTCACACTTTCGCGCATCTCCGCCATGCGCACCAAATAGCGTTCATAGCCATCGCCGGTAGTGCCGACGGGGATCGAAAATTCCAACTCATCATAAACTTCGTAAGGCTGGTTACGGCGCAAATCCCAAGCAACGCCCGTGGCGCGCAGCATGGGGCCGGAAAAGCCCCAATCGAATGCCTCCGCCGGGCTGGTCGAGCCGATGTCGACGGTGCGCTGCTTAAATACGCGGTTTTCCGTAATCAAACCTTCAATGTCGTCGATAACCTTTGGAAATCGTTTGTTCCACTCACCGATGTCGCGTAGCAGATCCGGGGGTAAGTCGCTTGCCACGCCGCCTGGGCGGAAATATGCGGCATGCATTCTCGCCCCCGACGCCCGCTCATAGAACTCCATGATGATTTCGCGTTCTTCGAAGCCCCAAAAGTAGGGCGTGAAGGCTCCGACATCGAGGATCATCACGCAAATATTGAGCAGGTGATTGGAGATGCGGCCGATTTCGCTGTACAACACACGAATATATTGCGCCCGAAGCGGCGCTTCGATGCCGAGAAGTCGCTCCACCGCCAGGGCGAATGCGTGCTCCTGGTTCATCGGCACGACATAGTCCAAGCGGTCAAAATACGGCACCGCCTGCAAATATGTCTTATGCTCGATCAGCTTTTCCGTGCCCCGGTGCAATAGCCCGATATGGGGGTCCACCCGCTCCACCACTTCACCATCCATTTCGAGCACGAGGCGTAGCACGCCGTGCGCCGCGGGATGTTGCGGACCCAAATTGATCGTCATGTTCTTGATGCGGGTCTCGCTCATGACGCTTCGCCTTCGCCGGCTGCTTCTTCGGCCTTTTCATCTCCCGGCAGAATGGCTTTCGCGCCCTCCCAAGGGCTCATGAAATCAAAATTGCGAAAATCCTGGGTCAGTTTGACCGGCTCGTAAACGACGCGCTTCTGTTCGTCGTCGTAACGCACCTCAACATAACCGGTAAGCGGGAAATCCTTGCGCAGTGGATGGCCCTCGAAACCGTAATCAGTGAGGATGCGGCGCAGGTCGGGATGGTCTGTGAAATAGACGCCGTACAAATCCCACACTTCGCGTTCGTACCAACCGGCGGAGCTGTAGAGTGCCGATACAGAAGGGATAGACCCCTCCTCGTCAACGCCGGCTTGCACGCAAATACGCAGATTATTGCTGATGCTGAGAAGATGATAAACCACATCAAAACGCGGATCGCGATCCGGATAATCGACGCCGCAGACATCGACGAGCATCTCAAAATGACAGGCACTGTCGTCGCGCAGAAATTTGATAATGCGCTCCAACGCGTCGCCATGCACACGAAGAGTCAATTCGCCGAGGCGAATTTCGGACGACTGAAGATAATCGCCAAGGGTTGTGTCGAGATGGTTCGCGAGGTCTTTGAGCGCCTGTTGGTCCATGGTCTTCTTGCTTTTATTTATCGGCTCTAGCGTGCGATCGTTCCGGTTCGCCGAATCTTACGCTGCAGCTGCATAATGCCATAGAGCAGCGCTTCGGCAGTCGGCGGACAGCCTGGCACATAAACATCGACGGGCACGATCCGGTCACAGCCGCGCACCACCGAATAGGAATAGTGGTAATAGCCGCCACCATTGGCGCAACTACCCATCGAGATGACATAACGCGGCTCGGGCATCTGGTCATAGACCTTGCGGAAGGCCGGCGCCATCTTGTTGCACAGCGTGCCGCCGACGATCAACACGTCGGACTGGCGTGGGCTGGCGCGCGGGATCATACCCAGACGGTCAATGTCATAGCGCGACGCGATCATTTGCATGAACTCGACGCCGCAACAAGCCAGGCCAAAACTCATCGGCCAGAGAGAGCCCGTGCGCGCCCAATTAATCAGGCGGTCAAGCTTGGCCACGACGAAGCCCTTATCACCCAGCTCGTCGGTGACCAGCTTGAGCGTGGCATCTTGGGCTTCTCCAGGGGGAACCGGCATGCCGGACGAATGCCGCATATCGTCGCCCTTCAATCCCATTCCAGAGCTCCTTTCTTCCACTCATAGATAAAGCCGATGGTCAAAATGCCGAGAAAAACCATCATCGACCAAAATCCGTAGAGACCGATGTCCTTAAACGAAATGGCCCATGGAAATAGAAAAGCAACTTCCAGATCGAAAATAATGAAGAGAATGGCGACCAAATAGAAGCGCACATCAAAGCGTCCGCGCGCATCGCTGAAGGCGTCAAAGCCGCATTCGTAAGCCGAATCTTTATCGGGGTCCGGGTTTTGCGGCGCAACGATATATGAGGCGGCAACCATGCCAATCGACATGACTGCTGCAATCCCCAAAAAAATCAGGATCGGCAGGTATTCCAGCAAAAATGATTGAGACGCTATCATCGTGCGGTATCACCATCCAACTTAGTGGCCATCCCCTCAGCCCTTCAACGAAGCAGCGTTAAGTATGGCACGTAACCCCTACAACAGGCTATCCCGGACATCCGGGTAAGTGGCGGGAGTGACGGGACTTGAACCCGCGACCTCCGGCGTGACAGGCCGGCGCTCTAACCAAACTGAGCTACACCCCCGAATTACCAAAAGCCGCAAAAAACCGCGCCATACGGGGCGTTTTTTGTTTAATGCAGAGTACCAGCCGGGTCAAGGTAAATGGCCAATTTTGGTCTACTTCCCGGAGGTTTACCATGGTGGGCGATGACGGGCTCGAACCGCCGACTTTCTCGGTGTAAACGAGACGCTCTCCCAGCTGAGCTAATCGCCCCCGTGGCAATAAGACGCACCGGCGCACCATAGCGGAGGAATCGATTGATGCCAATTCAAGTACAGATCATCGGAATTACTTAACCCGAAATAGAAGACGCCGGCCACAACTGCGGCCGGCGTCATGTGGGTATTGTTGCGGCGCTCAGTTAACAGATTCTTTGAGCGCCTTGCCTGCCTTGAATTTCGGTTGATTCGAAGCAGGAATATCAATTGCTTCACCGGTACGCGGATTGCGCCCTGTCGTTGCCTTTCTTCTGACAACACTAAAGGAACCAAATCCCACCAAGCGTACTTCTTCTCCGCCCTTCAGCGAATTGGTGATTGAGTCGAAAACCCCATCCACCGCGCGCGCGGCGTCGGCGCTCGATAAATCCGTAGCGTCAGCGACGGATTTAATCAGATCATTCTTGTTCACTCGCAGCCCCCATATTTAGACGTGGATAAATAGTGCAACGTTTTATTCTCTCGAATACTGATTCAACGTGGTCGAGTGTAAGGCGAAAAAATCTCTAACGTCAACGCCGGAACGGCCTCAAAGCCAAAGAATCCGGGCATTACAGGGGGATGGCCGAAAATTTCCGGCCAAGAAGACTAAGTTGAAAGACGGAAATGGGCACTTTATCGAGTCGCGATCGCGACTCGCGATCTTCGGCTAATGGGTAACAACTCCATCAACATCGCCATCATCGCCCGAAGTGCCGGAAACGGATTTCTTTTCCTGCTCGGCTTCATCCCACTCAATCGCCACGATCGGTTTGATCAGGGCGTGTTTGAGCACATCATCCACCGTCTCAACCGGGATGATGGTCATGTTCTTTTTCACATTGTCGGGAATTTCCGCCAGGTCTTTTTCGTTTTCGCCGGGGATCAGCACGGTCTTGATTCCACCACGCAACGCCGCCAGCAGTTTTTCCTTGAGCCCACCGATCGGCAGCACCCGCCCGCGCAACGTAATTTCACCGGTCATGGCGATGCTTTTGCTAACCGGGATTCCGGTCAATACGGAGATGATCGAGGTCGCCATGGCAACGCCGGCGGATGGCCCGTCTTTTGGTGTCGCGCCTTCCGGAACATGAACATGAATATCGCGTTTGCCGAACACAGTTGGTTTGATGCCGAACTCGACGGCGCGCGATTTCACATAGCTCTCGGCGGCTTGCACCGATTCGCGCATGACATCGCCTAGCTTGCCGGTGGCTGTCACTTTGCCTTTGCCGGGCAGAGTGACGGCCTCAATGGTCAGCAATTCGCCGCCCACTTCGGTCCATGCCAGGCCAGTCGTGACGCCGACCAAGTCTTCCAACTCGGCTTCGCCGTAACGGTATTTTTTAACGCCGGCATATTTTTCAAGATTGCGCTTGGTCACGCGTACCTTTTTCGCGCCCTTGGAGACGATCTCACGCGTCGCCTTACGCGTCAGGCGGGCGATTTCGCGCTCCAGGTTTCTGACGCCAGCTTCGCGCGTGAAGTAGCGAATCAAATCGAGCAGCGCGTCATTTGAGATCGACCATTCGTCCTCTTTGAGGGCATGCTCGCTCATCTGCTTGGCAATAAGATGGCGCCGGGCGATCTGTACTTTTTCATCCTCGGTGTAGCCCGGAATACGGATGATTTCCATGCGATCCAGCAATGGCGACGCCATGCGGAGCGTATTGGCCGTGGTGATAAACATCACGTCCGAGAGATCATAATCGACTTCAAGATAGTGATCGTTGAAGGTCGAGTTCTGCTCCGGGTCCAACACCTCAAGCAGCGCCGAAGACGGATCGCCGCGGAAATCGGAGCCCATCTTATCCACCTCGTCCAGCAGGAACAAAGGATTGGACGATTTGGCTTTCTTCATCGACTGGATGATCTTGCCCGGCATGGAGCCGATATAGGTGCGGCGGTGGCCGCGAATCTCTGCTTCGTCGCGCACGCCACCAAGCGAAAAACGAACGAAATTCCGCCCCGTCGCCCGCGCCACGGATTTACCCAACGACGTCTTGCCAACGCCAGGCGGGCCCACCAGGCACAGAATCGGTCCCTTCAGCTTTCGCGTCCGCTGCTGCACCGCGAGATATTCGAGAATGCGTTCTTTCACCAATTTCAGGCCGTAATGGTCCTCGTTCAGGATCTTCTCGGCGTGATTCACATCCTTGTTGATCCGCGTGCGCTTCTTCCATGGAATGTTGAGCAGCCAATCGAGATAGTTGCGCACAACCGTCGCCTCAGCCGACATCGGGCTCATGGTGCGCAGCTTCTTGATTTCGGCATCCGCCTTCTCGCGCGCTTCCTTGGAAAGCTTGGTCTCTTTTATGCGCTCTTCATATTCGGCAGCTTCGTCGCGCCCGTCTTCGCCCTCGCCGAGCTCCTTCTGAATCGCCTTCATCTGCTCGTTGAGATAATACTCGCGCTGGGTCTTCTCCATCTGGCGCTTGACCCGGCTGCGAATTTTTTTCTCGACCTGCAGGACGCCGATCTCGCCTTCCATCAGGCTGCAAACCCGTTCCATCCGCTCGGTGAGAGATACCACTTCGAGCAGTTCCTGCTTTTCCGCGAGCTTGATTGAGAGGTGCGATGCGATTGTGTCTGCCAATTTCGCCGGGTCATCAATTTGATTGACCGAGACGAGAACCTCCGGCGGCACCTTCTTGTTCAGTTTTACATATTGCTCGAACTGGGCCAGCACCGAACGCGACATCGCTTCGACTTCCTGCGGGTCGCCGTCATCGGCCGCGATCTGCTCGGCGCGCGCCTGAAAAAACTCCTCATTATCGATAAACTCGATAACCCGGGCGCGCTCACCGCCTTCGACCAGCACCTTCACGGTGCCGTCCGGCAGTTTCAGCAATTGCAGAACCGTGCCGATGGTGCCGACGGAGTGAATATCGTCTGTGGTCGGGTCGTCCTGGGAAGCGTTCTTTTGCGCGACAAGAAGAATTTGCTTGTCGTCTTTCATGACATCTTCGAGCGCGCGTACGGATTTCTCGCGGCCGACGAATAACGGCACGATCATGTGCGGAAATACAACGATATCCCGCAAGGGTAAGACCGGGTAGCTCGGATGTTCAGTTGCTTCCAGCATGAATTCTATTCACTTCTCACTCAGTTTCGTGCAGTGCGTTGCGCAGGGTGCGCCGCTTTTAGGTGGGTGCCCTGCCCTTCTCGATCAAGTGCCAAATTTCAGCCGCCATACTCAGGAGGCAGAGGAACTGGCATCTTCCTTGCGGTCAGCATAGATCAAAAGCGGTGATGCCCCGCCGTCAACGACTTCACTGTTGATAACCACTTCCTCAACCGTGTCGTAGCCCGGCAGGTCAAACATCGAATCCAGCAATATGGCTTCCAGTATGGAGCGTAGGCCGCGCGCACCGGTCTTGCGGGCAACAGCCTTTTTCGCAATCGCACTCAACGCGTCGTCGGCGAAGGTCAATTCGACCTCTTCCATATCGAACAGTTTTTGATATTGCTTGACCAAGGCATTCTTGGGCGCGGTCAAAATCTCGACCAGCGCTTCTTCGTCGAGGTCCTCAAGCGTCGCAATAACCGGCAAGCGGCCGACGAATTCCGGAATGAGGCCAAATTTCAGCAAATCCTCGGGCTCGATCTCGCGCAGAATTTCACCGGTCTTGCGCTCATCGGGGGCGCGCACATCGGCGCCGAAGCCGATTGACGTCCCGCGTCCGCGCTGGGCGATAATTTTCTCCAACCCGGCGAACGCACCACCGCAAATAAAGAGAATATTGGTCGTGTCGACTTGCAGGAATTCCTGCTGCGGATGTTTGCGGCCACCTTGCGGCGGCACGGAGGCAACGGTGCCTTCCATGATTTTCAACAGCGCCTGTTGGACGCCTTCGCCGGATACGTCACGGGTAATCGACGGATTGTCGGATTTGCGCGCAATCTTATCGACCTCGTCCAAATAGACGATGCCGCGCTGCGCGCGCTCGACATTGTAATCGGCCGATTGCAGCAATTTCAAAATGATGTTCTCGACATCCTCACCAACGTAACCAGCCTCGGTCAACGTGGTGGCGTCGGCCATGGTGAAAGGAACATCGAGAATTCGCGCCAGGGTCTGGGCGAGCAGCGTCTTGCCGCAACCTGTCGGGCCAATCAGCAGGATATTCGATTTCGCCAATTCGACTTCGTTGCTGGTGCCGCCATGCGCGAGGCGCTTGTAGTGATTATGCACGGCCACCGAAAGAACCCGCTTGGCGTGCGTTTGGCCGATCACATAATCCTGCAACACTTCGCTGATCTCAGCCGGGGTCGGCACGCCGTCCCGGCTTTTGACGCGCGAGCTTTTGTGCTCCTCACGGATGATATCCATGCAAAGCTCGACGCACTCATCGCAGATAAACACGGTCGGCCCGGCAATGAGCTTGCGTACCTCATGCTGGCTCTTGCCGCAAAACGAGCAATAAAGCGTGTTTTTCGAATCGTTGCCGCTGGACTTGTTCATGCCCACTCCAGTCACATTTCGCCCCAAGGGGCGTCGTCACATCACACCTCACCGTGGCCGTCAGCCGCACCCGCGACTCCCAGCCACAGCCATTAATCTGAAAAGAGGGTTGCACTCACCAGCGTCACTTGTCTAGCCAAATTTAACGTGCTCCCGTTCTCTTCAGTCTCGAAACAGTCTCGAAACGCCAGTCTAGGCCGTGGCTTATAAAAAACGGTTAAAGCCCAACCTGCCTAAGACGAATCATCGGAATCATCGATCGCCATACGATGAACCACAACATCATCCACCAGGCCAAATGCTTTGGCATCCTCAGGCGTTAAAAAATTATCTCTTTCGAGGCTTTTTTCAACTCTTTCAACGTCTTGACCAGTGTGCTTAACGTATATTTCATTCAGCCTTTGGCGCAGCGAGAGGATCTCTTTGGCATGAATTTCAATGTCGGTCGCCTGCCCCTGAAATCCGCCGGAAGGCTGGTGCAGCATAATTCTCGAGTTCGGCAGGGCAAATCGCTGCCCTTCGGCGCCAGCCGCCAGGAGTAGCGAGCCCATCGACGCCGCCTGACCGATACAAAGGGTCGCCACGGCCGGGCGAATATATTGAATGGTATCGTAAATCGCCAATCCAGAGGTCACCAGTCCGCCCGGTGAATTAATATAGATCGAAATGTCCTTATTGGGATTTTCCGATTCGAGAAAGAGCAGCTGCGCGGTGATCAAACTGGACACCTCGTCCTGGATCCCACCGGTCAGGAAAATGATGCGCTCTTTTAGGAGCCGGGAAAAAATATCGTAGGAACGCTCACCACGGTTGGTCTGCTCGACAACCATGGGAACAAGCGTGTTTGCGTAAGTATCGATGATATCGGCCATTGCCGCATTCTCCTTTAGAGCGTTGCTTTATTCGTCTTTCGCTGCCTTGGCGGCCGATTTCGCGGGCTTTGCTCCGCTCTTTGTATTTTTGGCCCCGGATTTTGCGGTGGGTTTTGCGGCGCTCTTTTTCTTTGCCGGCTTTTTATCGCCATCCGCCTTCTTGGCGGCGGGCTTTTTGGCCGCCGCTTTCTTTTTCGCTGGCGGCTTCTTGGCGGCTTTCTTGGCCGGAGCCTCAGCGCCTTTCGCGCTTTCCTCGCCGTCCACTTCCTCGTCGGGATCGCGGAACAGTTCCTCGACATCCACCACGCTGTCTTTCACATCAGCCAGCTCAGTGAGGAAAGCTACCACCTTGTCCTCGAATACCGGTGCGCGGAAGCGTTCCAGGGCATTCGGGTTGGAGCGATAGAATTCCAGTACCTGTTGCGGATTGGAAAACCCACGCGCGCTTTCGAGCGCCGCATTCAATAGATCGTCGCGCTCAATCGTGATTTCGTTCTGGCGGCCGACTTCGGAGAGCAGCAAACCGAGGCGAACGCGCCGCTCGGCAATTTGCCGATACTCCGCTTCCGCCTCCTCCTCGCTCTCCCCGGTCGCGTCTTCGAATGTCGCCTTGGCCTGTTCCAAATCTTTTTTAACCTGCGCCCAAATGGTCTCGAATTCCTGCTCGACCATGCCGGTCGGTACCTCGAACTCGTAACGGTCGGCGAGCAAATCAAGCAGCGAGCGCTTCAGCCGTGCCTTTGAGGCTTCATCGAACTGCTCCTTCAAGCGTTCGCGCACCATGTCGGATAGCGCGGCAAGATTGTCGAAGCCCTGGCGCGTCGCCATTTCGTCATCGACCTTGACCTCTTCGCGCTCGCGCACTTCCTTGACATCGACGGCGAATACAGCCGGTTTTCCAGCCGCTTCCTCTTGCGGATAATCCTTGGGAAATTCCACCGTCACATCAAGATGCTCGCCGGCCTTGGCGCCAACCAGCTGCTCCTCGAAACCGGGAATGAAAGAACCGCTGCCAAGCTCAATCTCAAAATCGTCCGCCGCCGTGCCGTCAAGCTCGACGCCTTCGATCGTGCCCTTGAAGTCAATCAGCAGCGCATCGCCCGATTCGGCGGCGCGTTCCTCTTCCACTTTGGTGAATTTTTTTTCCGCATCGGCAATGCGCTTGAGGCCGTCATTGACCTTCTCGTCATCGACTTCGGCAGTGGGGCGCGTTAGCGACACTTCCGATAAATTGCCGATTTCGATTTTCGGCAGGACTTCCAGGTCCATCTTGTATTCGAGGTCCTTGCCGTCACTATAATCGATAATCTCGATTTTCGGCTGCAAGGCCGGGCGCAACTCGCGCTCTTCAATCGCCTTCTGAGAGCTCGTTTGAATCGTGCGCTCCAGCACCTCACCCAAAACGGACGGGCGATATTGGCGGCGAATGATGGCAATCGGCACCTTGCCCGGGCGGAAGCCTTTCATCTTGACCGTCTTGCTCAGCTCGAGCAGTCGGCCTTCGACTTCCGCTTCCACGTCGGATGACGGCACAATTATTTGGAATTCTCTCTTAAGGCCCTCCGAAAGGGTCTCATTAACCTGCATGGCTCACCGTTCTTCGATTATCGTCAATTTCAAAAAAGCGTTAAAAATAACAAACCAATATATGGCCCGTCCGGACCGGCAGAAAAGTGGTGCGGGCGAAGGGACTCGAACCCCCACGGCTTTCACCACGTGGTCCTAAACCACGCGCGTCTACCAATTCCGCCACGCCCGCGCGCGCTCATCCCATGGCTTTAAATATCTGTTCACCGCCGGACACCACACAATTGTCGGCACCAGCGGGTGCCATATAGCATAAGAAACCCCTATGAAGACAACACCAAGTGTAGCAAGCGGCCCCCTTATCGCTCGTTGCGCGGCAGCAGGGATTTAACCGCTGCGGACGCGACGATACGCCGTTCCCCTTTGAAAGCCTCGTGATTGGCCTCAATATCGCCCGGCTTATAGCGATAATTAACCATCATTCCAAAGGATTGCCGCAATCCCTGCGGCGAAATATCAGCCAGAAAATTAAGCCGCTCGACGCGCGCGCCGTTGCTGAGATGAAAGCGCGCGACGCGATCGAGCGGTTCATCGGCAGCATCGCGCGCCAGCAGCAAATATCTCGCAGCCAGGCGGGTTAAGGGCTGGCGCAAAGCTTCCGCGACCTTCTCGTCGCGCTGCCAGGGGGAAGCCAGCAGCTCTGCTATAAGGGCGCTGTCATCTTCACCAGGGGCGACCACATTTTTAAGCGCCTTTAACTCGCCGGCGCTGAACATGGCATCGTCGCCGGCGGCCAGACGGCGCTCCAACCAGTCACGAAAGCCCGGCATCGGCGAAAGCGTGGCCGCCGTTTTAATTCCCGGTAATTCCCGGGTGACATCGTCGAGCACGCGCTTGATCAAAAATCCACCGAAGGAAATACCGGCCAAACCGCGCTGGGCATTGGATATGGAATAAAATATGGCGGTATCGACCGCTTTGCTTGAGTCTTCCGGATTCCCCGGCTTGAGCAAATTTTGAACATTGTCGGCCAACCCCTCGACCAGAGCGACCTCAACAAAGATCAAAGGCTCGTCCGCCATGTTGGGGTGAAAAAAGGCGTAAAAGCGGCGGTCGGCGGAATCCAGGCGGTGCTTCATATCCTGCCATGAGCGAATCGCGTGCACGGCTTCGTAGTTGGCCAGTTTTTCCAGCAAGCCAGCCGACGCATTCCAGGTAATGCGCTGCAAATTCAATAACCCGACATCAAACCACGATGACAGCAATTCCTTCAGGTCCGCATCGAGCGCCACCAGTTCCAAATCGTCGCCCATGCATTGCCGCAGTTCCGCGCGCATATCGACCAGAAACTTCACCCCGTTCGGCAGAGCGCTGAACTGCCTGAGGAGGCTCATGCGCGGCGCTATCAGGGTCTTACGCAGGCGGCGGGAGGCCGATCTTTTGGCATCCTGATCCGACGCGGAGAGCAAATTTTGTGCCGCCGCATCAAGCTCTGAAGCATCCACACCGAAGCGCGCCAACAGGTCGAGGAAATTTTTCCGTCCGGTCGCATTCAAGGACAAATAGGTGCGCCCGAGGTCGGCGGCGCGTGCCCGGGCGGAAACCTCGCCGCCGCGGCCCTCCAGGCATGTCGCTATCTGGCGGTTGATGCGCTCAGAATCTTCGGGCGGAAGATCGGGCCGCACGGCGCCGGTGAGAGCGACCCGGGCCGAATCTGTCATCTCGCGCCAAGCATTGCGCAGATTGGCCAGTGTCCGGTCGACCAAGGCGCTGGAGCCGTTTGCCGTATTCATAGGCTCTCTTTCATATGCGTCGCCATGCTTTTTAGTTTCGCCAACTCGCCCGGCAGCTTCTCGCTCAAATCCTCGGCGATCAGGCCAGGGCCGAAACGGTTCGCCGCCGCGCCGTGCAACCAAACCGCGGCGCAGGCGGATTCGAAAGCGCCCATGCCTTGAGCTAAAAGTCCCAGCGCGAATCCGGCAAGAACATCGCCGGCCCCCGCTGTCGCCAAATCGGCCGGCGCGTTCGTGTTGATCACCGCACGTCCATCCGGCGCGGCAATGACCGTATCGCCGCCTTTGAAAATCACCACCGCCCCGCTTCGCTCAGCGGCATCCCGGGCACGGCGCACTTTATCACCGCCATCTGGGACACCATCTGCGGCGCCGAACAATCGTCTAAACTCACCCTCATGCGGAGTTAATACAACATCTGAGTTAATCATTGCAAATAATTGATTTGGTTCACTTTCAAAGGATGTTAGCGCGTCGGCGTCAAGAACGCAGGCGCGCTTGGCGGCAAGGATGGCCGAGACCCTGTCCCGGGTCTCAGAGCCGATGCCGCAACCCGGCCCGATCAACACGGCATTCTTTCGTTGATCGCCGAGGTGCCTGTCCAGTTGTTCGAGCGGCGCCACCATCACCGCCGTCAACTGCGCCGCATAAACATCCAATGCCGCCTCAGGTGCCGCGAGTGTGACCAGCCCGGCGCCAATGCGTAAGGCACCGCGTGCCGCCAAACGGGCGGCGCCGGAGCTTGCCGCCGCGCCGCCGATCACCAAGGCGTGGCCGCGATCATATTTGTGCCCGGTCAATTTCGCCCAGGGGTAATCGCGCAACCATTCGGCGGGCGTGTTTTCCTGCAAGGTAACACCGAGTTTCTCGACAACCTTATCGGCAATGCCAATATCGGCGACAATCACGTCGCCGGCGAGTTGGCGGCCGGGCAACAACAGATGGGCCGCTTTGCGCCGGCAAAACGTCACGCTCAAATCTGCTTTGAGGGCGGCGCCCAACACTTGCCCACTGTCACCATGCACGCCGCTCGGCACGTCCACCGCGACGCACGGAAGCCGGAGGCGATTGACTTCCTCGACCGCATCCCGCGCCTGCCCGTCCAGGGCGCGTGTCAGGCCGGCGCCGAACAATGCGTCCACCACCAGTTCCGCATCATCGAGGACAGCTCTATCCAATGCCGCCACCTCACCGTCCCACTTGGCCGCAGCGGCAGCGGCATCGTCCTTTAGGTTTTCCGTCGTGCCCAAAAGCGCCAAGCGCACCGGCCATCCCGCCGCTTTGAGTAGACGCGCCACGACGAAGCCGTCGCCGCCATTGTTGCCGGGACCGCACAGCACGGAAACCGAACAAGGCTGCCAACGCTTGCGAATCTCGCGCGTAATGGCCGCGCCGGCATTTTCCATCAGCACAATTCCGGGCGTGCCAAGGGCAATCGCGGCAGCATCCGCGGCATTCATTTGCTCGACCGATAATATTTCGCGCTTAACCATCTCAGGCGCTCACCGGCGGAACAGGTCCGGTGCGGAATAGATTGACCCGCATCTCCAGCTCGAATTCATAACCCGCGCCCTTTCGCCCCTGCTCAAACACAGCATTTACATCGGCATTGTTGATGTCGTCCAGGCCATAGGAAATATTCTCCGCCGCCATAAACTTGGCAACGAACGAACCGAAATCCGGAAATTGCCGCTTCAAGCCGTAGTGAATTTCACGGCCTGAGGCGAAGATGTTTTGCGGCATGCGCAGAAGTGCATCCGACGCCCATGCCCGCACCGTACTTTGGTCATCAAACATGCGTATGATGCCATCGAAGAGGCCGTTCGTATCCTTCTCCAAGACATATAAAAGGCCGTCATTTTCCTTCAACACGCGGCATGCCTCAGCCAGGCAATCATCCATATCCTCGGCTTCAATCCGGCTCAGGCATTCGGCGAAAATTACACAATCCACCGTGCCGTCATTTTGCGGCAGATTCTGGGCAAAGCCTTCCACCAGAGTCACTTGCTGAAAATTACCCAATGCTCGGTTTACCTCGGCCTGCCCGGGGTCGCTCTGAATGCCCACTACCGTCGCGCCGCGCTTGGCCAATGCGAAGGCAAGTGCGCCATCGCCGCAGGCAACATCGACAATACGTTTGCCCGGAAGCGCTATCAGACGCTCCATGGCTGCAATATCACTGCCGGCTTCTATTGTTTCCGGGGTCATCTTTTCTCGTTGCTTGCCAATCGATGGTGCAACTCTACACCGATTATCCTCGCCATAAACATGGCGAAAACGCGAAATTTGTTTACCGCCCAGGGATACGCACCGTAGGCTCCTGCAAAGCGCTCAAACAGAGGGACTTAAACAAAACAACATGGCCAAAAATCCCGTAACATTGCAAACCTGCTTGGCTGCCGCGGATATTGTCGCACTAGTCCGTTCCGGCGCATCCAGTGCAACGGCACAGGTCGCGGCAGCGAAATCCCGCATCGACGTCAACGAACAACAGATCACCGCCTGGCAGCATTTGGACTGGCAGCGTGCCGACAGCCAAGCAAAGTTGATCGACCAGAAAAACCAACACGGCGCCCTGGCCGGCGTCCCCGTCGGCGTCAAAGACATCATCGATACAGCCGATCAGCCGAGCGAGAACGGCACCGCGGCGGATCGCGGGCGAATGCCGGCGGCGGACGCAACGGCGGTCGCCCGCTTACGCCGGGCCGGCGCCGTCATTCTCGGAAAAACGGTGACGACGGAATGCGCCTGCGGCGCCTCGCGCGCCACCCGCAACCCGCATAATTTAGCGCACACACCCGGCGGCTCTTCGAGCGGATCGGCGGCAGCGGTTGCCGCCGGCATGGTGCCGCTGGCGCTGGGCACGCAAACGGCGGGCTCGGTCATCCGCCCGGCCGCATTTTGCGGCGTCTGGGGGATGATGCCGAGTCTCGGCGCCATCCCCTGCACCGGCACGCTCAAACTTTCCGAAACATTGGATCACCTCGGCGTATTTGCAAATTCGGCCAAGGGTTTGGCGCTCGGCATCGATGCCATATCCGGCGAGGACGGCATCGACCCGGTCGCTGCGGGACTGCCCCCGACCCGGCTCAGCGCCACATTGGCGGCGCCGCTGGCGCGCCCGCGTCTCGCCTTCCTGCGCGGCCCGACATGGAACGAAGTAACGCCAGATTGCGCCGAACGCTATGAACAACTGGCTGAGCGCCTTGGCGCCGAAACGCGTGATATGGGTGAAGAATTTGCCGATATCGTCGCGGCGCACCAGACTGTCATGTTCGCCGAAATCGGCCACAATATGTGGCCACTCTATGAGCGCGCCGGCACGACACTCTCAGAGATGATGCGCGCGCGCCTGGTCAAGGGCCGCGCCATCGGAGCGGAGGACTATCTCCGCATGCGCGCCCGCATCTATGCCATGCGCATGGCCTTCAATGGTGTGATGGGCGATTTCGATGCGGCGATAGCCGCGCCCGCGCCGGGCGAGGCGCCACTCGGCCTGGAAAGCACCGGCAGCCGGCTCTTAACCCTCGCCTGGACCACCCTCGGCGTTCCGGCGGTGAATGTACCCGGCCTGGTGGGTGCAAACGGCCTGCCGATTGGTGTCCAGGTGGTTGGCCGGCGCGGCGATGATGGCGCGGTGTTGCGCGCCGCCGCCTGGCTCGGGCAACACCTTATCGAAGCATAAATGTGCTACGCTCCCCCTCCGTTGCATATTAATTCTAAATTAGATTGATCCCAACTCATGACTAAATTTGCCCTTGCACATGCCACTGGCACGGAATGGAAAACCATCTGCGAACAGTGTTTGGCCGAGCTCGGCCCGGTTGAAACACCGGGCGGCCTGGAGCCCTTGGGGCTGGTCTATATTA
The DNA here is from genome assembly GCA_018666805.1 of Rhodospirillaceae bacterium. Lineage (GTDB taxonomy): Bacteria > Pseudomonadota > Alphaproteobacteria > UBA828 > UBA828 > PTKB01. Next base: position 1,658 of record JABIXB010000038.1, on the reverse strand, counting down.
CCGACGATCTGGCCGGCGATACGGAGGATATTCTTACTTTCTTGCGCGATGAAACCGGCGTTGCCGATTGGGTCGGCAGTGTCGGCATGGGCATCTGTGCGACCGGCCAGGAATATTTCGATCAACCCGCCATCGCCATTCTGATTACGCAATTTCCACAGGATAGTTTCCGCCTTCTCTCGACGCGTAAATCGCCAGGGATATTGCCCGTCACCCTCGCCAACTGGGCGCAGGAACGCGAAAGCACATTCGGTGTCGTCCACGCCGATCCGCGCAACGGCGATATTCTGGAAATTATCGCCGAGCTTGCCGATAGGTTGGGGAGCTTTCTGGTTGGTGGCTTGACTTCGTCACGCGGAGAGCTGGCACAAATTTCCGGGGACGTTACCAGTGCCGGCGTATCGGGAGTCCTGCTCGCCGGTGACATCCCGGTGGTGACGGCGCTCAGCCAAAGCTGCATGCCGATTGCCGAGCGGCACGAGATAACCGCGTGCGAGGACAACGTCCTGATGGAGCTCGACGGCCGCCCGGCGCTCGAAGTCTTCAAAGAGGATATCGGCGAATTATTGGCGCGCGATCTGCAACGCGTCGCCGGCTATATTTTCGCCGCCCTTCCCATTGCCCATTCCGACACCGGAGACTATTTGGTGCGCAACCTGGCGGGCATCGATGTCGAGCGTAATCTTATTGCTATTGGTGAATTGGTGGAGACCGGGCAAACGATCCAGTTTTGCCGCCGCGACGCTGAAGCAGCCGAAGCGGACATGGTGCGCATGCTGACAGATTTGAAAAAGCGCCTCGATGCACCGGCCAAGGGCGGCCTCTACTTTTCCTGCCTGGCGCGCGGCCCGAACATGTTCGGCGATGCGTCGCAGGAACTGAAAATAATTGAGCGCGAACTCGGCGATGTGCCGCTTGTCGGATTTTTCTGCAACGGCGAAATATCGCATCATCGCCTCTACACCTACACCGGCGTTCTAACACTTTTCACCTGATCGCCATGAAATCCTACCGTAAGGAATTGACCCTCAACCTGCCCGAGCGCATGGAATTCGTGAACATCACCGCCGATGTCCGCGCCTGTATCGATGAGAGCGCCATTCAGGAAGGGCTGGTGCTGGTCAACCCGATGCACATCACCGCCTCCGTTTTCATCAATGACGATGAATCCGGCCTGCATCATGATTACAAAAAATTCCTCGAAACCCTCGTGCCGCACGCGCCGCTGGCACAATACCGCCATAACGATACCGGCGAAGACAATGCCGACGCCCATATCAAGCGCCAGGTCATGGGGCGGGAAGTGGTCGTCGCCATCACCAACGGAGAGCTCGACTTCGGCGCCTGGGAACAAATTTTCTACGGTGAATTCGACGGCCGGCGACGTAAGCGCGTGCTGGTAAAGATCATCGGCGAATGACCACCGCCACATTTAACCGTGGAAATATCTTCATTCTTACCGGCGCCGGAATCTCGGCCGAATCCGGCATCGAAACATTCCGCGACACAGGCGGCATCTGGGAGAAAAACAGCATCGAGGATGTCGCCACGCCGGAGGCGTTCGCCAAAGATCCGATGCGCGTTCACGATTTTTACAATGCACGCCGCCGTGCGCTCGGCGCAGCGGAGATAGCGCCCAATGCCGCGCACAAAGCTCT